>NZ_JBHLWK010000027.1:0-84826 GCF_042432915.1 Novosphingobium soli
GGGTTCGCCACCCTTCGACAGGCTCAGGATGAGCGGGCGCGTCTCAGCGCCGGGCCACGCTCACCCCGCCGAACATCATCCCCTCGGCCGGCCCGGTGAGCACGTCCATCGGGAAGACCTTGGGCACCGCGCTGACCGCGTCGAGGCGCGCGAGCTGGTCGGGGTCGAGCGTCAGGTCCAGCGCGCCGAGGTTGTCGTCGAGCTGCGCCGGGGTGCGTACGCCGACCACGGGGGAGCAGGTCGCGGGATTGGCGAGCGTCCAGGCGAGGGCCACTTGCGCGGGAGTGCAGCCGATCTCGCCCGCGACGGCGACCACGACGTCGGCGATGTCGAGGTTGCGCGCGTTGAGCTTGCCGGTCACCGCGTTGATCGCCTTGCGCGAGCCGATGTCGTCCATGCTCCCGCCGTCCTTCGCGGCGTCGAGGTCGGCGCGGGTGTACTTGCCGGTGAGCAGGCCCTGGCCGAGCGGCGCCCAGGGGGACACGCCCATGCCCATCTCCAGCGCCATCGGGATCATCTCGCGCTCGACGGTGCGCTCGACCAGGCTGTACTGGATCTGCAGCGCGCAGAACTGCGTCCATCCGCGCAGCTCGGCGATCGCCTGCATGCGGCTGGCCTGCCACGCGGGCGTGTCGGAAAGGCCGATGTAGAGCACCTTGCCGGCGCGCACGAGGTCGTCGAAGGCGCGCAGGATCTCGTCGACCGGCGTGCGGAAATCCCACATGTGGAGGTAGAGCAGGTCGATGTAGTCGGTCTGCAGCCGCCGCAGCGAATCCTCCACCGAGCGGACCATGTTCTTGCGGTGGTTGCCCGCGGCGTTGGGATTGCCCGGCTCGGTCGTGAGCGAATACTTGGTGGAGATCACCAGCGGGTGGCGGCGCCCTCGGACCAGCCGCCCGAGCCATTCCTCCGACCTGCCCATCTGGCCGTAGAAGTCGGCGGTGTCGATGAAGTTGCCGCCGCGCTCGACGAAGCGGTCGACCATCGCGCGGGCCTCGTCCTCGGTGCTGCCCCAGCTGCCGGCGCCGACGCCGAAGGTCATCGTGCCCAGCGCCAGCGGCGAGACGCGCAGGCCCGAGCGGCCGAGCAGGCGGTAGTGATCGAGTTGCGTTGCCATTCCTTGTCCTCTCCCCGCGCCGTTCAGGCGCCATCCTCTTCCGGCTTGTGCCGCGCGAAGCCGCCGGTGGCCATGCGCGTGAACTGCTCTGCCACCGCGGTCAAATCGCCTGTCCCGCCGGTGAGTTCGCCCGCCCCGAAGTGCCGGTCGAGCGCGACCGCCATCTGCATCCCGAAGATCGCCAGCCCCACGAAGTCGAGCGCCAGCCCCTCGCGCGTCAGCCCCTTCAGGATCGCGCCGCGCGCGCGCAGCAGCGGGGCGATGTGCTCGCGGTAGAGCGCCCGGCCGAGGTCGGGGTCGCTGAACAGTGCGGCGGCGAGAAGCGGGAAGACGCGGTCCATGTCCTCCAGGTGCCGCTCGCTCGAGGCGCGGGCGAGCGCGGCCATCTCCTCGGGCCCGGCGGCGGTCTCGTAGACCTCCTTGCGTCCGTGCATGCCGCGCATCGCCGCGATCAGCGGCTGGATCACGGCTTCCTCGAACAGGGCCTCCTTGCTGGCGAAGTGCTCGAAGATGGTGGCCTGGTTCACCGCGGCCGCGCGGGCGATGTCGCGGGTGCGCGCGCCTTTCAGGTTGGCGTGCGCAAAGACGCCCTGCGCCGCCTCGATGATCTGCGCGCGCCGCTGCGCCGCGGGCATGTAGGTGCGCCGTCGCGCGGGCTTCTCGGCGGCTGACACGGCGATCTCGTCCTTCCCTGCTCTTGCCTGCCGATGGCTAGCAATTGACGCGGCGAGAAACAATCAACCATTTGGTTGCTTCGGCTTGACCCTGCGCGCATCGTCCGACTCGAGCCCCGCCAGAGGGCGCAGACCGGAGACGACGCCATGGCCACCACTGCCCCGCCGCGCGACACCGCCCTCGAACGGGAGGCGCAAGCCTGGATGGACGATCCCTACGGCCACTTCGGCCACCACAACACGCGCATCCATTCGCTGGAGCGCGCGCATGTGGAGGCGGTGCAGCTCGCCGCGATGAACCAGCGGCTGGAGGAGCGGCGGAGCCAGATCCAGGTCCTCGCCAAGCTGGCCGACGCGCAGGGGATCGACCGGCTCGACACTATCGACGCGATGGCGCCGCTGCTGATGCCGCACGACATCTACAAGTCCTATCCGGTCTCGCTGCTCGCCAAGGGGCGGTTCGGCCAGCTCAACACCTGGCTTTCGCGCCTGACGCGGCACGATCCCGGTAGCGTCGACGTGTCGGCCTGCGATTCGATCGATTCCTGGCTGGTCAAGCTGCGCGAGGAGACCCCGCTAGACGTCGCCACGTCCTCGGGCTCCACCGGCACCTGTTCGTTCTTCCCGAAGTCCAAGGCGGACTACGGGGTCTCGGTGATGGGGCTGCGGGTGCAGCTGGCGCAGGCCTTCGGTGCCGACCCGCGGCCGGGCGACATCGACGATGCGATCCATGCGGTGGTCCCACTCTACCGCGACGGGCATGCCTCCACCGGGGCCTTTCCCAAGTACATCCGCGAGGCCTTCTGCAAGGGCGACGACGCGAAGCTGCACACCGCCTTCGACTTCAAGATCAGCTCGGACCTGATGTGGCTCGCCGCCCGCCTGCGCGCCGCCGCCGCGCAGGGCGACGGCAGCCGCGTGGAGGCGCCGCCCGCGCTGCTCGCCCGGCGCGCGGAGTGGGAGACGTCGCAGGCCGAGGCGCCGGCGCGGCAGATGGCGTTCATCCAGCGCATGGTCACCCAGCTTGCCGGCGAGCGGGTCTTCGCGATGGGCACCTCGAACATGTTCTATGCCGTCGCGCAGAAGGGGCTGGAGCAGGGCATCCGCGCCAGCTTCGCGCCCGATTCGGTGTTGATGGGCGGGGGCGGCGCCAAGGGCGTGCCGCTGCCCGAGGACCTGGAAGAGGTCATCTGCGGCTTCTTCGGGTTCGAGCGCATGACCTCCGGCTACGGCATGACCGAGATGAACTCGTTCTCGATCCTGTGCGAGCACGACCGCTACCATGTCCTGCCCTGGGTGACGGTCTACCAGCTCGACCTCGACAGTGGCCGACCGCTCCCGCGGGCGGGCGTGCAGACCGGGCGTGCCGCCTTCTTCGACATGACGCAGGATTCGACCTGGGGCGGGCTCGTCACCGGCGATCTCGTCACGGTGGACTGGGACACGCCGTGCGGTTGCGGCCGCAGCTCGGTGGCGCTCGACAAGAAGATCGCCCGCGTCAGCGAGCTCCAGGGCGGGGACGACAAGATCTCCTGCGCCGCCACCCCGCAGGCCCAGGCCGAGGCCATCGATTTCCTGACTGGGCTGTAAGCCCGCGACGCGAACCGGAGACCCGCGATGACCATCACCAGACCCATCTCCTACGCCGTGCTGCGCGGCCAGGTTATCGAGAACGACCTCGTCGAATTCGGCGGCCGCGGCGGCGACATGGCGTTCCTCGCGCCCGACCCGCACCGGATCGCCGACCGTATCCCGCTGGCCTCGCCGCGGCTGATGGAGGACCTCTATACCCTCAGCTTCGAGGACATCCTCGACTACCTCGCCGAACTGGGCGGGCGGCTGGAGGTGGACCGGAACGACTACCTGCGCGAGGCGCGCGAGTACTCCTACGCCACCGCGCCCACCACGCGGCCGATCATGGACCACTTCTTCCACGACATGCCCTTCATGTTCGACAAGGAGCGCATCCGCGGCATGGTCGATTTCAACATCGGCGTGGACTACCTGGA
This sequence comes from Novosphingobium soli, assembly GCF_042432915.1. NCBI lineage: Bacteria > Pseudomonadati > Pseudomonadota > Alphaproteobacteria > Sphingomonadales > Sphingomonadaceae > Novosphingobium > Novosphingobium soli. The sequence continues at coordinate 3,801 of NZ_JBHLWK010000027.1, forward strand.
GCGCTGGGTGGAGCAGGAGATCAACGGCTCGAAGGTGGGCATCCGGGCCTACGGCGCGCGCACCCTGCACATCGTCGCCGGCAACGGGCCGGTGCTGGGCGCGCTGACGGTGCTGCGCGGGGCGGTCACGCGCGGGGACACGATCGTCAAGGTGCCCTCGAACGACCCTTTCACCACCGGCGCCATCGCCCGCACCATGGTCGACATGGCGCCCGACCACCCGATCACCCGCCATCTCGCGGTGGCCTACTGGCGGGGCGGCGATGAGGCGCTGGAAAGCCGGCTCTACCAGCCGCACCACATCGAGAAGATCTGCGCCTGGGGCGGCTTCGCCTCGGTCAAGCACGTGACCAAGTACATCCAGCCGGGGATCGAGCTGATCAGCCTCGACCCGAAGCGCTCCGCCTCGATCATCGGCGCGGAGGCGCTGGAGAGCGAGGCCGCGATCACCGAGACCGCGCGCCGCCTCGCCTGCGACTTCGCGGTGGGCAACCAGACCGCCTGCGCCTCCGCCCGCATCGTCTACGTCATGTGCGGCACCGGGGACGAAGGCGTCGAAAAGCTCAAGGCGCTGGGCCGGGCCGCCTACGCCGCGATGTTCACCCTGCCCGAGGCGCTGACCACCAAGCCCAAGCGCTACGACGCCGACTTGCGCACCAGCGTCGACGCGCTGCGCTTCTCGGAGGACTTCTACACCGTCGTCGGCGGCGAGGAGGGCGAGGGCGCGGTCATCGTCAGCCACACCAGCGACCGCGTGGACTTCTGGGAGTACCTCGCCGACCGCACCGTCAACCTGATCCCGGTCGACACCCTCGACGAAGTGCTCGACGTGATCGACGCCTATACCCAGACGGTCGGGATCTGGCCCGAATCGCTGCGCGCGGTGGTGCGCCACAAGGGCGCGCTCCACGGCGGCCAGCGCTTCGTCCAGCTCGGCTACGTGTTCAACGGGCCAGGGCTGGTCGGCCCGCAGGACGGGATCGAGCCGATGCGCCGCATCGTCAAGTGGATCATCTCGGAAGAGCCAAGCGAAGGCCGGCCCGGCTTCTGGGAGGCCAACGAGGAGGAAATCCGCGTGGTGGCGTGAGGTGCGGTCTGCGATGGGCCCGGTCCCGCGCGGTCCGTCCGCTCGGGCGCCGGGCCTCGCCTCAGCGGAGGGTGCCGGCCGCCGTCTCCAGCCGCGTGGCCAGCGCCGCGTTGCCCTGCCCTTGGGCGACCGAACCCGCGGTGCGGCCCGATGCGTCACGGATCGCCGGGTCGGCACCCTTGTCCAGCAGCATCTCGACCTGGGCGCTGCGCCCGAACAGCGAGGCCATCATCAGCGCCGTCTGCCCCGCCTTGTTGCGGGCATCGACGTCGCACCGCTCCTGGAGCAGGCGCGCCGCGATCCGGTCGTCGCCCTTGAAGGCAACGCCCATCTGCGCCGTGTTGCCTTGCCCGAGGTCGGGCTTGCAGGGATCCGCGCCCGCGCGCAGCAGTGCTTCCACCGTTTCGGCCTGGCCGTTGTAGGCAGCAAGGATCAGCGGCGTGAAGCCCCGGGCCTCGTAGGCATTCACGTCGGCCCCGTTCGCCACCAGCAGCGCGATCAGGTCGGTCCGGCCCAGCTTCGCGGCCTCGAACAGCAGCTCCTGCCGCCGTTCGGGCGGCGGCAGGGTGGCATCTGCGTAGGGCGCTGGTGCCTCGGCGGCAGCCAGCGGCGCCGCCTGGGCGGCGGCCGGTGCCGCCGCTGCCAGAACCGTGCCGAGGAGCAGGGCCAGCATCACTGCCGGCCCGCGTAGCGCGCGTCCACCGCAGCCTGGTATTCGGACACCGCGCGGTTGACCTCGCTCATCGGCACGTCGACTGCCTTGGCGAGGCGGGTGCCGAGATCCTTGTCGGCCTGCGCGAAGTAGCTGACCATGATGACCCGGGTGCGCGCCGAAGTCACCACGCCCAGATCGCCTGCCAGATTGGCGACGAGGTCCGCCTTCTCCGCCGGCTTGAGCGAGCGGTAGAACTGCCCCGCCTGCTCGAACGGCTCGGCCTTCGAGATCGGCGCGGTCGCGACGATCGCGTCGATCTTGTAGGGTGCCGGCGCGAACGAGGGGTCCACCGTCTTGCCCTGCGTCACCGAGGGGAAGTAGTTCACGTCGACCTTGCCCGTCGCCATGTCGAGCTGGCCGTCCTGGTAGTTGTTCACCACCGCCACACGCGGCCGGTTCACCGGCAGGTCCATCACGTTGGCGCCCACCCGGTAGCGCTGCGTGTCCGAATAGGAGAACAGCCGCCCCTGGAGCATGCGGTCGGGCGAGGCCTCGATCCCGGGCACCAGGTTGGCGGGCGCGAAGGCCGACTGCTCGGTCCAGCGGAAGAAGTTCTCGGGCACTTCGTTCAGCGTCATCTCGCCGATCTTGCGGAACGGCGCGTCGAGCCACTCCTTGGTGTCGTCGAAGGGGTTGAAGGGCAGCTTCGCCAGCTCCTCCGCCGTCATCGTCTGCACCATCAGGTCCCATGTCGGGAAATCGCCCGCGGCGATCGCGCCGTAGAGGTCGTCGGTCAGGTAGCTGGCCGGCGCCTTGGCGGCAGCATCCCCCTTGAGGCTCCGGACGCCCTGCCGGCTGATCCAGCGGAACTTGGCGAACGTGACCTTGCCGTCCTTGTCGACCAGCTTGAAGGCATGCACGCCGTTGCCGTCCATCGTGCGGTAAGACGCGGGCGTGCCCAGGTTCGAATAGACGTGAACCAGCATATTGGTCGCCTCGGGGGTGCCCGAGAAGAACTCGAAGAAGCGGTTGGGATCCTGCTTGTTGGTCACCGGCGAGGGCTTGAGCGAGTGGATCATGTCGGGGAACTGGATCGCGTCGCGGATGAAGAAGATGGGCAGGTTGTTGCCCACCAGGTCCCAGTTGCCCTGGTCGGTGTAGAACTTCACCGCGAAGCCCCGCGGGTCGCGCGCGCCTTCGGGCGAGCCGGCCGGGTGGATCACGGTCGAGAAGCGGACGAACACCGGCGTTTCCTTGCCGGGCTGGAACAGCGAGGCGCGGGTGAGGTCGGACAGGTCCGCGGTTGCCCGGAAAATGCCGAGCGCGCCGGTGCCGCGGGCGTGGACCACACGCTCGGGCACGCGCTCGCGGTCGAACCGTGCCAGCTTCTCGATCAGGGTGGTGTCCTCGAGGAGGACGGGGCCGGTGTCTCCGGCCGTGAGCGAATTGCGATTGGATCCGATCGGGGCCCCATTGTCGCGCGTCATCTGCGGGGCGGTCGCGCTTTGCGCTCCGGCCTTGGCGTCGACGGTGCCTGCCACGCCGGCCTGCGCGGCCAGAGGCTTCGTGATCGCGAGGGGCGCGGTCACGGTGGTCATGCGGTCTTCGACCTGCGTCGCGGTCTGGCCGGTGGCGGTGGTCACGGGTACGATGGAAAGGGCGCTGGCAAGCACCACGATGTTGGAACGCTTCATGACGTTTCTCCTTCTGCGGTGTAGCTTGTGCCACCCCCGCCCAACGATCCAACAGCATTCGCCCATCACAGTAATCGCCGGAATCGTTCATCCTGGAGCAAGGTTTGCGACAGCGACGCAGCTCCCTGCCGCGCTCGCGTTGCCGGAGGGCAGCGCCATCTGCGCGCAGGACGGTTGCCAGGCCGGGCGCCTTGCGCGTAGCACCCGCCCATGATCGCCACCGTCGAACCCTTCCACGCCATCTCGATAGGCCGCCTGGCCTATGCGCTCGCCGAGCAGGGGCGCGACGTGATCCACATGGAGTACGGCCAGCCCTCGACCGGGGCGCCTGCAGCCGCGCTGGCCGCGGCGCATGCCGCGCTCGACAGCGATCCGGGCGGCTACTGGGAAAGCACCGGCCTCAAGGCGCGCATCGCCCGCCACTATGCCGAGGCCTACGGCGTGGACGTGGCGGAGGAGCAGGTGATCCTGACCTGCGGCGCCTCGCCGGCGTTCGTGCTGGCGCTGTCCTGCCTGTTCGCGCCGGGCGCGCGGGTCGCAGTGGCGCGGCCGGGCTACGTCGCCTACCGCAACACGCTCAAGGCGCTCTACCTGGAACCGATGGAGATGCCCTGCGGTGCCGCGGAGCGCTACCAGGTCACCGCCGCGGCGCTCGACGCACTCGATCCGCCGCCCCACGGGCTCATCCTCGCCAGTCCCGCCAACCCGACCGGCACCGTGATCGCGCCCGCCGAACTGGCCGCGATCGCCGCGGTCTGCGCGCGCAAGGGGATCGCGGTGATCTCGGACGAGATCTACCATGGCCTCACCTACGGGCCGGCGGCGCAGTCGATGCTGCAGCGCCTGCCCGGGGCGCTGGTGGTCAACAGCTTCTCCAAGTACTTCAGCATGGCGGGCTGGCGGCTCGGCTGGCTGGTGGTGCCGCCGGCGCTGGTCGAAGCGGCGCGGGCGCGGATGGGCAATCTCTTCCTCACCCCGCCGGTGCTGGCCCAGCACGCCGGCCTGGTCGCGTTCGACTGCCGCGACGAGCTGGAGGGCCACCTTGCCCACTACGCGCGCAACCGGGAGCTGCTGCTCGCCGCGCTGCCCCGGCTGGGGCTGCAGCGGATCGCGCCGCCCGACGGGGCCTTCTACATCTGGGCCGACATCGGCCACCTCACCAACGACAGCCTGGGCTTCTGCCGCCGGCTGCTGGAAGACACCGGCGTGGCCACCGCGCCGGGCGTGGATTTCGATCCGGTCGACGGGCATCGCTTCATCCGCCTTAGCTTCGCCGTCTCCACCCCCGAGATCGAGGATGCGATCGAGCGGCTGGTCCCCTGGTTCGCGGCGCGCCGGGAGGCCGTCGGCGCGGCTTGACACCTTTCCTGCAATGCGATCACCTGTGGATCACAACGCGGAAGGGGAGAGAGACATGGCGACATTCGTGCTGGTGCACGGCGGCGGCCACGGAGGCTGGTGCTACAAGCCGGTGGCGCAGCGGCTGCGCGCCATGGGCCACGAGGTGCATGCGCCCTCGCTGACCGGCCTTGCCGATCGCCGCCACCTGATGAGCGATGCGATCGACCTCGAGACGCACATCACCGACATCGCCGAACTGCTCGAGTTCGAGGACCTGACCGCGGTGATCCTGGTCGGCCACAGCTACGGGGGCATGGTCATCACCGGCGCCGCGGACCGCCGCCCCGCGCGCGTGGGGCACCGCGTCTATCTCGACGCCGCCTATCCGCGCGACGGGGAGTCGCTGTACGAGCATGCCTACGAGGCGATCCACGGCGCGCGGCAGGGGCTGCACGAGGCGGACGGGGTCGAGCTGGTGATGGCGCCCATGCCCGGGATGGCTGCGTTCTTCGGCGTGACCGATCCGCAGCTTGGCGCCTGGACCGACGCGCGGCTCACCGCCCAGCCCTGGGCCTGCTTCACCCAGAAGCTGGCCCTGACCAACGAGGCGGCGATGCGCGCCATTCCCGAGAGCCATCTCGTCTGCACCTCGACGCTGGCAGGGCGCGACCTGGCGCTGTTGCAGGCGCGCTCGCAAGGACGGGTGTGGGACGTCGATACCGGGCACGACCTGATGCTGACCGAACCCGACTGGGTGGCCGAACGGCTCGACGCCATCGCGCGGCTCTGACCGGGAGTGTCGGGGTTCCCACGCCGGCTGCAACGGTGCCCACCGTAATGCCGCCTATGGCAACTGGGACGGGGCGCTGTTGCGGTACGGGACCATGCCGCGGCACGGTGGGAACCACGGATTGCGCGTGAGCGTCCCGCGGCGCTGCTCCCGTCCCGCGCACGTCAGGTCACCAGCGCGGCTTCTATGGCAATGCGGATGGCGTCGGAAGTGTGAGTGGCGCCCAGCTTGCTGAGCATGTTGGCGCGGTGGATCTCCACCGTGCGCGGGCTGATCGAGAGCCGTTCGCCGATCAGGCGGTTGGACAGTCCGCTGGCGACCCCGCCGAGCACCTCGCGCTCGCGCCGCGTCAGGCGCTCCACCCGGGCGCGGGCCATCACTTCGCGCAGCTTGGCATTGCCCAGGCTTTCGGCGCGGGCCATCGCCTTGGCGAGGCTATCCGCGATCTCGGCGGGGGCGATCGGCCAGCCGATGTAGTCGATCGCACCGTCGAGGACGGCCTGGACGATGCGCTGCGGGTCCGGCTCCTCGCTGAAGGCGATGATGGGGAACCATTCCCCATGCCGGGCCATGCTTTCCACCAGTTCGGTGATCCGCCCCGCCTCGTCGTGGATGAGGACCACGCCGGAACGCGGCCAGGCGCCGGCCAGCTCGGAGATGGTCTCGAACGGTTCGACGTGGATGCCCCTGCCGGAGAGCGCGTGGCTGATCGCCGCCCGCCGGCGCATGTCGGTGTCGATGAGGATCAGGTTCGAGATGAGATCCACGGCAAGCTCCCACTGGATTTTGCCTAGGGAGATATCGCTTTGGTCCCGCCGCGCGCGGGAGACCTGCTCCGTTTCAGAGGTAATCGAGCGGCCTTGGCTAAAACTCCGGAGTTTCCCTGATCCACGCAATCGCCGAAACGGTTGCTTACGAGTCCGCAGCGCGATCAGGACGAGGCCGCTCTCACTCCGGGAACTCGGGGATGGTCAACGTATAGTCGCGCCGGGCGAACTTCCACGTGCCCTCCACCCGGACCAGGGCATCGTCGTAGCGACCGCACAGCTTGAAGACGGCACCTGCCTTGGTCTGGACCACCTCGCGCGCGAAGCTGCGGACGCGCGCGCTGTCATCCTCGACCTCGATGGAGCCGAGCTCGGACAGGAAGGCGACCGAGGCCCAGTCCTTCCACAATCCGTCCCATGTCGCGCCGAGCGCCTCATGGCCCGCGGCGTCGAACAAGTGGCTGGTCCAGCGGCCATCTTCGGCGAAGGTTGCCAGCCACAGCGCCTTGTCGCCCCGCCAGCTGGCGTCGGCGTAGGTGCCGTAAAGCTCGCGGATGGCAAGGCGATCCTCGACAGGCCCGGTGAATGGCATCTGCGCTCCTCCCGTTCGTGCAGGTGCGAAGGTGCTGCCGACGCCCGAGTGGTGCAAGCGAGAGCGGATCGCGGGAGTGATGGGATCGGCGCCGGATCGCCGCGAATGGCCGACACGGGCTCGACGACTGCCCGGTTGCGTTCCAGGAACGGTGCGATAGTCTGCTCTGGTGTGACGGTGAACGGCCGACGGCGTGATCCGCATGGAACAGGGACAGATCGGGGAGCACCATTCATATGAGACTCGGCCATATGAGATCCGGCACCTTGCGAGGCGCCGCCTTCCTCGCAGCAGCCTCTCTGGCGGGGCTTGCAACGGCCCCCGCTGCTTCGGCCCCCGCTGCTTCTGCCCCCACTGCTTCTGCCAACGCTGCCCCGGCCCGGATTCCCGTGGAGTACCACAGGCTTTCCAACGGGCTGAAGGTGGTGATCTCGCCGGACCACACCGTTCCTACCGCAACGATCGGGGTCTACTACGGCATCGGGTTCCGGATCGAGCCCAAGGACCGCACCGGCTTCGCCCACCTGTTCGAGCACATGATGTTCCAGGGATCGAAGAACCTCGGCAAGGCGGAGTTCATCGGGCTCGTCAATGCCAACGGCGGGCAGCTCAACGGGTCGACGCGGTTCGACTTCACCAACTACTACGAGGCCGTCCCCAGCAGCGCCACCGAGACGTTCCTGTGGGCGGAGGCGGACCGCATGCGCGGGCTGGACATCACGCAGGATAACCTCACCAACCAGCAGGGCGTGGTGAAGAACGAGGTCAAGGTCAACGTCCTCAACCAGCCCTATGGCGGCTTCCCGTGGCTCGACCTGCCCCAGCTCGCCAATACCAACTGGTACAACGCGCACAACTTCTACGGCGACCTCAAGGAGATCGACGCCGCGACGCTCCCGGAGGTGCAGCAGTTCTTCAAGGACTTCTACGCGCCCAACAACGCCGTGCTGGTGGTGGCGGGCGACGTCGAGCCGGCGCAGGTGATGGGCTGGGTGAACAGGTACTTCGGCACGATCCCGGCCTCCCCCGGCCTCAAGTTCCCCGACATCTCCGAGCCGCGCCAGACGCAGGAGAAGCGCTCCGCAAAGACCGACCCGCTCGCGCCGCAGCCCGCGCTCGCCTGGGCCTATCACGTCCCGCCCAAGAACACGCCCGAGTGGACGGCGATGCGGCTGATCGACCTGATGCTGATCCAGGGCGCGGACAGCCGCCTGGCGCGGGTGCTCGTCAACGAGAAGGGCTATACCGGCAACGTCGCGGGCGGCATCAACTGGCCGCTGGGCAGCGCCTACGACTACAATGGCCCGATGCTCTGGTCGGCATTCCTGATCCACGGGTCCGAGGTGACCGACGATGCCATCCTCGCGGACATCGATGGCGTGGTGAAGGACCTCCAGGACAATCTCGTCAGCCCCGACGAACTCGCGCGTGCCAAGATCAAGGCGCGTTCGGAACTCTACGATGCCGTCGGTGACGGGTACCGCTTCGGGCTCGTCAACCTGCTCGCCAGCTTCGCGCTGTTCGAGGACGACCCGGGGCGGATCAACAAGCTCGACGACGAGATCGCCAAGGTCACGCCGGAGCTGATCCGGAAGACCGCGCGCGAGTACCTGCGGCCCACCAACCGCACCGTCATCACTCTGAAGCCCGGCGCTGCCCCCGCAGCGGCCCCGGCGGCTCAGTAAGGGAGTGCTGCGATGACCCCGTTCCGGACCCTGGCCGTCTCCGCCGCTCCCCTCGCGCTCGCGGCCGCTGCCCTTGCCTTCGCCGGTGCCGCGATCCCCGCGCCGCTCCTCGCACGCGAAGCGCCGCCCGCCCCGGGCGCGCCGAAGCCGTTCACGCTGCCGCCGCTGACCGAGTTCACGCTGGCGAACGGCGTCAAGGTGACGATGGCGCAGCACGGCAACGTGCCCAAGGTCACCATCCTGGCGACGGTGCGCACCGGCAATATCGACGATGGCGAGAACGTGTGGCTGGCCGACCTGACCGGCGGCCTCATGCAGAAGGGCGCCGGCGGGCGCAATGCGTCCCAGCTGGCCGAGGCGGCTGCCGGGATGGGCGGCAGCCTCGCCCTTGCCACCGGCGTGGACGCGGTCACCGCGTCGATCGACGTGCTCAGCGAATCCGGGGTCGAGGCGGTGGGCCTCGTCGCCGACGTGCTCCAGCGCCCGGATCTCAAGCCGGAGGAACTGGAGAAGGTGCGCGCCGACATGCTGCGCAACCTGATGGTGGCCAAGTCTACCCCGGGCTCGATCGCCTCCGAGGCGTTCCTCGGGGCGCTTTACCCCGCCCATCCCTACGGGCGCGTTTTCCCCTCCGCCGAGCAGCTGTCCGGATATACGCTGGAGCAGGTGCGCGGCTTCCATAGCGCGAACTTCGGCGCTGCGCGCACCCGCATCTACGTGTTCGGCCGTTTCGAGCCGGTGGCGATGCGCGCGGCGGTGGAGAAGGCGTTCGGTGGCTGGAAGGCGGGTGCGGCACCCACGAGCCTGCCGGTGCCGCGGGACGCCGGGCCGAAAGTCATGCTGATCGATCGCCCGGGCGCGCCCCAGTCCACGGTGTGGATCGGCAAGCGCGTGTCCAAGTCGGGCTACGACCTGACCTTCCCAGCCGCGAGCACGCTGCTGGGCGGTTACTTCTCCTCGCGCATCACCCGCAACATCCGCGAGGACAAGGGCTACACCTACTCTCCCAGTGCGACGATCACGCGGCGGGTGCAGGTATCCGACTGGATCGAGGATGCGGACATCACCTCCGAGGCGACCGGCCCGGCCATTGCCGAGATCTTCAAGGAGATCCGGCGCATGCAGGATACCCTTCCGACCGATGCCGAGGTGAAGGGGATCAGGAACTACCTCAGTGGCACGTTCGCCCTGGGCCTGTCGACGCGCTACAGCCTCGCCGGGGCCCTCTCGAACCTCGACGTGCTCGGCCTGGGGGCCGAGTACCTCACCGGCTACGTCGGTCGGGCCAGCGCGCTCACCGCGACGGACTTCCAGGCCGCGGCGCGGCGCGAGTTGCCGGTCGACGGCATGAGCGTGGTGGTCGTCGGCCCGATGGAGACGGTTCGCCCGCAGCTCGGGGCCGTCCCGGAGATCGCGTCCAGGCTGCCGGCGCAGTAGGTGTCGGCGACCTAGCCGCCGGTGTCGACCTACTGCGCCGCCCGGTCGGCAAGCAGCGCGGGGGTCAGCACTTGCGGCAGTTGCTGCGCGGCGCCCTTGCGGTCGTACCACACGTAGAGCGGCACCCCGGCGGCGCCCTGCGCGGTCAGGTAGCGGGTGATCTCGGGATCGCGACGGGTCCAGTCGCCGCGCAGCACGACGACGCCGGCCTTCTCGAACGCCGCCTGGGTGTCGAGCCGCTCGATGGCGACTTCCTCGTTGACCTTGCAGGTGAGGCACCAGTCGGCGGTCATCCAGACGAAGACCGGCTTGCCGCTGCGCCGTGCGGCGGCGAGCGCCTGGGCCGAGAAGGGCCGCGCGTCGATGTAGGTGGCCTCGAAGCGGCGGGGCTCCTGCGGCTGGGGCATCGTCGCGATGCCCACCCCGAGGACGGCGAGGAGCGCCAAAGCCGGCACTAACGCGCGCTTGCCGCGGCGCTGTTCGCGTCCCAGCAGCGCCAGCAGCGCCAGCACCAGCGCGCCCAGGGCGAGCACGTAGGCGAGCGCGGGATAGCCGCCCAGCCGCCACACGAGCCACGCCAGCGCCGCTGCGGTCAGCGCCATCGGCACGGCCATGATCCGGCGGAACGTCGCCATCCAGCGCCCGGGACGGGGCAGCCTGGCGCGCAGGGCGGGGACGAAGGCGATCGCGAGGAAGGGCAGCGCGATCCCCAGCCCGAGCGCCGCGAACAGGCACAGCGCCGGCGCTACTGGCAGCAGCAGCGCGGCGCCCATCGCGCTCGCCATGAACGGGCCGGTGCAGGGCGTCGCCACGAAGGCGGCGAGGAGGCCGGTGGCGAAGGCGCCTTGCGGAGATCCGGCGGCGGCGAAGCCGGGGAGGGTGAATTCGAACAGGCCGAGGAGATTGGCGGTGATCGCGGCGGACAGCGCGAACAGCGCGACGACCACCGCCGGCTCCTGCAGCTGGAACGCCCAGCCGACCTGCTCCCCACCCGCGCGCAGCGTCAATAGCGCCGCACCAAGGCCCAGACAGCAGGCGATTACGCCCGCCGCATAGGACAGGCCCTCGATCCGGGCATGGGCCTCGCTCTCGCCGGCGCGGGCGAGGCTGAGCGCCTTGAGCGAGAGGATCGGGAACACGCAGGGCATCACGTTGAGCAGCAGACCGCCGGCCAGGGCGGCCAGAAGCAACCAGGGAAGGGGGGGAAGCGGGGGGAGGTCGGGGGGGACCGCCCCATCCATCGCGACCGGGACGCCGCCGCCGGGCACGGCACCGGGCCGGGCGGTCACCGCGATCCCGTCGCCGGCATCGTCGAGCCGCAGGACCGCGTCGATGCGCTCCGCCTCCCGTGTCGCGAAGCGGGCGCGGGGGATGGTGACGAGGAGCAGGTCTCCCTTGCGCGCGAAGCGCTGGGGCGCGGCATAGTCGACGAGCTTGTCCTGCGCGACGAACAGGTGCGGCGCATCCAGTGCCACGGAGGCGGGCAGGGGGATGGCGAGGCGCAGCGCCTTGCCGTCCAGCGCGAAGGCGGCATCGGCGTCGAGCGGGGCGGGCAGCGCCCGGGTCCAGGCGTCGAAGGCGGCGGTGGCCGAGCGATCCTGCGCGCCGCCCGCGACGATCTCGGTCGCCAGCTCGGCGCGCTCGGGCACGCAGATCTGCTCGGTGCAGGCGAGCCACTGCGCCTTGACCCGGACCGGCACGCGCGAGGCGCCGGCGGGCAGCGTGACCGGGACGAGCACCGCATAGGCGTGCTCGTAGACGTGGTTCATCAGCCCTTGCACCAGCAGCGTCGCCGGCACCGGGTAGCGCGGCGCGCCGGCCGCCACCCCGGCCGGAAGGTCCCAGTCGAGCTGCATGCCGAGCCCGGCGTCGCCGGGGTTGAGCCAGTAGCCGTGCCAGCCCGGCTCGGGAGTCATGCGGATGGCAAGCATCGCCTCGCGGCCGGACACGGGGCCGGCGACCAGCTCGGCGGCGATGTGGGGCGCCGCCGCGCGGGCGGGGGCGGCACCCGCAAGGAGCGCCCCCATCAGCACCGCGAGATGACACAGGGCCGTCACAAGGAGGCGATAGCGGCGGGTTTCCATGATGCTCCGTGGCGTTGGGCGGCCCTTGCGCTGGGTCGGCAATCCGGTCATGCGAGCATCTGCCCCCAACGCGCGGACATTTCAAGGAAGCTCCCCCTCGATGCGCCTCAGCCGAACCTGCACTCCGCTTTCCTCCCTCGCCCTCGCCGCCGCCCTCACCGCCGCCCTTTGCGCCGCGACGCCTGCCGTGGCGCAGCAGGCTGCCCCCGCTGCTCCGGCAGCTCCGGCTCCGGCTCCGGCTCCGCAGGCGCCGCCCCGGCTGATCGTGGCGATCTCGGTGGACCAGTTCTCGGCCGACCTGTTCCAGCAGTACCGCGAGCGTTATTCCAAGGGCCTGTCGCGGCTGCTGCAGGGGGCGGTGTTCCCCTCCGGCTTCCAGTCGCACGCGGCGACCGAGACCTGCCCCGGCCACTCCACGCTGCTGACCGGGGTGCATCCCAGCCGCACCGGCATTATCGCCAACAACTGGTTCGTCCCCGGCATCGCCCGCGCCGACAAGCAGGTCTACTGCTCCGAGGACGAGAGCAACCCGAAGAGCAATTCGGAGGACTCGGTCATCAGCCCGGCGCACCTCAAGGCGCCGACGCTGGGGGACCTGCTCAAGAAGAACAACCCGGCCAGCCTCAACGTCGCCGTCTCCGCCAAGGACCGCGCGGTCGTGATGATGAGCGGCCACACCGCCGATGCCGCCTACTGGATCAAGGGCAAGGGCTTCGTGACCTTCGAGGACCGCAAGCTCTCGCCCGCGGCGCTGGCCGAGAACGAGGCGCTGGCGAAGACGGTCGCGGCGGGTGCCGGCGACCTGCCGGTCCCGGGCTGGTGCGGCGCGGTGGACCGCCCGACCGACATGGGCGGCTTCACCATCGGCACCTACCGCTTCCCGCTGAAGGCCGGCGACATGAAGGGCTTTGCCAACAGCCCGCGCCTCGACCAGGCCACCACCGACATGGCGGTGCGCCTGCTGGACGAGATGCCGCTCGGCCAGGACGACGTGCCGGACGTGCTCTCGGTCAGCTACTCGGCGACCGACAAGGTCGGCCACGCCTACGGCACCGAAGGCGTGGAGATGTGCATCCAGATGAACGTGCTGGACCAGACCGTCGGCACCCTGCTCGACGCGCTTGATGCCCGCGGGCTGGACTACGTGGTCGTGCTCAGCGCCGACCACGGCGGCGCCGACGCCCCCGAGCGGATGAAGCTGCAGGGCGTGCCGGAGGCCAGCCGCCTCGATCCTGCGCTGACGGCGGAGGCGCTGTCGGCCTCCGTTGCGCAGGCGACCAGGATCACCGTCAAGGACGGCCCGCTGCTCTACGGCGCCGGCGGATCGGGCGACATCTGGCTCAACGCCGGGCTCACCCCGGCGCAGCGCAAGAAGGTCATCGCCGAACTGGTGGCCGAGCTGAAGGCCAACCCGCAGATCTCCGGCGTCTACACCGCCGACGAGCTGAAGACAGTCAAGGTGCCCAGCGGCCAGCCGCAGGACTGGACGGAGATCGAGCGCGTCGCCGCCTCGTTCGATCCGGAGCGCTCGGGCGAGGTGCTGATGATGACCCGGCGCGCGGTGGTGCCCGGCACCCGGCCGCAGCCCGGCTATACCGCCACGCACGGCAGTCCGTGGGACTACGATCGCCGCGTGCCGATGCTGTTCTGGCGCAAGGGCATGGTCCGCATGGAGCAGGCCCAGCCGGTCGAGACGGTCGACATCGCGCCCACCCTGGCCGGGCTCGTCGGGCTTTCCGAGCCGGCGGGGACCTGGGACGGCAGGTGTCTCGACATCTACGCCGGGGAGTCCGATAGCTGCTCGCGATGAGCGATTCGATCACGACTGCACACGCCGCGGCTGACCGCCGCGACCTGATCATCCTGGGCGGCGGCCTCGTCGGCATGACGCTGGCGCTCGCCGCTGCCCGGGCCGGGATCACCAGCCACGTCATCGACCGCGCCGATCCCGCCGACCTGGTGGCCGAAGGCGCGGACGGGCGGGCGTCTGCGATCTCGACCGCGAGCTGGAACCTGTTCACCAACGTGGGGCTCGCGGACCGACTGGAGGCGCTGGGCTGCCCGATCGATTCGATCGCGGTGACCGACGGCATGAAGCCGGGGCGCATCGACTTCACGCCCAAGCCCGAGGAAGGCTCGCTCGGCCGCATGTTCGCCAACCGCGACTTGCGCCTCGCCCTGTTCGACGCCGCGCGCGAGGAGCCCGCCATCGCCTGGCACGTGCGGACCGAGGCCTTGCGCAAGGACCGCGGCCTCCACGGCGTGGAGGTGGAGCTGTCCGACGGGCGCGTGGTCGCCGGCTCGCTGCTGGTCGCGGCCGAGGGACGCCAGTCGCCCACCCGCGACGAGGCCGGTTTCGCGCTGGCCAAGTGGGAATACCACCATCGCGCCTTCGTCACCGGCCTGTTCCACGAGAAGCCGCACGCCAACACCGCCTGGGAAATCTTCTATCCCGCAGGCCCGTTCGCGCTGCTGCCGCTGCTCGACGATGCGCAGGGGCGCCACCGCAGCGCGCTGGTGTGGACGGTGGCGGAGAAGGACGCCGCCGGCGTGGCGGCGATGCCCGACGCGATGTTCGTCCACGAAGTCGCCGCCCGGATGCACGGCGTGCTCGGTGCGATCTCGCTGGCGGCGCCGCGCATGAGCTATCCCTTGCGCTTCCACCACGCGGGCAAGGTCGTGGACCATCGCCTCGCGGTGATCGGCGATGCCGCCCACGGCATGCACCCGATCGCCGGGCAGGGCCTCAACCTGGGCCTGCGCGACGTCGGCGCCCTCGTGGAAGTGCTGGTCGAAGGCATGCGCCTGGGGCTGGAGCCGGGCGACGCGCAGATGCTCGCCCGCTACGAGAAGTGGCGCGGCCTCGACACCTTCATGGTCATGTCGGTGACCGACGGGCTGACCCGGCTGTTCGGCGTGCCGGGCCGCGCCGCCAGCGCGGCGCGGCGGCTCGGCATGGGGGCGGTGCAGCGCACGCCGATGCTCAAGCGGTTCTTCATGGACGAGGCCCGGGGCGTCTCGGGCAAGCTGCCGGAACTGCTCCAGGCCTGAGCCCCCGGCCGGGCGCGGTCGGCGGCCTGCTCCGCCCCCGCTTTGCTCGGCCCGTCTATTCCGTCACCGCCTCGGTCGGTTCTTCCTGCGGCGCGGTCGGGGCGAGGGGGCTCGCCTGCTCCACCGCCTGGCCGCTGGCGTCCTGCAGCTTGCTGGGTTCCAGCATCGCCGTGGTCTCCAGCAGGTCGAGCGCCTTCTGCGCCGCCTCGAAGCGGCGGGCATCGGCGATCCACACGTCCGCGGCATCGGCCCCGGGGAGGCGTTCGACCTCGCCGATGGCGGCGTCGATCCGCCGCGCGGTGAGCATCACGCGGGCGCGCTCGATGCGCGCGGCCGGGCTCGCCAGCGTGCCGGAATCGCGGCGCACGATGAAGAGCGAGCCGAACTCGTGGCGGACTCGGTCCCACAGGCTCTTGTCGGTGGCCGTGATCGTCAGCTCGGGCGAGAGCGCCTCCAGCCTTGCGCTCAGCCCGTCGATGGTGACCGGGTTGGCGGCGAAGGCGATGATCGTCTCCACCGCGCGCGGCTGGGCGTTCATGAAGCGCAGGCGGAGCTGGTCGGCGACGTAGCCCAGCGGCTCGCCCCGGTCGACCATGCGGCGCGCGGCGAAGGCGATCAGCAGGCCCTCGGCCCGTCCAGCGTTGCCGGCCGCCGCATGGGTCTGGAGATCCACGCGCGAGAGGCGGTCCTCCAGCATCGCCAGGCGGCCCTCCACGGTGGCGACCTGGGCCAGTTGCGCCGGGGCTCCGGCCGGCGCGGGCGGCACAACCGTCTGGACGGTGCGGGCTGCCGGGAGCTCCAGCATCGCGGGAAGGTAGCCGCGCGTCGCCAGCCAGGCGACCAGGCCGGCGCCGAGCACGAAGGCGACCAGCGCCACGAAGAGGGTCAGGCCCGCCGAGCGCCTGCGAGGGGCGACCGTTGTGACCGGCGCGGTGGTATCCTGCATCGGGGCCTTTTTCTGGCAGTTACTGTCCGGGAGCGGCTTCTTGGCACATCTCCACCGCCAAGGCCAGCAATGCGGCGTCGTGGGGAGCGGCGGCGCAGCGCAGGGCGGCCCAGCCGGTACCGGCGCGCGCGGCCACGCGAGGGCCGATCGCGGCGAGGGCAACCTGGCTGCGGTCGATTGCCGCCGCCTCGCAGACTTGCGCGAAGCGGGCCGCGGCCTCTCCCGAGTGGAGCAGCGCCAGCGCCGGGCCGGACAGCGCCGCGAGCAGCCCGGGCGACGGGGCGAGCGGCTCGCTGGCGTAGACCTCGCGCGTGGTGACCGAGACCCCTGGGGGCACGGTGAGGGCGACGCGCTCGCGCCCGGCGAGCCGGAGCAGGCGGCGATGGCGCGGCGCGAGCCCCTCGACCAGGGTCTGGAGCCCGCCCGCGCCGGCGGCCACGACCTCGAGCCCGGCGGCCCGCGCGGCGAGGGCGGTGGTCTCGCCCACGGCATAGGCGGGGAGCCCGCGATAGGCCGCCAGCGCCGCGCCGCCATGGCGCAGCGCGTTGGCGCTGCCCAGCAGCAGCGCATCGACGTCGCCGGGGGGCACCGGCTGCCAGGCAAGCGGGCGGACCGCGAAGAGCGGAAAGGCCTCGGCGCGCAGCCCCCGGGCCCGCGCGGCGGCGTGGGTGGCCGCGGCGCCGGGCTCCGGCCGCAGGACCAGGACCCGCAGCGGCACCCGGGCGGGTGCCTCGCTCACGCCTGCGCGGGACCGGCGAAGTGTACCGCGATGGCGGGCACGGCGCGCTCCAGCAGGTCGGCGGCGAGGCGCGCCGGTCCTTGGGCGTCGTCCGCTGCGAAGCGCGCCTCGCCGGTGACGTGCTCGGCGCCGTCGGGGCTGTAGAGCGCCGCGCGCATGACCAGCGCCGCGCCCTCGCTACGGGTCAGCACCGCTATGGGGCTGTGGCAATTGCCGCCGAGCCCCGCCAGCAGGGCCCGCTCGGCCAGGACCTGCGCGCGGCTCTCGGCGTGGTCGATGGCGGCCAGGAAGGCGCGGGTGCGCGCGTCGTCGGCGCGGCACTCGATCATGATCGCCGCCTGCGCCGGGGCGGGGAGCCAGTCCTCGGCCGCCAGCGGATGGCCGGTGCCGCTCTCGCCCAGGCGCTTGAGCCCGGCCGCGGCCAGGAAGGTCGCGTCCGCCTCGCCCGCCGCCAGCCGCGACAGGCGGGTGGCGACGTTGCCGCGGAAGGTCACCACCGTGCAGTCCGGCCGGGCGTGGAGCAGCTGCGCGGCGCGGCGCGGGGCGCTGGTGCCGACGACCGCGCCGGGGGGCAGCGCGGCGATGCTGGGCGCGCCGACCAGCACGTCGCGCACGTCCTCGCGCGGGAGGATCGCGCCGATAACGAAGGCCTCGGGCCGGATCGTCTCCACGTCCTTGGCGGAGTGGACCGCGAAGTCGATCTCGCCGGCGTCGAGCCAGGCGTCGAGCTCCTTGGTCCAGAGCGCCTTGCCCCCGATCTCGGCGAGAGCGCGGTCCTGGATGCGATCACCGCTGGCAGTGACGGGAACGATCTCTATATGCGCCGGATCAATTGCGTGCGCCGCGGCCAGCCGGTCCCGCGCCTCGTGGGCCTGGGCCATGGCGAGGGGCGACCGGCGGGTGCCGAGGCGGAAGCGCGCGTGTTGTTCATCGTTGGTCATCGGCGGCTTGTGCTACCCGTCAATGTCGTCCAGGGGAAGTGCGGCCAAAGACAATGAAAACCATGAGGACAGTTCTAGGCATCGAATCATCCTGCGACGAGACCGCCGCGGCGCTGGTGACGAGCGACCGGACGATCCTCGCTCAGCGCATCGCCTCGCAGGACGACGCGCACGGCCCCTACGGCGGCGTCGTGCCCGAGATCGCCGCCCGCGCCCATGCCGAGCGGCTCGCCCCGCTGATCGCGGCGACGCTGGCCGACGCCGGCATGACGCTGGACCAGGTCGATGCCATCGCCGCCACCGCCGGGCCGGGGCTGATCGGCGGGGTCATGGTCGGCCTCGTCACCGCCAAGGCGCTGGCCATGGCGAGCGACAAGCCGCTGATCGCGGTCAACCACCTGGAAGGCCACGCGCTCTCGCCCCGGCTGGCCGACGCCTCGCTCCAATACCCCTACCTGCTGCTGCTGGTCTCGGGCGGGCACTGCCAGATCCTGCTGGTGGAAGGCCTGGGCCGCTTCCGCCGGCTCGCCACCACCATCGACGATGCGCTGGGCGAAGCCTTCGACAAGTCTGCCAAGGTGCTCGGCCTGGGCTATCCCGGCGGTCCGGCGCTGGAGCGGCTGGCGCTGGAGGGCGATGCCCGCAAGGTCCCGCTGCCGCGCCCGCTCAAGGGCTCGGACGAGCCGCACTTCTCCTTCGCCGGGCTCAAGAGCGCGGTGCTGCGCGCCAAGCAGTCCGGGGACTACGCCGATGCCGACATCGCCGCCGCGTTCCAGCAGGCGGCGATCGACTGCCTGGTCGACCGCCTGCAGCGGGCGCTGGCGCTCGCCGGGCCGGTCGAGGCGCTGGTGGTCGCAGGCGGGGTCGCCGCCAACACCGCGATCCGCAGCGCGCTCGAAGCCCTGGCCGCGCGGCAGGGCCTGCCCTTCATCGCGCCGCCACTCGGACTGTGTACCGACAACGCGGCGATGATCGCCTGGGCCGGGCTGGAGCGGCTGGAGCGCGGGCAGTCGGATCCGCTCGATGTGGCGGCCCGGCCGCGCTGGCCGCTCGACCCGGCGGCCGAGGCGGTGCGCGGGGCGGGAGTGAAGGCATGAACGCGACGGTGGTGGGCGTGATCGGCGCCGGCGCCTGGGGCACCGCCCTGGCGCAGGCGCTGGCCGGGGACGACGGCGAGGTCCTGCTCTGGGCCCGCGAGCCGGCGCTGGTCGAGGAGATCAACCGCGACCGCCGCAACGGCCTCTACCTGCCCAGCGCCACGCTCGCGCCCGGCATCCGCGCGACCTCCGACCTGTCCGCCCTGGCGGCGCTGCCCGCGCTGCTGATGGTGGTGCCGGCGCAGTTCCTCGCCTCGGTCGTCGCCGCGCTGCCCGAGGGTGAGCGCGACCTGGTGCTGTGCTCCAAGGGCATCGAGGCGGGCACCGGCCGGCTGATGACCGATGTCGTGGCCGAGATCGCCCCCGCCGACCGCATCGCGGTGCTGTCCGGCCCGACCTTCGCGCACGAGGTCGCCGCCGGCCTGCCGACCGCGGTGACGCTGGCCTGCGGCGGCGGCGAAGCGCAGTGGGACCGCCTGGCGCCGGCCATCGCGCGCCCGACGCTGCGGCCCTACTACTCCGACGACCTGACCGGCGCCGAGATCGGCGGTGCGGTCAAGAACGTGCTGGCGATCGCCTGCGGCGTGGTCGAGGGGCTCAACCTCGGCCAGAACGCCCGCGCCGCGCTGATCGCGCGCGGCCATGCCGAGATGCTGCGCTTCGGGCTGGCGCGCGGCGCGCGGGCGGAGACGATCTCGGGCCTGTGCGGGCTGGGGGACCTGGTGCTGACCTGTTCCTCCACCTCCAGCCGCAACTTCTCCCTGGGCCTGGCGCTCGGCAAGGGACTGACCGCGGTGGAGGCGCTCTCGGGCAAGAACAGCGTGGCCGAAGGCGCCGCGACCGCGCCCGTGCTGGCCGAGCTGGCCCGGCGCGAGGGCGTGCAGATGCCGATCGTCGATGCCGTCTGCCGGCTGCTCGCGGGCGAGGCCCCGGCCGGGGTGGTCGTCGCCGACCTTCTGGCGCGGCCGTTGCGCGCCGAACAGGAGCACGCCGGTTGAGCGACGGTTCCGCGACTTCGGGAGCGATGAGCGCGCACGAGCGCGACGACATCGCCGCGCTGGCCAAGGGCGGCCGCACCAATCTCTTCGGGTTCTTCCTGAGGCTGGCGGCGCGCATCCCGTTCCTGTTCATCGCCGGGCGGTCCTCGGTCTACGGACCCGCGGCGCTCGGGCGCTTCGCCTCCGCGCTGGTGCTGATCGAGCTGACCTCGATGCTCTGCACCATGGGCGAGAAGCGCGGCCTGGCGCAGCGCCTGTCGGAGACCGAAGGGCAGGTTCATCCGGCCAACGTCATCGCCGACGGCACCATCCTGGCGGTGATCGCCAGCGTCTCCGCGGCGGTGTTCTTCTGGTTCGTTCCGGGGCTGCTGTTCCCGGGCGGCCACTACACCTGGATCGACCGGCTGATGGTGATCGCGCTGCCGCCGCTCACCATGACCGAGATCTGGCTGGCCGCGCTCGCCTATCGCCTGCGCGTCACCCCCACGGTGTGGTCGCGGGCCATCGTCGAGCCCTGGACGATCTCGATCATGGCCGCGGCGATGATCTGGCTGGCTCCCGAAAGCGGGCTGTCGATCGCCTACATCGCCTCGATCATGGCCGCGGCGCTGACCGCCTTCATCCCGTTCTTCCGCGAATACGGCGTGCCGCGCGGCTGGCGTCCGCGGCCCGGACCGATGCGCCGGCTGGCGCTGCGCTCGCTTCCCATCGCGCTGGCAGACGCGATCGAGTGGGGCACCCGCCGCGTCGACATCTTCCTGCTCGGCTTCCTCGCGCCCGCCTCGGCCGTGGGCGTCTACTACGCCGCGCAGCAGGTCGCCAGCCTGCCGCAGAAGCTCAAGACCAGCTTCGAGCCGGTGCTGGGCCCGGTCATCACCCGCAACCTCAAGGAGCGCGACTACGCCGCCATCGCCCGGCAGGTGTGCCAGGTCGGCTTCTGGATCACCGCGTCGCAGGCGGGCATCGCGCTGGCGCTCGGCATCCCGGGCAACGGGGTGATGGGGTTGGTCGGGCGCGAGTTCGTGGGCGGCACCGGGGCGCTCGCGTTCCTGCTCACGGCGGAGGTCGTGGCGGCCACCGCGGTCGTCAGCGAGGCGGCGCTGATCTACGTCGCGCGCGTGCGCAACCTGTGGGTTTCGCTGGCGACGATCGGCTTGCAGGCGCTGCTGACCCTGGGCGGCATCCTGATGATGCAGCGCCTGGGGTTCAACTCGCTGTTCCAGGCCGCCGCCGCCGCCGCCGCGCTCATGGTGGCGCTGGGGCTCGCCTCGGTCGTCAAGTCGCGCATGCTCTCGCGCATCCTGGGCGAGCCGATCAACAACTGGCGCTGGGCGCTCGTCTGGGCCGCGGCGCCGGCCGTTGCGATCGGCGTCCTGGCGGTGCGCTTCCTCCCTGAATGGGCGGCGCTGGCCTTCGGCATCCCGGCGATCCTGGGCGCCTACTTCCTCGTCATCTGGAAGCGGGCCTTCGGGCCCGAGGACCGGCGCCTGTTCCAGAAGACCAAGGCAGCCTGACGGCGCCGCTCCGAAAGGCAACAGGGCCGATCAAAGGCTTCAATCTCGCGCGTCCACACTCTAGGCTAGGTCCATGAATCCCCGCCGTGCATCGATCATCGCCGCCGGAGCCGCGCTGTGCCTCGTCCTGTCCTTCGCGGTGACGCGGACGCGGGGCGGCGTGTTCGTCGGCGAGCTCGAACGGCAGGCGAGCGCGGCGCGCGATGCCGCCGGCGGCAAGGGGGTGCGGATCACCTTCCACGACCGCTATGGCTGGATGACCCGCCATCCGGTGCTTTCGGGCGGCGCGCAGCTGGACACCGCGACCCGCACCCGGGTGGCCGCCGCCGTGGCCGCCGTGCCCGGCATCGCCGGTGTGAGCTGGGAGCGGGAGGAGGGCGATGGCCGCACGGCGACGATCCACTGCCAGGACGACGTCGAGCGCATCCTGGAGACCCGTACGATCCGCTTCGGAGAGGCCAGCACGCGCCTGGACCCGGCCAGCGAGCGGCTGCTCGACGAAGTGGCGCGGGCGCTTCGGCCCTGCGTCGGCAGTATCATCGCGGTGACCGGGCATACCGACGGCGGCGGCAACCCGCAGGTCAACGTCGCGCTCTCGCTGGCGCGGGCCGAGGCGGTCCGCTCGGCGCTGGTGGCGCGCGGCATCCCTGCGGACGGCTTGCGGGCGGCGGGCGTGGGCGCGCAGAAGCCGGTATCCGGGCTCGATCCGCTCGACCCTGCCAACCGTCGCATCGAATTCTCCGTGATCTCCTCCGCGCCCGTCAAGCCCACCCCCATCGACACGCCCGGGCCGGGGTGACCGCCGGGATGAGGGCCCCGGGCCGAGAGCGGGGGTCAAGACCAAGGAAAGGAAGCCAAGTTGCCGCTATGGCTGGAAATGGCCGTCTCGCTATTGCTGACCTACGGAGTGGGCTTCGCCATCGGCTGGCTGGCTTGGAATCGGAAAGGATGAATTTGCCGTGCTGGAAATGATTCAGGCGAACTGGCTCGTCTTCATCGTCGCGCTGCTCATCGGCATCGCGGTCGCCTACTGGGTCTTCGTGCAGGGCTCGCGCCCGGCGCGGCGCGACCGCCGGCCGGACGTGCTGGACGAGGGCGCCGCGCCCGCCCAGCGCAACCAGGCCCTGATCGACGCTCCGCCCGCGGCGCAGTTCGAGGCGCCGGTGCACATGGACCCGCCGGCGATGGCCGGCACGATGGCGGGCATCGGCGAAGTGATCGCCGTCGCCACCCACGACGACGCGGCGCAGGAGCGGGCCGCGGAGCCGCCGCAGACGATCGCCGCCGAGCCCGATCCGAGCCCCGCCGCACCCGCACCCGCACCCGCGCCCGCACCCGTCCCGGTCGAGGGCGAAGCGGACGACCTGCGCCGGATCAAGGGGCTCGGCCCCAAGATGCTGGCGACGCTCCACGCGCTGGGTGTCACCCGCTATGCGCAGATCGCGGCGTGGACCGACGCCGATCTCGACGTGCTGGACAGCAAGCTCGGCGCCTTCGCCGGCCGCCCGCGGCGGGACAACTGGGTCGAGCAGGCGCGCCTGCTGGAGAGCGGCGACACCGGCGCCTACGAGGCGCGCTTCGGCAAGCTCTAGCGGGAGGCAGGCTCTAGAGGGCGGCAGGCTCTAGAGGGCGGCAGGCTCTAGCGGGCGGCCATCTCGATCACGCCGCGCGCGATCGAGACCAGTTCGGCCTCGCGGTTCACGCCCGCCTTCTGGAACACGGTGCGCAGCTGGCTGGCGACCGTCTGCGCGCTGACGCCCCGCATCCGCGCGATCTCCTGGCGCGAATGCCCCTGGGCGAGCAGCGCCACGATCTCGCCTTCGGCGCGCGTCAGCTCCAGCGCCGCGCTGATCCGCGGTCCCTGGTCCCCGGCCGTGCCGAGCGGCGCCTTCAGCGTGACGATGGCGCTGGGGGCGAAGCCGAAGTTCCATTCATGCCGGGGCAGCGCGCAGATCTCCAGCAGCAAGGGTCCTTGCGGTGATTGCAGCCACAGCTCGGTCGGCATCGCGCGCCGGCTGGCGAGCGCGAGGCCGACCGCCACCTGCAGCCGGCGGTCGAGGTCCGGGCGGGTCGCGTGCAGCATGCCGCGGCGTACCTGCAGCGTCTCCGGCGCCAGCAGGCCTTCCGCGGCCGGGGTGACGGAGCGGACCCGCCCGGTGCCGTCCAGCAGCACCGCCGCGGTGCGCAGCGAATCGAGCGAGCCGAGCAGCAGCTCGGTCCCCTTGTGCTCGATCGCCCTCTGCGTCCGGATCGCCGCCAGGACCTGCGGCGCGACGCGGCCGAAGGTGGCGCGCTGGGCCTCGGTGGTGCGGCCGTCGCTGGCGGAATGGAGGGCGGCGAGCCCGAAGAACGCGCGCGGCTCGTCGGCGAGCGCGGTCTGCACCCCGTGCTGGGCATCCCAGCGGCGCACGTGCTCCATGTAGGCTTCGTTCGGGCCGGCGCTGCAGATGGCGTCGTAGTGCTGCTCCCAGGCGAGCTCGAACGGCCCCCGGGCGGCGGCGACGCGGTAGTTCACGTCGGGGCGGTGGCCGCCGATCTCCAGGAAGTCTTCGACGTACCCTTCATCGACGTCGGTGACCCAGTTGAACAGCGTGTGCCCCTCGCCCAGGGCGATGAGCTGCGCCCTGGACGAGCCCGTGGCGGAGGCGAGCGCCTTCAGCGCCACGTCCCAGCCCCCCTGTTCGAAGGGCGCGCGCGCGAACAGCGCCCCCAGTTCCTCGTCCCGCATGGCCTTGCCCCCCGACTCAGACCGTTCGGGGGCAATGTGAACTGCGCCTCAGCTCTGCGCAAGCCAAGGAAATGAGGCCGCTTTGTGCGGCCGATACCACGATCGGGGTATGCGCCGCGCGCCATCCGGGCGCATGAGCGGGGTGCGACCCGAAGGACGGCTCAGCCGACCTTTCGACCTTGCCCGGGGGCCTTTCGAAGGCACCCGGGCATCTTTCGCCGGCGGACCGGGCGCTACTTGCCGAACTTCCTTTGCGTCTTGCCGTAGCGCATCTTGCGCGTGCCCGGCTTGCCCTCGTTCGAGCGGCCGACGCGGGGCGCCTTGTGCTCGGCTTCGGGGAGGCCCAGCTCGCTCTGCTCCAGCCGCCGGATCTCGTCGCGCAGGCGCCCGGCCTCCTCGAACTCGAGGTCCGCGGCGGCGGCGCGCATGCGCTTCTCGAGATCCTCGATGTAGGCGCGGAGGTTGTGGCCCACGAGGTTGTTGACGCCGTCGTCCTCGAGGTCGATCACCACGCCGTCGCGGCTAGCGGTGTCGGCGACGATGTCGGCGATGCGGCGCTTGATGGTCTGCGGCGTGATCCCGTGCTCGGCGTTGTATTCCTCCTGCTTGGCGCGGCGGCGGTCGGTTTCGGCGATCGCCCGCTCCATCGAGCCGGTCATCCGGTCGGCATAGAGGATCACCCGCCCGTCGACGTTGCGCGCGGCGCGCCCGATGGTCTGGATCAGCGAGGTCTCGCTGCGCAGGAAGCCCTCCTTGTCGGCATCGAGGATGCAGACCAGCCCGCATTCGGGGATGTCGAGGCCCTCGCGCAGCAGGTTGATGCCCACCAGCACGTCGTAGACGCCCAGGCGCAAGTCGCGGATCAGCTCGATGCGCTCCAGTGTCTCGACGTCGGAGTGCATGTAGCGCACGCGCACGCCCGCCTCGTGCATGAACTCGGTCAGGTCCTCGGCCATCCGCTTGGTGAGCGTGGTGACGAGGGTGCGGTAGCCCCTGGCGGCCGTCTCCTTGCACTCGACGATGCAGTCCTGCACCTGGTCCTCGACGGGGCGGATGGTGACCGGCGGGTCGATCAGGCCGGTGGGACGGATGACCTGCTCGGCGAAGACGCCGCCGGTCTGCTCCATCTCCCAGTTGCCGGGCGTCGCCGAGACGGCGAAGGTCTGCGGGCGCATCGCGTCCCACTCGTTGAAGCGCAGCGGGCGGTTGTCGATGCAGCTCGGCAGGCGGAAGCCGTATTCGGCCAGCGTGATCTTGCGGCGGTGGTCTCCGCGCGCCATCGCGCCGATCTGCGGCACGGTCTGGTGGCTTTCGTCGACGAACAGCAGGGCATTGTCCGGCAGGTACTCGAACAAGGTCGGCGGCGGCTCGCCCGGAAGGCGGCCGGTGAGGAAGCGGCTGTAGTTCTCGATGCCGTTGCACGACCCGGTGGCGGCGATCATCTCGAGGTCGAAGTTGGTGCGCTGCTCCAGCCGCTGCGCTTCCAGCAGGCGGCCTTCCGCCTCCAGCTCCTTCAGCCGCTCGGTCAGCTCGAAGCGGATCGCCTCGCTCGCCTGGCGCATGGTCGGGCCCGGCGTGACGTAGTGCGAGTTGGCGTAGACGCGGATCCTCGAGAGGGTGGAGCCCTTCTTGCCGGTCAGCGGATCGAACTCGGAAATCTCCTCGATCTCGTCGCCGAAGAAGCTGATGCGCCAGGCGACGTCTTCGAGGTGGCTGGGGAACAGCTCCAAGCTGTCGCCACGCACGCGAAAGTTGCCGCGCGCGAAGGCGACGTCGTTGCGCTTGTACTGCAGGGCCACCAGCTTGCGGATGATCTCGGTCTGGTCCTGCGCCTTGCCGACTTCGAGGTCGAAGATCATCGCCGAATAGGTCTCGACCGAGCCGATGCCGTAGAGGCACGAGACCGAGGCGACGATGATGACGTCGTCGCGCTCCAGCAGCGCGCGGGTGGCCGAGTGGCGCATCCGGTCGATCGCCTCGTTCACCGAGCTTTCCTTCTCGATGTAGGTGTCCGACCGGGGTACGTAGGCCTCGGGCTGGTAATAGTCGTAGTAGGAGACGAAGTACTCGACCGCGTTGTCCGGGAAGAAGTCCCGGAACTCGGCATAGAGCTGCGCGGCCAGGATCTTGTTGGGCGCCAGGATCAGCGCCGGGCGCTGCAGCTCCTCGATCACCTTGGCCATCGTGAAGGTCTTGCCCGAGCCGGTGACGCCGAGCAGCACCTGCGTCTTCTCCCCGTCCCGCGCCGAGGCGACGAGGTCGGCGATGGCGGTGGGCTGGTCGCCGGCCGGCGCGTAGTCGGACACGATCTTGAAGGGCCGCCCGGGCATCGACTTGTCGGGGCGCTGCGGCTTGTGCGGGACGAAGCTGCCCGAGGTGTCGGGTTCCTCGAGGCCGCGGCGGATGATGAGCTCTGCCATGCGGGAACATATGGGGTATATGCCCCGATCCGGCAACCGCGCGGGAAACGGGGGAGCGCATTGCGCGTTGGCACTCGCGTCGGGCAGTGTTAGCCCGTCCCCAGAGCATGGGCATGATCCAGCAGGAACCGACAGGTCCGGTGAACGAGAGTGAGCAACGCATCGCAGGATCGCTGCGCGAGGCGATCGCCCGCCGCGCGGCCTTCGCGCGCGAGCAGCATCCCGAAGGGGTCCGCAAGCCGCCGCTTGAGCTGATGTGGGCGGAACTGCGCTCGCTCTATCGCGGCGGGCACAAGGGACAGGCGGTGCCCGCGGCGGCGCGGCCGATGCCGGTCATGCTGCTGCCGGGCTTCGGATCGCACCCGCGCCGGATGAAGCCGATGGCCGATGGCCTGGCAGCCGCCGGACACCGCGTTCACGAATGGGGCCTGGGCTTCAACTTCGGGCCCAGCCAGCGCAACTTCTCGTTCCTGATGCGCCGCGTCGCCGTCATCGCGCGGGAGAACTGGGCTCCCGTCGCGCTGGTCGGGTGGAGCCTGGGCGGTCTCTTCGCCCGCGAGATCGCGCGGCGCGAGCCCCACCTGGTGGCGAAGGTCATCACCATGGGCACGCCTTTCTCGGGCGATCCGCGCGCGAACAATGCCTGGAAGGCCTACCAGGTGGTGACCGGCCATTCGGTGGACAGCCCGCCGATCGAATGCGACTTTTCGGTCAAGCCGCCGGTGCCGACCGTCGCCTTGTGGAGCCCGCGCGACGGCATCGTGCAGCCCCGCGCCGCCTGTGGCTGGCCGGAAGAGCGGGACCGCGCGGTGTCGATCCGCTGCAGCCATCTCGACTTCTCGAGCGCGCCGGAGGTCGTCGCCGAAGTGCTGCGCCAGCTCGACATCCGCGAATAGCGCCGGCTTAGCGTCGGGTTAGCGCCCGCTTAGGAGCCGCGTAGCGCCGGACCAGCGGCGTTACCCCTGCGCCGGCAGCGTGGCGAAAGCGGCCTGGAAGCTGTCCGAGGCGCCTGCAGGCTGCTGCGGCGCATCGGTGCCGGGGGCGTAGATGAAGCCGAAGGCAGGGCTGGAGCGCAGGCCCATCGACCGGGTCGGCGCATACCACACGCGCACGCTGCTCCAGTCCCCCTGGGCGGAGACGTCCTCGGCCATGGCCGACGTCTCGATCATGCCGGGGCGCGACCAGTTGGCGTGGTTGAGCACGACGTGGCGCTCGTCGACGATGGACTTCACCACCGCGACGTGGCCGACCGGAATCGCGCCGCTCGCCTTGAACACCAGCACCGACCCTTCGCGCGGAACATTCCCGCGGGCGTAGGCGCCTTCGGCCTGCGACCACCAGGTCGCGGCATTGCCGTGCAGGTTGATGGCCGAATGGTCCCGCGCATAGGGCGCGCACTGGAGCGGCCGAGCCATGGCAGGCGTCGCCACCGAGACTGCAAAGGACATAACCAAGGCTGCGACCGCGGGAACGAATTTCATGGTCAGGAGTTATAACCGCCAATCCTTGCTGCGATAGCGAAGGGACCGGGCGGTCACCGCCCGCGCCGCACGGTTCGTCGCTCCGGCCACCGAACTCCGCCAACCAGCGTGATCGCTCACGGCACGCTGCGACCGGAGGGCACTCGCGATGGCGGTCTCCCGCGGCCTCGTCGATTCGCACCAAATACCAGCAGCTTAGCGCGTGAGCCCCGCAGCGCGCCGCCGGCCGTCCGCCGCATTCGGCCCCGCACCCTTGCGTCGTCGTGACGGACGACGGCGCTCGCGCGCCTTGTGCAACGCAGTGCGAGGGGCGGTCCAGCTGTCCGCCGTCGCGCAGCAGCGAAGCCGCCGCGATGCCGGGATTCGCGTCAGACCGCCAAGGCCGCCCTGGCCGCATCTTCGCGCACGACACGGGGCTGGTCCGGCCAGATCCCGCGCGTGTCGTAGACCAGCTTGTCGGCGCGCTCGGCCAGCGGGACGACGCGGAACACGTCGTGGTCGACCAGCACGACGAGGATGTCGCACTCCTCGAGCGCTTCGTCGATGTCGATCTGGGTCACGCCGGTGTCGGTGAACTCGATCGGCAGCTGCGCGGCGTAAGGCTCAACGATGCGGATGCGCGCGCCGAACTTGCGGGCGAGCCGGCTGGCGACGAAGCGCGCCGGGCTTTCGCGGAAATCGTCGATGTTGGCCTTGAAGGCCAGCCCGAGGCAGGCGACGCGCGCCTCGGGGTGCGCCTCCAGCAAGGCTTCCGCCTTGGCGACGACGTGGTGCATCTTGCGGTCGTTGACACCCCGCGCGGTGCGGATCAGCGGGGTTTCCTCGGGCGCGCCGTGGACGATGAACCAGGGGTCCACCGCGATGCAGTGGCCGCCCACGCCCGGCCCGGGCGAGAGGATGTTGACGCGCGGGTGCCGGTTGGCGAGGCGGATCACCTCCCACACGTCCAGCCCCATGCGGTCGGAGACGATCGACAGCTCGTTGGCGAAGGCGATGTTGACGTCGCGATAGGCGTTCTCGACCAGCTTGGTCATCTCGGCCGAGCGCGCGTCGGTGGTGACGCATTCGCCGCGCACGAAGCGCTTGTAGAAGGCCAGCGCCTTGCGCGCGCAGCGCGGCGTCACGCCGCCGATGGAGCGGTCGTTGTTGGTCAGTTCCTCGAGGATGCGGCCGGGAAGCACGCGCTCAGGGCAGTAGGCGATCGCGATGTCCGGCGTCTCGCGGGCCAGGCCGCCCGGATCCGACTGGGGGATCTTCAGGTCGGGCCGTATAGCGGCGATCAGGTCCCGAAGCTGCTCGGTGGTGCCGACCGGGGAGGTCGATTCGAGGATCACCACGTCGCCCGACTTGAGCACCGGCGCGATGGTGCGCCCGGCCGCGAGGACGTAGGAGATGTCGGGTGCGTGGTCGCCCGATCCGTCCTTCTCGAAAGGCGTGGGCACGGCGATGACGAAGACGTCGGCCGGCGCCACCTCGGTGGAGGCGGAGAGCAGCCCGCGCGCGACGACGCCCTGCACGAGGCCGTCGAGATCGACCTCCTCGATGTGGATCTCGCCCCGGTTGATCGTGTCGACGACCTCCTGCGAGACGTCGAGGCCGAGGACCTTGCAGCCCGAGCGCGCGATCACGGCCGCGGTCGGCAGGCCGATGTAACCGAGGCCGACGACGCAGACGGCGGGCTTAGTGTCCGATTTCATTGGCAAGCAGCTCCACGATACGGCGCGCGCTGTGCCCGTCCCCGAAAGGATTGTGGGCGCGGGCCATGGTCTCGTAGGCGTTTCTATCGTCCAGCAGGGTTGATAATTCGGTAACGATACGCCGAGCGTCGGTGCCGACCAGCCGGGCGGTCCCCGCCTCCACGCCCTCGGGCCGCTCGGTGGTCTCGCGCATCACCAGCACCGGCTTGCCGAGTGCGGGCGCTTCCTCCTGCACGCCGCCGGAATCGGTGAGCATGATGTCCGCGATCGCCAGCAGCCGGGCGAAGTGGGGGTAGTCCAGCGGCTCGACCAGCGCGACGTTGTCGAGGCCGGAGAGCGCGGCGTTCATCACCTTGCGCACGTTGGGGTTGAGGTGGACCGGGAAGATGACCGCCACGTCCGGCCGCGCGGCCACCTCGCGGATGGCACGGGCGATCTGCTCCATTCCCTCGCCGAAGTTCTCCCGCCGGTGGCTGGTGACGCCGATGATCCGCCTGCCGGCGAAGCGCGCTTCCAGGTCGGCCAGCCCGGAGGCGAGCGCGGGCCGGCGCGCGATGGCGGCGGTGACCCAGTGCAGCGCGTCGATGACGGTGTTGCCGGTGACGTGGACGCGGGCGGGGTCCACGTTCTCGCGCAGCAGCGCCGCCTGGCTGGTGGTCGTCGGCGCGAAGTGCAGGCTGGCCATGGCGCCGATGATCTTGCGGTTCACCTCCTCGGGCCAGGGATGGTGGATGTTGCCCGAGCGCAGGCCCGCCTCGACGTGGTCGATCGGGATCTTGCGGTAATAGGCCGCGAGCGCGCCCGCCATGGCGGTGGCGGTGTCGCCCTGCACGATCACCCGGTCGGGCTTCACTTCGTCCATCACCCGGCCCAGCCCGGTCAGCAGGTTCGCCGTCAGCGCGTCCAGCGTCTGGTCGGGTTGCATCACGTCGAGGTCGTGATCGGGCACGATCCCGGCGATCGCCAGCACCTGGTCCAGCATCTGGCGGTGCTGCGCCGAGACGCAGACGACGCATGCGAACCGCGGGTCGGCCTTGAGCGCATGGACCACGGGGAACAGCTTGATCGCCTCGGGCCGGGTGCCGAAGACGAGCAGGACGCGAAGCGGTGCGGGGCTGGTCATGCCGCGGGCCTAGCCGGCAAACATTAAGCGACGAATAAGCCGTCAGTGCTGGCGCTGCTCGGCGATGAACTGGAGCTCGTTCCTGGCGATCTCGCTTTCGGGATCGTCCTTCAGCGACTCCCGATAGGCTTTCTCCGCCCCCTCGAGATCGCGGGCCTCGATCAGCATATAGCCGATGCCCCGATTGGCGGCGGCGCGCATGCGCTTCTTGGCGGCCTCGTCCTCCGCCAGCTCGGCATGGCCCAGCGCCGCACGATAGGCTTCCATCGCCTTGTCGTCCTGGCCGTTGATCCGGTAGGTGAAGCCGAGCTCGACGAAGTAGTGCGCGTGCATGGGCGCCAGCGCGGTCAGCTTCTGCAGCGCGGCCAGTGCCTCCGGCTTGCGGCCGAGTTCCACCAGCGCATAGGACTGGACGAAATAGGCGTCGCATACCTCGGGGCCAAGCACGACGCCGTCCTTCTTTTGGGTGCCGGGCATGGCCGCGTAGAGGACCGCCTCCATCATCGTGGGTCCGCAGAACACCATCCCGCGAGCCTTGGCCTCCGCCACCTGCGCGTCGAAGCGGGCGAGGACCGGCGCCAGCGCCTCCAGTCCCTGCGCCGGCTGCTTGCGCGCGATCAGCTCGGAGGCCGTGGCGATCGCGGCCTTGTCGCTCGCGGAGCCGCTGCCGGCGTGGATCTCGGCCGCGGTCTTGGCCCAGGACGGCGCGGCGATCAGGCCCAGCCCGACAGCGATGGTGGCGAATGCGGCTTTGAACATGGCGAAAGCTCCCCCTTTGGCTCCACCTGCTGGAGTATCCCGTTCACCGGGCCAGGGGAATGGCCTGCGCGCGCCGCACCCCTCGCTCGAGAAAATTTCCCCGCCCCCTTGCCCCTCCCCGCGAGTTCCGCAATCACCCCGGGATGTCTATCCTCAGCGACAAGTGGATCCGTACCCAGGCCCTCGAGCACGGCATGATCGAGCCCTTCGTGGAGGCGCAGCGGCGGGACGGGTGCATCTCCTACGGGCTGTCGTCCTACGGCTACGATGCCCGCGTCGCGCCCGAGTTCAAGATCTTCACCAACGTCGATTCGGCGGTGGTGGACCCCAAGGACTTCGCCGCGAACTCCTTCGTGGACCGCACCACCGACGTCTGCGTGATCCCGCCCAACTCCTTCGCGCTGGCCCGCACCGTGGAATACTTCCGCGTCCCGCGCGACGTCCTGGTGATCTGCCTGGGCAAGAGCACGTATGCGCGCTGCGGCATCATCGTCAACGTCACCCCGCTGGAGCCGGGCTGGGAAGGGCACGTCACGCTGGAGTTCTCGAACACCACGCCGCTGCCCGCCAAGATCTACGCCAACGAGGGCGCCTGCCAGTTCCTGTTCCTCCAGGGCAACGAGCCGTGCGAGGTCAGCTATGCCGATCGCGCCGGCAAGTACATGGGGCAGAAGGGCGTGACCTTGCCGCGCCTCTAGGGCGTTCGCAGCCGCTCTCCCGCCGGCGCGGGAACAAACCCGCCGCACGCCCGCTTCTCCCGGCGTGACAACCAGGCCGGGAGACGTGCCGTGTCGAAGATCGCCGCCATCATCGGGCGCATCCTGATCGCCCTCATCTTCATCTTCTCCGGTGCGGGCAAGCTCGCGGACATCGGGGCCACCGAGACCTACATGGTGGCGCACGGGATGCCCTCCGGGTTCGCCATCCCCGCCGGGCTGTTCGAACTGCTGGCGGGTCTCTGCCTCGCCGCCGGCTTCATGGTGCGGCTCGTCGCGGCGCTGCTCGCGGCCTTCGTGGCGCTGACCATCCTGTTCTTCCACGGCCAGATCGGCGATCCGATGCAGCGGATCGAGGCGCTCAAGAACCTCGCGATCATCGGCGGCCTCGCGCTCGCCTTCGCGCATAGCCACATGTGGAGCCACTACTACGCGATCCGCAGCGAGCGCCGCGGCGAACTTGCCGCCCGCACCGCGGAGGAGCGGGTCCACGACGCCGAGCTGCGCGCCGCCAAGGCGGAGGCGCGCGCCGATGCCCTGGCGCACAGCGGCGCCACCACCGCCACCGCCTACGAGCCGCGCACCGTCGTCACCGACGTGAACCACGACGGCGTGCCGGAGGTGCGCCGCCGCCGGCGCTGGTTCGACTGGTGAGCGGCGCTTCCCAGACGGGAACTTGAACTCGCTCTCCCGCACGCTGAGCATGGACGCCAGACGATGCGGGAGAGCTCATGTCCGATACTGCCCTGGAGGCGCGGGTGGCCGCGCTGGAGACGCGGCTTCGCGCGGCCGAGGATCAGCTCGCGATCCAGAACCTGCTGATGACCTACGGCCCGCTGGTCGACAGCGCCACGGCCGGGCCGGCGGCAGCCCTGTGGGTCGAGGGCGGCGGCTATGGCTTCACCCTGCCCGACGGTGGGACCAAGCGGCTGGAGGCGCCTGACGAGATCGCGGGCATGTATGGCTGGCCCGGGCACCTGGAGCTGGTGAACACCGGCTGCGCGCACCTGACCGCAACGCCGCGCATCGCGGTGCGCGGCGACGAGGCGGAGGCGGTGGGCTATTCCGTCGTCATCCTGCGCGAGGACGAGCGCTGGTTCCTCTGGCGGGCGGCGGTGAACCACTGGACGCTGGCGCGCACGGCCGACGGCTGGCGCGTGGTCGAGCGGGTCAACCGCGCGCTCGACGGGAGCGCGGCGAGCCACGAGATCATGCGCAAGGTGCAGGCGCTGTGAGCCGGCGCTTCGAAGGGCGCGTGGCCATCATCACCGGGGCCTCGACCGGGCTGGGGCCGGTCATGGCCGCAATGCTGGCGGCCGAGGGCGCGCGGCTGGTGCTGGCGGCGCGGCGGCGCGAACTGGTCGAAGCCGTGGCCCAGGCGATCGGCGGCGACGCGATCGCGGTGCGCGCCGACGTCACCGACGAGGGCGACGTCGCGGCGATGGTCGGGGCCGCGATGGACCGCTGGGGCCAGGTCGACGTGATGATGAACAACGCCGCGGTGCCCGGCGTCGACAAGTTCATCTGGGAGCAGACGGTCGACAACTTCCTCGACACCTACAAGGTCGACTGCATGGCCGCGATGCTCTGCACGCGCGAGGTGCTCAACCGCTCGATGCTGGCGCGCCGCACGGGAGCGATCGTCAACTTCTCGTCGAGCGCCGGGTGGGACGGGATGGTGCGCAAGAGCCACTATTCCGCCGCCAAGGGGGCGCTGCGCATCCTCACCAAGACCGTCGCGCGCGAAGTGGGGGAATACGGCATCCGCTGCAATTGCGTGGTGCCGGGCGCCATCGCCACCGACCTGATGGTCAACTACATGAAGCGCGTCGCGGGAGAGCAGGGCCGTTCCGTGGAGGAGGTGGAGGCCGCCATCGTCGCGCCGCTGCCGCTCAAGACCTTCTCGAGCCCCGAGGACGTCGCGCGCCTGGCGCTGTTCCTCGCCTCCGACGAGGCGCGGACGATCACCGGGCAGTCGATCAACGTCGACGCCGGGCTGGTGATGGCGTGAGGAGGGCGGCGTGACTCTCGACGAACTGCTCGCCCGCGAGGCGATCCGCGACCTCATGGCGCGCTACACGACCGCCGGCGACCGGCTGCGCGTGGACGACTTCGTCGCCTGCTTCACGCAGGATGCCGTGATCGAAAGCGAGCGCGTGCCGCCCGATCGCCTGTTCCGCTACGAGGGCCGGCCGGCGATCCGCGCCTGGCAGGAACGATGGCGGCGCGGGGAGGGGGGCACGCATGGCGCCACCTTCGTGCGCCACCACCTTTCCACCTCGCGCATCGAGCTGGAGGGCGCGGACGGCGCGCGGGCGTGGACCTACTGGGTCGCCTGGACCGACATCGGGCCCGACCACGCCGGCACCTACCTCGACACGCTCCGCCGGGCAGAAGGCACCTGGCTGATCGCGCACCGCCGCGTGCGGCTGGACTGGGAAGCGCCGAACAGCCTGTTCCGCTCCGCGGTCGCCAACTCGGGGAGGGGCGCCGAGCCCGGGCATTGACGCCGGCCCCAAAAGCCAGCAATAGCCCGCCTTGCGCAAGCGGGCGGTTAGCTCAGTTGGTAGAGCATCTCGTTTACACGGCCACTGTGTAAGTGCCGCCGCGCCGCAGAAATCCTAGGCTTTCTTCTTCGCTGGCTCCGCATGGTCGGGACTATGTCGGGACTCGCTTGCTTCCAGGGCGTTGCGGACGTCGTCGTCGAGGACGTGGGCGTAGCGCAGGGTGGTTTCGATGCGCTTGTGCTTCAGGGCTTCCTTGGCGGCCGCCAGCGAGCCGGTGGCGCGCACAATGCGGGTGCCGCGGGTGTGGCGCAGATCGTGGATCCGGAAGTTCTCGATCTTCGCGGCCTTCCGGGCCTTGTGGAAGGGGTTGCGCAGGGCCGTTGGCGTAAGCGGGTAGCGCTTGCCCTTGCGGCGCGGTCCGCGGCTCTTCTGACAGACATAGGTGAAGACGAAGGGGATCAGTTCCCCGTCTTCATCCGTGCATTGAGGTTGCCGCGCGATGATCTCGACCAGGGCGGTCGTGAGTGGACGCGTGACGACGTCGCCGCCCTTGATGCGGGTGGTTGCGACCTTGCGCGGGATGCTGACGTCGCTCCAGCGCAGGCCGAGCACTTCGCCGCGGCGCCATCCCGACTTCAGCAGGAAATCCACGGCGTCCGCGACATCGTTGCGCATGGCGAGGAGCAGCTTGTCCTCCTCGAGGAGCTCCAACTCGCGCGGGGGCTGGGCCGGCACCTTCAGTCGAAGTTGCTTCCAATCGGGCATTTCGCCGATGTCGTACTTCGTGCCCTGCGCGCGGCGCCACACCGATCGGGCGTTCTCGATCTCACGATTGACGGAGGCGCTGGACCGGTAGGTTGGCGCGAAAGGCGTCCCTCGGGAATCACGCGCGGGAACGCGGTTCTTATCCCACACCACCCACATGTAGTCGATCTTGCCGTGATCGTAGGCGTCATCGCCCAGCTGCTCGATCATGTCGCCTGGCGGCATCGACGGCCGCTCGCACAAGATCCAGACGCCGATCGGCGTCTCATCGGTGAACAGGCGATAGCGGCCCTCGCTTGCGAGCCACTTGAGCGGCAGGAGGGCGCAAACCTTGTGCGTGGCGATGGCCAGGGCCTGCCGGATGCATTTTTCCGCCAAGCCGCGCACGAGCCTGCCATTCTGAAAGGAGAATGGCGGGTTCATGATGATCGACAGGCTGCCTGATGCTTCCAGCAGATGGCGCTGATCACCGAAGAAGTCGTGCTGCCCCAAGAACAGGCGGTGGCCAGGATCCCGAGCGAACAGGTCGGTCCCGTAGGCGTGCTTGATGCCCCGCTCCGAAAGGGCCTGCGGAATGTGCAGCTGCCCGCAGAACGGATCGAGGTAGGTCACGTCAGGTTCGAGATCCGCGACATCGACAAGGCGGTGCGTGACCCACTTTTCCTCCACGTACCAATCCCAGGGATGGCGCTTGCTGCCCTTCGGGCGCGAGGTGAGTTCGCCGCTCATGCAGTGCGCACCACGCCGGATCGCTCGCAGGCGATTAGGACGCGGCCCATCATACGAGGACCTCATGCGGCCAGTGCCAGAAGCCCTGAGAGCCTGAAACGCGCACCGGCAGCGGCCAGCGAATGGGATTGAGCATCGGCCACGCCCATAGATCCTGCTCATCGTCGGCGAGCGGGTGGCCGGGGTCGTGGGCGATGTCGGCCGCGCGGCAGGGTTCACCGATGATCACGGTGCCGAGACCGGCCGAAAGCGGCAGGGGCTCGCCGCTGGGTTCCCATGCGCGGGCGAGGATGGGCAAAGCCATGTCCGGGAGTAGCGTGGCGGTGACGATCGAAGACAGCACCTGATCGCGCACGGCGACGAACAGACGGGACGCGACCGGCTTGCGGATTACCTGCGCGCTGGCGTGGATGACGATGCGCTGGCCGATCAGTGCCGCCGGCGGGCGGAGATACCGGAATTCGTATGGCTTCGCCCCTGCCATGACGAGCGAGGCGAAAGGCTGGTGTATGGTGAGCGCCTTCATGCCGCACCGCCTTCGCGCACGGCGGCGCAGATGCGGTTGCGGCTGCGCAAGGCGCGCTGGCGATCGGCGCGGCGGCCAATGCCGGTGATCGCCTGGTTGAAGTGGCGGGGCTTCATCAGCTGATGGGCGTGGAGCGTTTCGGCGCACAGGCGAAGGCGCTCTTCCACCGTCTGGTCGGTCCAGTCGGTGGCGGGTTCGAGGTAGAGGAACCTCATCGATTGTCTCCTTTCGCGCTGGCGAGCGCGTGGGCGATGATGAAGGGGATCGCGATCAGGGCCGCGATCAGGAACAAGGCGCGGGTAGCCCCCCTGATGGCGAGTTCGAGGCGACGACCGCGGCACGGCCGGGGCGCGCAAGAGCGGCAGGCGCAGCCGATCGGGTGGACCTTCCCGGTGTTGCGACGGTCCACGATCAGTCCAGCCCCAGCGCGTTCTTGTAGGTGTCGACGATCATGTCCATTTCGCGGCGATCTTCGGGCTGCATGCGGCGCAGCTTCACGATGACCTTCATGACCTTCACGTCGTAGCCAACGGCCTTGGCTTCGGCGTAGACATCGCTGATATCCTGGCTGATGCCCCTCTTCTCCTCTTCCAGGCGCTCGATGCGCTCGATCAGGAGGCGCAGGCGGTCTTCGGTGGTGTTGCTTTCGGACATGGGCTTTCCTTGCGTCAGGCGGCGCGCTGGGCGGCGCCGCCGGTGTGATGGTGGGGCTGGGTGTTGGCCGGGCGCGGCCGAAACTTCGGGCGCCGGGCCTGTTCGCACAGGGTGCAAATCTCGGGATCGGCGGCGGACCACGTGCAGTCGAAGCCCTCGACATCGAGTTGGCTGGACCATTCGTCCCACCCGCAGGCGCGGCACAGGCGCGGGTGCTGCTCGGGCGGGGAGTCACACAGCTGTCGATAGACGGTGAGGTTGAGGCGGAAGGACCGCGACATGTCCCACAGGCGCTTCACCCGGAAGCCGACCGCCTCGATCGCGCGCATGTTACGCTCGACGTCCGCCTGGTGCTCGGGCCGGTGCCAGAACGGGCGGGCCGCCTGCTCGATCGAGAGGCCGGCGGCGAGGCGGCGCATCCGGATATAGTCCCAGGGCATCACCGGAGCAGGCAGCGGCGCCGGCGGCGGGGCAGCGGGATGGTCCAGCATCGACAGGAGGGAGGGAACGCTACGCATGCTCGTCCTTTCGCTTTCAGGAGGCGCGGGCGAGCGCGCGCGAGGGATCGTGGAAGATCCAGCACCGGACGCCGCCGACGTTGTCGTTTCGGGAATTGACCATGGCCTGCTCGATGAACCGGCGGGCCTTGGAGGTTTTCAGCGCACGGATCAGTTCCGCGTGGCTGGGCAGTTCCAGGCGCTTGTCGGCGCACCGGCTTTCCATCTCGTTCAAGCGGATGGCGATCATGCCTTCCTGGTACTTGCGATGGTGGTTGATGTGGCCGGAGAGCGCGGCAGGATCCTCGTTCTCCTCGAGGTAATCGAACCGCTCCCAGAACAGGCTTACGACAGGATCCTCGCTGTTGACGGCAAGCTGGCGATCGGTGGCCATCTGCACGATGAAGCGGGCGGTTTCGGCCTGCTGCTGGTCATTGAGCGGGACGATGGTGCGGATGGCGTCGAGGAAGGCGAGCAGCTGGCCATGGGTCTTGGCCAGGCGGTTGGTGCGGATCGCCGGCATGGCCAGCAGTTCGGCTTCGTACTGCGCGAAAGCCTGCCGGAAGCGGGCCATGACATCGCCTTCGCGCCGTGCGGCATGGACGATGAAGCCGGAGATCTTTTCGATCGGCCACTGTTCGAGCCGCTCGGCCGCGGCCTTCGTGGCCGGTGACCAGCCCGACATGTCGAAGCCGAGCGACATGATGCGTTCCAGCACCGCGCGCGAGGCGTTGACGGGCTCGTTCTGCTCGATGACGATGGCGCCGCGGAACGGGGGCTCGAACGTTTCCATCCCGCCGTTCTTGACGCCGCGGGAGCGGACGGACCGGCCGTTGTAGGCGGTTTTCAGTTCCTCCCACTCGAACCGCTTGGAGTGCGACGCTTCCTCGCGCCGGTCACCCTCGATCAGGACGACGGGGAGGTTGCCCACCTTGCCGAGGTTGCGAGCCATGGCGGCGGGGGTGGCCTTGGCAGGGTCGAAGCCCTCGTAGTTCTCGCGGCCGGTCAGCTTCCACAGGAACTCGACCAGCGTGGTCTTACCGGTGCCGGGCAGGCCGTGCATTTCGAGGAAGGGGAAGCTCTTCATCTCGGCGCGCACCTGTTCGGCGAACAGCGAGGCGAA
The DNA here is from genome assembly GCF_042432915.1 of Novosphingobium soli. Classification (NCBI taxonomy): domain Bacteria; kingdom Pseudomonadati; phylum Pseudomonadota; class Alphaproteobacteria; order Sphingomonadales; family Sphingomonadaceae; genus Novosphingobium; species Novosphingobium soli. Next base: position 42,944 of record NZ_JBHLWK010000027.1, read on the forward strand.
GAAGAAGGTCAGGCAGACGATGCCCTTGGCGCCGTAGGCGGTCCAGAGATCCGGGAGCCAGCTGACGTCCAGCTGATCCGCGTCATAGTCGATATCGAGCAGCTTTTCCGACGTGCCCAGCTTGAGCGCCAGCTTGCCGATCTGGAAAAACTCGTTCTCGTTGGGCTTGTAGACCCGGCCGCCGGCAACGGCATATTGACCGAAGACGTAGGCCTGCGCATCGCGGCAGTAGCCGGTGAAGCCGAGCGGGCGCACGTCCGGCAGATCAGGCGTCTGCTGCTGCAGAATGCGGGTCAGCTGGTGGGCGTTGCCGGTCCACACGCCGCCGAAGGCGAACAGGCGATCTTCGAAGTTCGCGGCCTTGCGCAGCTGCGCCGCGGTGAAATCGCCCTTGACCGCCGGCCGCTTGCCGCTGGGGTAGGTGATGTTGAGGAAGAACTTGGTTTCGTCGGTCGCGTCCTCCCGCTGGCGGTAGAGGACGCGGAACGCGCAGTTGGCGATCTCCTCGACCGTCAGCGCCTCGCGCGAGGCATCCTGGCGGATGCGCGCCTCTTCCTCCTGGTCGATCTCCTTCAGTTCGCGGGTGCGGCCCTTGCGGTACTCGTCGATCTTCTCCTGGACGATCGAGATATCGATCGAGCACCAGTAGGTGCGGTGGCCGAACACGAAGTGGAAGCTGTTCCAACGGTGCTTTTCCCACAGCAGGTAGGCCTTATCCTGCGCGCTGTCCGCGAGGAGCACCTTGCCGTGCCACAGGTATTCGGCCCGGTCCGCCTGTCCCAGGCGGTCGAAGCCCAGCAGGTCGTTCCAGTCGAGTTCCTTGCCGTTCTCGTCCTCGCCCATGGGCTGGGCGGCGGCGGCGTCCCATCCTTCCTTGCGGGCCTTGGCGACGAACTCGCGGCTCGCCTTGGTGCCGGCGGCGCCGACGTCGAAGGCGAACACGATCTGCGGACGGCGCAGCGGCGCATCGGAAGCGGCGATGTGCGCGCGCAGCTGGCGCAGGAACTCGGCCGGGTAGTTGTTGCTCGACATCGTCGAGGCGGCGCGCTGGCCTGCCTGTTCCAGCGCCCAGGCATTGAAGATGCCTTCGGCCATCCAGATGCTGTCGGCGTTCGCCATGTCCTCGATCGACACGTCGGGGCGCTGCCAGGCCTGCCCCTTGTAGGACTTGCCCGGGGCGAAGCGGGCCTTGCGATCGAAGCGGCCGGGCTGGTCGATCAGGCGTTCCCACCAGCTGCCGCCGGGCAGGGGAAAGCGCACCGTGGCAGAGCCGATCTTGCGCGCCTCGTCGCGGTAGTATTCCTGCGAGTAGGCATCGCGCATGCCGCGCAGATCGAGCCGGCGAGCATCCGTCAGGTAGGCATCGGCCGCCGCGGTGGGGTTCTCCGGCGTCGTCTTGTAGCGGTTCGACCAGGTGTCGAAGATCTCCGGATAGAGATCGCGGGCCGAGCCGATCCACCCGCACTTGTTGGTGCGCCCGCACTTGAGCACCCAGGGGTTCTTGCCGTGGGCGAATACCGAATGGTCGCTGCATTCCGGGCACTTGCCCCCCTGCAGGTATTCCCCGCCGGTGCGCTTCCATTTGAAGTCGTCCTTCAGGCGGGGCAGCAGGGCGGCGCGGATATCGTCGCGCATGTCCATCCGTCAGGCTCCGATCTGCAGGACGGCGTCGGCCCGGCGGCGCGCCTCGTCGGCGCCGCGCTGCCAGAACAGGTGGCGCTTCGTGGTTCGGCCGTAAGGGTTGGCGGCCGGGTGGCCGTCGCCGAACACCTCGGCGATGACGGCATCACGCCCTTCGCGCAGGAGTTGCCCGATCTGGATCACGGCAGCAGCCCCCAGGCCACCGCAAAGCCGATGACCAAGGTGGGCACCAGCAGGAGGCCGGCCATCGTATCGCGGCGGACGGTCGCCGGGGTGCAGCGCCACAGATCGCGCCAGGCGCCGAACGGTGAGGATGTTGAGACCGGCCGCCGGCGGGGCTGCTGGAGCGCCGCGGCGAACTGGCTATGGTGGGGAAGATGCATGGAGAAGGCTCCGGTGAGTAGGCAAGGCTGGGGCGTTCCCGGAAGCGAGCCGGGTTCGAAGGCATCAGGATCAGAAGGTCAGGTCGGCGTGACCGTCAGGTTCAGGTGACGGTCACGCTCGATTCCGGTTCGTCCGGAGGACCATCATCGTTGGCCGCGCGATCGTTCGCGGCTTCGCGCCACGTCGTCATCGGCAGCTTGTGCAGCGGCGTTGGAAAGCGGCTTGGCTTCGTGCTGCGCGTGGCCGTCATCTCGACGACGAACACGTGGCCGCACGCATCCGGGTTGCGGCATGCATAGTAGAGTTCGCGGAACAGCAGGCTCTTCTTGCCTACCGTCTGCGCGAATGCTCGGCCCCCGCAGGCCGGGCAGTTGACGTGTGGGAGTTGGACCCTTCGCCCCGACATCAGTTCGATTCCCCATTGGCTTCTCGACCGACCCCATTGCCGGGTAGAAGGGCTTTCAGATGGCCGAGGAGGCGCGGGACGATCGCGTCAGCTTCTTCGGTCTCAAGGATGGCGGCCTGGATCAGCGCCGGCGAGGCGCCGGGGGTGAGGGCCTGGATGATGCGGCCGACAGCGTCGCCGGCTTCCCGGGAGAACAGCGCCGCGTCTTGCGCCAGCTCGGCGCGGGATCCGATCGCATCGACCATCGCCACGTCCAGCTGCAGGCCGTAGCAGGCAAGGATCGGGCCGTGGTCGCCGCCGGCCTCGACGAAGGCGCGGTCGAGCGCGATCGCCTGGTCCAGCGTCGGCGTGCCGTGCCGGTCGCTCTCGCTCCAATGGCGCACGGTGCGGATGGACCGGCCGGTTACCCCGGCCGCGGCCTGCCACCCGATGCGGCCGCAGACGGTCGTGATCGCGAGCGAGAACGAAAGGGGCGCGCGCGGCTTTGTCATTTCCCCGCTCCCGCGCGTTGCGCTTCGTCTTGCGGAGCGCAAGCGACGGGGGCGGGGTTGGCCGTTATGGTGTTTGCGACATCCGAAGGGCGGCCAAGGGGAAAGACGACATGATCGGCGGTGAGGGCGATGCCGGCGGCGATGCCCTTCTCCAGAACTTCAGCCTGCTTTTGCGCCGGAATATGCTTGGCGCGCTTCCAGGCCATGACCTTGCTGGGGCTTTCGCCGAGGGTGCGCGCCATCGGGCGAATGCCACCGAACAGGTCGAAGATTGAGGTGAGCCGTTCCATAGGACGGAAATGTGTAAAATATTGGTACGATTGTCAACAGGGATTTAGAGCATCATCCGTGCGAAGATTTTGTACGAGTGGAAAATGCCGTCTGCAGCCACTCGTCTCAAGGAACTCCGCCAATCGGCGCGCCCGAAGCTGTCCATTCGGCGGGCCGCAGATGTTCTTGAAATGGGGCATTCCAGCTACGCCTTCTACGAGAATGCTAATCTCTTCAAAAAGCCGCACCTGCCACTAGACCTCACCCGCCGCATTGCCGTGGCGTTCGCCGATTTCGGCGTTGATCCTGCTGAGGTGATGAAGCTCGCCGGCCTGAAAGAGGCGGAAGCCGAGCCTGAAGTCCGCGCTGCTGAAGCCGCGCGGCCGCCAGTGCAATACGTCCAGCTACAGGTGGCGCTACCTAGTGAAGCCGCGCTGCGCGAGATGTTCGCGAAGCTGCTGGTCCTGGTGCCCGAAGATGCGTCCAGGGACGAGACCGCCGAAATTCTCGCTCGATGGCTTCCATCTGGCTTTGCAGGGATCGGACCCTACCTGCCCGATCCGGGTGCGGCCGCGTCGCCATCAATCGACGCTCCTCCTCGATCTGCCGCCACAGACGATCGCGAATCGCCACGACCGTAGCGCAGCCAACGCTGCACTCCGGGCACGCAAACTCGCAGCCCGGCGTCAGTCGCAATACGTCCCCACTCACTCTAACGCGCCCCGCAATGTTCCTACTTCGTTCTACATTGGCTGAACTGTCGGATGTAGGAAAGGGCGCTCTACCCATAACCTGTACGCGCACCAGCACTTGCGCAACGCGCGAGCGTGCGGAATATCTGAACGCTCAATATCGGGGGCAGGCGCGCAGGGCGCCAAGACGAGAGTGGTGGGCAAGTGATTTATCAGCAGGGGAATGTTTCGGTCGATAGCAATTTCGCCCGGTTCGGATCAAAGAGCTACGCGATCGACAAGATCAACTCCGTGGATGTGCGGGTTGAGACAAAACAGGGATGCCTTTGGGGCGCTCTTGCCGTCATCTCGGTGTTCTGTTTCTTCGGCGCAATTGGCGCAGGTACAATCGGCGCATGGGTGGCGTTCCTGTTTTTCGCTGGGCTCACCGTCCTCGCATACATGAAGCGTCCCAAGCCGGTGTATCACCTGATGCTCGCGACATCGTCGGGTGAGGTTCAGGCCACAAACGCAGGTGATCGTGAGGCGATCGGGGAGCTTCGTGCGGCGATCGAAACTGCAATGACGCAGCGCGGTTGATGCAGCCGGAGACGGCAGCTTATCAGCGTTCGAGCGGGAACCTCTACGATTCAATTCGAATGAATACCGCTCCAAAAGGCCTACTTGCTGCCGCAACGGGATTTGCGTTGGACAAGAGGGTTAGCTACTACTCCCTAAGTATCCGCGGGAGGGGAACGGGCGATGGCAGTCAAAGGGGTGGCGCATCGGTTCGGCGGCGTATGGACAGAAATCAAGCTGCGGGCGCTGAGCGACTATCTTGGCTTCTATCAAAACGCGCTAAAAAATCAGGGCTTTGAGACTTGGTACATCGACGCTTTTGCAGGTACCGGAGATCGGCACGCGGAACTCAAGCAGGGCGGCATTTTCGAGAATAGTCCGATAGAACACGTTGAGCGCATACTCGATGGCAGTGCGAGGAAGGCATTGAAGATCGCCCCTCCTTTCGCCCATTACTGGTTCGCCGAGCAGCACCGGGGTCGAGCACGTCAACTAGAGAACCTGAAGTCAGAATGGCCATACGATATTCAAATCAGGTCCGGCGAAGCTAACATCGAACTTCGCAATTTGTTCGCCTCGCGACCTTGGGCGGGAGGCAACTCCGCGGGGCGGCAGCGAGGTGTCGTCTTTCTGGACCCCTACGGGATGAGCGTCGACTGGGAGACATTGGAGGTTTTAGCCGCGACGCAGAAGGTGGACGTGTGGTACCTGTTTCCTCGTGCCGCCGTTATCCATCAACTGGCAAATGATATTGGCGGGATCGACGATGGCAAACGTCGCGCATTAGCCAGGATTTTTGGAGGTGATGACTGGGAAGACGAGTTCTACCGACCAACGCCCGCGCAGCGCTCACTCTTTGATCCCGCGCCGGTAGAACGGAAGGGCAGGCATGCGACTCCCGAACAGATTGCAGCCTTCGCTAGGAAGCGTTTAGGTAAACTGTTCTGCTATGTGTCCGATCCACTTCCCTTGATCGTGAACGGTCACGACTACTTTGAGCTTTATTGCCTCTCAAACAACCGAAATGCGATCTCGCTTATTCGAAAGGGAGTGGAGCACGTCATCCAGAAATATATGCCGGCATCTCGTCGTAAGTCCGCCCACCTAGGAGGCGGCCAGTAGCCTTCTTGTTTTTCCCGCCCCACTGCTTGAAGAAAAACGCGGTGTCGTATCGTCGGCAAAGCCGCTCAATCGCCCAGACCCACTGCTCATTCATCTGCCTTGCTGCCGGTCCGGACTCGCCGCCCACAATTGCCCAAGCAATCCCGTCGAGGTTAGCATCGTCGATTTGCCCGATCAGAGGTTCGAACGAGATGAACCTTATAGCCGCGGGGGTTTCTCGAAGATGTACTATTCGATCAACAACTTTGGGGCCTTCGACGCTGGTACCGATCCACACGTTAGGAAGCACCTTGAACTCGTCGCGTGATAGAACCTCACGCATGCGGTCTGGTCGCTTTGTCAAAAGTTGGTAGTCATGCCTTGGCGTTGCCGCCATCACGCTCCAGACTTTTCTAATGAACTCGATCGGCACCTCGGCATGGAATAGGTCCGACATGGAGTTCACAAAAACTTTTCGCGGTTTACGCCACCGATAAGGCATCGCGAGAGCAGTTTCGTCGCATCGAACCTCTCCCGTCCATTTCGCCCGGCCGCCAGACTTACGAGTCAGGCCATGGTATTTCGGAACCCCCATTACCTCTAACCGCGCGGCCATCCGCATTGCATAACAGTTAGTGCAGCCGGATGATGCTACGCTGCAGCCGGCGACGGGGTTCCATGTTGCATCGGTCCATTCAATTGGTGAGTTTTCGGCCATATCAATCCCCGCGAGGGGCCCGCACATCCCCCTCCTTCCTTGAATCATAGCGGGGAGTGGGGGGCAACGATTATGTCCGGTTTTTAGGAACAATATGCCGCGCGAAATGCACCGGACGGCTAGCCAGCGGCCTCCATCCGAAGATCGGTTCTGAGCCCACCGCCTTTATCGAGGCGGTGGGTCACCTCGGAAACGAGCCACGTTGTGCCGTCGATCCCCGCCTTGAAGCCCTTCACCTCCACCCGCGCTTCCGGGTAGGCGTCAGGGCGGCCGAGCGCCAGCGCCATGTCGAACGTGGCCGGCGCGCGCCTCAAGCGCGACGCTTCGGCCGCCGCCGCTCGCTTAGCGGACGCTTCATCCGGGTAGACCTTGCGCAGCTTTTTCGCGCCGCCCGCCCTGCCAACGGTAACGGATTGCCGCTTGGCCGCTTTGCGATCGTGCCAAGTGGCTGTCACGCCTTCCTGCCCGTCGCGCTTCTGACGCTGCCAGGTGTGCCGATCGCCATCGCGCCGCCGGATGGTGAGGCTGGGCAGCGCCTGGCCGGTGCTGGTCTGACCAGCCCCCTTGGGTGAGAAGATCAGGTGCTTGTCCTTGATCGTGGCGACGGCATCGTTCTCCCGCCCCAGGCGGCGCAGGAAGGCCACATCGCTTTCGCGGCTCTGCGTGGCGGCGGGGAGGGCTATGGATGCTAGGGCGGGTGCGATCCGGGGCGTGAGGCCATTGCGCGCGGCAACCTCGCTGAGAACCGCTCCCAGCGTCGTATTCTTCCAGCTGTGCGAACGTCGATTGCGGATATCGCTGGTGAAGTCCGCGGCCCGGGCCCTGATCGTGATCTGATCGGGCGGGCCGCTGTGGCTGACGTCGTCGACCTTGAAGCTGCCCTTGTCGATCAGACCCGGCGTCACGTCGCGGCCCTGTTTCCAGCCCAGATGGACGCGCAGCACGGCGCCCTCTGGCGGGATGGCCAGCATGCCGTCGTGATCGCTCAGGACGATGTTCAACTGGTCGGCCTCGTCCCCGCGCTTTTCGGAGAGCGTCAGCGAGACGAAACGCGGGCGGATGCGGTCGGACAGGTCGACGCCATCGAGCGTGATGCGCCAGTCGGCGATGTTGTTGACGGCGCCGATCATGCCGTGGTTGCCGTGCTGGTGATGGCGGCCGGATCGTCGACGCCGAGCAGATCGATGCCGAAGTCGATCCGGCGGGGCGTGCCGTCCGCCATGAGGTAGACCTGGCGTTCCTCGATCGCCGTGATGACGAAGTTGCCATAGACCCGGCCGCTGCCGGCGACGAGCGGCCACGCTTCGCCCGCGTTCGCCATGGTGCGCAAATCCTCCAGCGAGACGACGCCATCGGAAAGCTCGGTATAGACGGCGCCGGACAGGGTCACGGTCTCGTCACCGGGGCCGACAAACTGCGTGGCGTCGCGCGCGCCGATGCGCGGGGCGCGGGCATGGCGCCAGTCCATCTTGTGCTGCAGTTCCTCGAACGGGAGGGTGCCGAGTTCGAACAGGAACATGCCGAGAGCCATCAGGTGCATGGGCGGGTCCTCAGTTGCCGTCGTCGCCGAAGCCGCGGCCGCGGCGTTCGCGCTCGATGGCCTCGATGGCGCGGCGCACTTCCTCGGCGATGTCCCTGGGATCGCCGCTGATGCCGTGGAAATGGAGGTTGTACGTGCCAGGCGGCATAGCGGTCTTGGTCGCGGGCGATCCGCTAGGCGCCGCCACGGCGGCCGGAGCCGCGACCGCCACGGCGGCGGTGCCGGCGCCTACCGCGAGGGCGCGCGCCATCTGCGCGGACAGATCCGTGATACGCGCAATCGGCGCCGGCGCGTTCGTGGCAAGGCCCTGATCGAGGCCGCCGATGACGTGTCCGCCGATTTCCGCGAAGACGCGCGAGGGCGAGTGGATGCCCAGCAGCTTGCGGATTTTTTCCGGGATCATGTTGCCCACCATCGATAGCACCGCGCCAAGCCCTGGTATCATGGCCTTGATGCCGGCGATCAGGCCTTGGATCATCCAGCGGCCGATGTCGGCAAGGCTGATCGAGCGCAGGTAGGCGAGAGCGGGCGCGAACGCCTGGAAGAGGAGCGCAAAGGGGTTGAAGTTCATGAACACGGCGCGCACCGCCGCGAAGATGCCTTCCATGATCTTGGGCCAGTTTCCCCAGTTCTCGTATAGCCAGTAGGACACGGCGGCGAGCGCGACGACGCCGGCGATGACTGCGGCAGCGATGCCGATCAAGGGTAGCAGGCCGATACCGAGCGCGGTGGCAGCGGCCGAGAGCACCGCAATCGGCGCGACCAGGCCGGCGAGCACTATGGCGCCGGCGCCCAAGACAACGAACAGCGCGGCGAAGATGGCGGCGCCAAAGGCAATCGCGCGGGTAAGCTGCGGATGCCGATTGGCGATTCCGGCGATCTTGCTGCCCCAGGCGGACAGCCGCTCGGAGGCGGAACCGATCATCGGCAGCAGCTGGTTGCCCACTGTGATCGACAGATCCTTGGCCTGGATACGCAGGCGCTTCACCTTCTCGGCGCTGTCGATCATGCGTTCGGCGAAATCGGTGCTGACGGTGCCGTCGGCCGCCATCGCATCGGCGCGGATCGATTGGTATTCCGCGAAAGCCGACATCAGCGGGCGCAAGGCCTGCTGCACCTGCATGTCGCCGAACAGCTGCGACAGCTTGTTCTGGTCGCCTCCGGTTGCCTGCTGGGTCAGGCGCACGATCTCTTCGATCGGACTCCGGCTTTCGGCGGCGGCCTTCTTCATCGCAGCGGGCAGATCGATGCCGAATTGCTTGAAGTTCTTGGCCGTGTCCTCCGCGCTGATCTTCGACAGCAGGTTCTGCAGGTTGTTGGCCGCAGAGGACGCATCGCCGGCACCCTTGCGCGTGATCTGGAGCGCGGCGGCAAGGTCCGCCACGGCGGGCACGCCCGTGCCGCCTAGGCTCTGCATGCTAGCGGTCAGTGCAGGGAAGTACTGCGCCATGTCCTTGACTTCGAAGGCGCCGCGTTTGCCGGCCTGCGCCATGACGTCGAGGGCCTTGCTGGTCTGGTCGATGGAGACCTTGAGGTTGTCGTGCGCGGCGAAGGTGGCTTTGCTTAAATCGTCGATCTCGGCCTTGTAGGCGGTGGCGGCCTTGCCGATGGGCGTCATCATATCGACCGCTTGGCGACCGGCCAGACCGAAGCCGGTGAGCGTGTCCACGCCCTTCTGCAGATCGGCAGGCATCTGATTTACCGCGAGCGCGGTCCTGCGGATGTCGAGTCCCATCAGCTGGCCCGCGCCCCGCGCCTGATCGATCTTCTGGTTGATGTCCGTCATCACCGATTCGAACTGCATGGCGTCTTCGGCCGCGCCTTCAAGGGGGCGGGCGATGACCATGCCGGTGCCAACTGATGCCGCGCCGCCGGCGGCGAGGCCGGTGGCGGTTCCTTGCATGCTGGAGAAGCGGCTCCGCGCATCGGCGAGGCGGCGGGTGCGTTCCGTCACCTCCTGAAGCCGGCGTTCCTGTTCGCGCAGGGTATCGGATGTCTGGCGCATTTCGCTGCGCAGGCGCCTTTCGCCCGAGACCAGATCGCGGGTGGAGACGCCGGCTGCGGTCAGGCGGCTGCGCAGATCCTGTAGGCGGGTGGACTGCTGGCGATGTTCGTTGGTCAGCCGCTCCGATTCGCGGCGCGCCTGCTCGAATTCGCGGCGCATCGCCTTGGTGGGGTTGGCTGCTTGCGCGATGGTACGGCCCAGCTGGGCGGTGCGGGCCTGCGCCTCCTGCATACGGCGTTCAAGATCGCGCGTTCCCCCGCGCAGCTGCCGGAATTCAGCGATGTCACCCTGGGCGCGTTCAAGGGCCTTCAACTGATCGCGCGTCGCGCGCAGGGTTTGCGCCAGCCGGGTGGAACCTGCGGCCGCGTCTCGCATCGGGCGGGTAAGGCGGTCCGCGCCTTCCATGAGCACGCGAATCCGCAGGTTCCTGTCTGCCACTATCGTTTCCCGTTCTTGGTGTCAGGGCTTTGCGAGCGCTTGGCGGCGCGCTCCCGCCAGTTCATCAGATCGGCGAGCGGCATCGGCTCCATGGCCTCGGGCGGCCAGTGGAAGACGACGGCGATATCCGCCATTGCGTCTTCTACTCGGAGGGGGAGAGCGCCGCCTTCGCGCCCTTCGGCAGCAAAAAATCCATGATCTCGCTGCCCAGCTGGGTCAGGTCTGACGGGTCGAGTGCGGCCACGTCCTGTTTCGACAGTGTCGGGATGGTGATGCGCGGCAGGAGCGTTTCGAGCGCGGTGTAGTCGAGGTTGAGCAACGCGGACAGTGACAGGCCGCGCAGTTCGCCGGCCTTGGGCTTGCGCACCTGGACAGTGGCGACGGCGGTGTCGCCGCGCGGCAGCGGGCTATCGAGGGTGACGAGGGCGAGCGCGGCGGCGCTGGTGACGGCAGGTGCGATGGAATTGGTCATGGTAAGCTCCGGGGGTCAGGCAGGACGGGTGGGCGACCCGGCGCGCAGCCGGGCCGGCCGGATCAGAAGATGCCGAGGAGGGCGCGGCGTTCGGCGAGGCGATCGATGCCGTCGACCATCTCGATCATGTTGAGCGGATCGATCTCGAGCTCGGTGCGGCCGTTCCAGACGAGCTTGTAGTAGGCGACCGCCATGGTGGTGGTGAACTCGCTCGGCTCCCCCACCTCCTGATCGCCCATCTCGATCTCCGAGAAGCGACCACGCATAATGACTTCGATGTGGTCGACATCGGCGGTGTCGTCCGCCTGGTAGTTGCCGGCGAAGCGGATGTAGACGCCGTCCAGGGTGGGCGTGCCCCACTGGCGCAGCACCTGCCGCATGGGGCCGCCGCACACGAAGGATGCCTCCATCGCCTCCATGCCCATGTCCATCTGCACTTCGCCGCTCATGCCGGCGCCGCGGTGCCCCTCCATCTTGCGAGTGAGGGTGGGCAGGGTCACGGTCTTGGCATCGCCCTGGTAGGCGAGGCCTTCGTTGAACATCATCATGTCCTTGAGGGTGCGGGGCATTCCCATGGCGGGCTCCTATGATCGGATGGGGGGAAGGGCGGGGCTGGCCGCCCGGTCAGGCGTCTTGCGACAGCTGGGCCGAGAAGTCCGCGAAGTAGCTGTCGGTGATGCGCTGGTTGAAGCCGAGATCCTCCAGCGGCGGCGGCACGGTGTAGTCGTACTTGATGCGCAGCTTGCCGGCCCTCAGGCTGGAGACGTCGTTGTTCGCCTCGTCGTACTCGGCCTTGGCACCCAGGATCACGCCGCCGGCCTTCAGCTGGCGGAAGAGGCCGTTGATGGTCTCGATGATGTCCTTGGCAAGGCCGGGCGTCAGCGGCTTATCGATCGCCCAGAGCATGCCGTTCACGATCGTATCGGCGAGCAGCTGCGCAACGCGCGTGGTGCTTTCGAACACGAAGAGGCTCTCGGCCTCGGCCGTGGTGCGATTGCCCCAGAAGCGGTAGCCGCTGTCGGTGCGGACCAGCGCCGTCACCTCGGAAGCATTGAGCACGCCGGCTTCGCTGGACGCATCTTCGATGTCCCAGTGAATGTCCTTGGTGAGGCCGACGACGCCGCTGACGGCGACGTTCGAGAGCGTCTTGTGCGGGCCGGTCTGCGTATCGATCAGCGCGCGCAGGCCCATGGCGTGCGCCGCAGCGTAGCTGGGGACCGCAGCGTTCGCCTCGGTGTCCCAGGACAGGAAGTCGGGCATCAGCAGCATCAGTTCGCGCGCGCTGAAGTTCGCGCGGTAGGCGGTGGCGGCGGCGACATCCTCGCCGATCGCGCGGGCGTAGGCGAAGCCGCGCAGCTTCTGGGCGACCACGGCGAGCGCGGCGGTGACCGCCTGCGTTTCAAGGCCCGGGGTGCCGAGGATCTTGGGCTTCACGCCCAGCTGCGCCTGCGCAGCCAGCAGCGCCTGCATGCCGGTCTTCTGGCCATTGGCGTTCGTGGTGCCGATGACGTTGCTGGCAGTCTCGGCTGCGTTCTCGCCTTCCTCGACGCGCACGACGACGAGGATCGGCCGGGTCTGGTCGGCAATCGCGCGCAGGGCCCGGGCAAGGGTGCCCTCGGTGCCCGCGCTGCCGATCGCGGTCTCGATGTCGGTGATGAGGGCAGGACGATCCAGCGGGAAGACCGCGGCGGCAGCGTCAGGCGCGGTCGCCACCAGGCCGATGATTGAGGTGGAGACCGCCGTCAGCGTGCGCGCGCCTTCGACGATCTCGGTGACGGTGATTCCATGCTTGAAGGCCATGACAGGATCCTTGGGCTAGAGAGGCAGAGCGAAGCGGGTGCGAGCCGCCGCAGGCACGGTGTCCGTGCGATCGGCCTCGATGTTCAGGGTGGCGGCGCCGGGCTGCGCGCCGGCTGCGAGCGTGACCTGCCGCAATCGCAGGCGGTCTTCCCAGCGCGAGATCGCCAGCGCCGTGGCGGCGTAGAGCCGCAGGATGTTCGGCCCGGTCATCGGCTGATCGATCAGGTCAGGCAGGAGCGAGCCGTACTCACGCCGGCCGACGCGCGTGCCCACCGGCGTGGCCAGGATGTCGGCCACCGATTCCCGGATGCTGTCGAGCCCGTCGATCACGGCGCCGGTGGTGCGGGACATGCCGGCCATCAGACGGGCGTCCCGGTCTGGGCGGCGCCAGCGGAAACGCCGGTGTGCTTGTGGTCCTTCAGGCTGATGCCGCGGGCGAGGACGTCATCGGACGCGGTGAACTTTCCGGTCAGGGCGATGTCGCCCGTCCACGTCGTGCCACCGGGCGCATCGACAGCCATGGAGCCGCCTGCAGGCAGCGTCAGAGCGAGCGCATGCGTGCTGTGGTTGTAGGCAATCACCGCGCCATCGGGGAACTCGAGGTGCACGGTAGCGGGGTCTGCAGACGGCGGCGGATTGGCATCGGACCAAATCCCGAGCAGCACGAGGCCGTTGGCGAGATCGCCTTCTGGACAAAGCACGCCGCACTGTTCGCCAACGGACGGCGGCGACCAGACCTTCACGCCGCCAGCGCGCGGTGCAAGCCATGGCAGGTCACCGGTGGTCAGTTCGCCGATCTCGACGGTGCAGGTAGCGGCGACATGGTCAACAGACGTCACGGTGCCTAGCTGGATCACTTCGCCGGTGAGCTGTTCAGGATCTGCAGTTCGCGCCATGGTGAGACCTTGGCGCGGACTGCAGCGACTTTCGCGCCCCTGCATTTCGCTGAACGATTATCGAAATGGACACGGCGAAGTCGCCTTTCACATCAAATGATTTTTTGATATCAGAAAACTGATGAACAGAAATTCCACGCGCCGAGAAGCTTCCGTTAGAGGTCGCCCCCGGTCTGAAACATCGCCGATCATGGTTCGGATGGACAAGGCTTTGATTGACTGCATCGATCACTGGATTGGGCAGCAAGGTGCACCATACATGACAAGGCCCGAGGCTATTCGCCGACTTGTCCAGTCCGAGCTTGCCCATTCATGACGGAATCGAAATGGAGAAGCCCTAACTCGCGTTTCTTTGTACCCAAAGGTGCGAAATGGTCTGCCGAACGTGGATTCTTTATCGAACAGCCCACCGAGCCTCGACCATTTTTTAAAGCACTGATGAACAACCCCAATTTGAGCATCAGGGTTTTCGACGAGCCCCACGCGGCTTATGTCTTAGTGGCTCCCGCAACCGACAGTGATATCATTGGAGAGTGGGAGCGAACGACCAGAGAGGAATACGCAGAGCTTATGTGTCGGCGCGCAGATATCTTTGGAAGCGCTATTGACGCCAGTTTTCATGAAGAAAATTACGTTTTATCTCCGGGCCTCCCGATCATGCTCGAAGTGGAATTCAACGAGACGCCTATACTTCAGGATGGTGAGCGTGGATTGATACTGAAGTCATCGGTTCGTTTCGATGGAAAAGAACCGGAGATACTGACTGGTTTTGAACCAGCTGAGATTCGATCGATGTTGCTATTATGGGATCGTTTCGACTGGCCCGAGCAGCATGAACTTTCGATGATCATAGATGATGAGGCACAATGGCTAATTGATGCGGGTTTGATGCGACGCTCCCCATCTCCGTTCACCGGAAGCTTTCTGAATAAGGCTCAGGTTAGCAACCTGCATCTTCACCGTTTTAGCACGCTCGAGAAATTAGACCCTGGACGCTGGGCCGTTGCATCAGGATCAAGGGCCGATGATGAGGAGGGTGAAGGACGCGGGCTTATAGTAGATCTTCATAACTCTATCATAATGCCTCAAGCGGAAGTTCCTTTTGACGACATTCTCGAATTCAAAGAAAGACGAAGAGACGAACTGTTTGCCCTGCGCGCGCATCTTCGGAAGGTTCAGGACATCATACTTTCGTCGCCCGATTTTGCGGCGATGCTGGTGGATCAAACCGAAGAGTTGCAAAGAGCGATTCAGGCCCAAATTCGAGTAGCGAAAGAAGCGGGCTTCTCTCATCGGATCAGAAATCTACGAACCATTTTCGCACGTGAGAGCCTAGCTGAGGTTGGTGCCTCGGGCGCTTTGGAATGGACCAAGACAGGCGATGCATACCAAGGCCTTTTCGCGGCTGCAGGTTCCTTGGCGATCAAAGCCGTAACAGGTCTTGCGAAATCTCCGGCCGGAGTGGGACCACTACGCTATGTATTTTCTATACATAATGAATTGAGCAGGCCGTAGGCAGATCGAGCTAGGCGCGTGCTAGCATCATCATGCCGCGACTTCACTCACCCCTGAACAGACTGGACACGGCAAGAACGCGAGTAAGTCGCTATCACCGATGAACTCCTCACCATGACATACCGGGCAGGTGCTGGATGGGCGACCGAGCCTGTAAATGAGCTCACCGCGCAGGGCCATGCGGCCTAAGAGACCCACAACAAATGCCGATAGGAGGAGAAACGCCGCTCCGCACACGGCTGCGGTTATCATCAGTAGAATGACGCTCGCACCCCAAAGCAAAATTGCAATTCGCCATGGCCAAGACGCTGCCTTTAGCAAAGCTTCCATGGCTCCGTAGCGGGGGACGGTGATGTAGTTCATGTCACAAGCCCTCCCACCGCGTACCCGGCCGCCGGCAGCGCCAAGCGCGACGCTCGCTCACCGATCGCTGCCATCAGGGCGTGGCCGGCCGCGTTGGGGTGGATGCTGTCGTCCTCGTAGTCGTCATTGAAGAGCGCCTGACCATCCCCGTCGAACCCGAGTGTCACGGCGGCATCGTAGTCGGCGATGATTGCTCCTCGCTGGAGAGCAGCTTCGGCGCGATCGGCGTCGTTGTAGTTGCGGCGGAACTTGTCGCCGTCATTGGGATCGGGGGTTTGATCGAGATCCTTGACGGACGGGTCCACCGGCAGGCACAGCCATTTGACGACTTGCGAGCCGGCACCGAGAGCCACGCCTACAATCTCATCCGAGAGCGGCCGCTGGGCGTCCATGGAGGTCTTGGTCAGCGGCGTGCTCATGGAGTTGGGCGAGGCGTTCGGCGTGTAGAGGACGTTCGGTGCGGGCAGGCCGTTCGCCTTGACGAAGGCATAGAAGTCGACCGCGTTGTAGCGGATGTTGCTCATGTTCTGGCCCGACCACCCGAGCAGAACGGGCAGCACGCCGCGGCGCCTGGTGTTCATCCCATAGGCCAGCGTCTCTGCCCAGCCTTGACCGTACAGCACGCCGTTCGGACCGGTAATGCCGGCCCCGTTCGAGATGCTGTCGCCAGGGAACATGATCGTCACCAGCTCGCCATCGTCGCACTCGATGACCACGCCGGCGATGCAGGTGCCGTTGATGTCGTTCGCGGTGCTGGTGAAGTTCGCAGGGGTGGTGACGCAATCACCGGCATTGTGCCGCATCACGCTGGGAAAGTCGGCACGCGCCTCCCAGTTCGTCTTGTAGTCGTCGGTGCCCGCCTTGCCGAGCAGCATGGGAGAGCCGCTTACACCCATGTAGGCCGAGATGATCATGAGCTTGGCCGCACCCGGCACATCGGTTCGCGGCGCGAGGTCGAGCGAGAAAGGGCGCGAGGCCAACATACCGTAGCGCTGCGAACTGGCCGCGGCAGGCATGATGCCCTTTTCGACGCCGGGACCGAAGCTGAGCGGCGTCCAGGCGACACCAGTGGCCGCAAAGTTGGTTGCGGAGGCGAGGGGCGCGATCGCGGCGCGCGTGATCTCTTGGGGTGTCGTAGTCGAATGGCTAAAGATCACCTGAGTGACCCGCTTGCTGTTAGCGGGACCTGCGAACACCCGCCGCATCGTGACCCCACCCGCAGCGGTGTTGTCGAAGGGTAGCTCGGATCGGCCGAGCATGATGACCATGCCGCGCTTCTTGCTCGGCGCCGATGAGCTGGTGGAACTTGCGCCCAAACCATCGGGCAGCGCGCTTTGCTTCACCTTGGTCTGGTTACCCTTGACCCGGATCGCCAGCACTGCAGCGAGACCGATCGGCGACCAGGCCCCACTTGAGAGGAGGTACCAACCGCAGTCCATCTGGTTGGTGCCAGCGCCAGCGGCACGGCCGTAGCCAAGGCTCACCAGATTGCCGTCCGCGTCCCTGGCTCGGATCCGGAGGTAGTAACCCCGACTGGCGACCGAGGCGATCACATTCGGAGCGATGAACTCCACATCGCCGAAGTTGCCCTCGGCTACACCCGTGGCAGCAACTGAGACCCAAGCGGCCCATTCTGCCGTGTCCGCGTTGTCGGGCGCCGTCAGTTTGGCGGCATCACGGCTGTAGAGCATGGCCTCGACTGCGACGATGCCCGCGGCTCGATGGAACGTGGCTACCAACCGCGCAATGAGCGTGCCCGCCGGAATCGAGCTACCCTGCACCGGCACTGCCCATGCCTTTGCGTCAGGAGTGCCGGTTGCGAAGTTGACGTAGGCGCTGGCGGCAGATCGCGCATAGACCTCGACTGCCTTCGCCTCGATGATCTGGTTCAGCGCCGCCGTGTTAGCGCCGGCCTCTACCTTCGTGCTGGCGAGCTGCAAAGCTTGCGCGTCGATCTGCGGCTGCACGATCGCCACCACATCGTCGTGCGCCAACGCATAGTCGCCGATCAGGCCAATCTGCAGCTGGATACCAGTCTGCTTGCCGCCCGAGGGCACGAAGGCTGCGGCGGGCTGTGGCACGTTGTGGTAATAGTAGCCGGTGTCGTCGGGGACGCCGGGAGCATCGTAGGCGAAGCCTAGTACGCCAGCGGGAACCGAGAAGGCAGGGGTTTCGCCGCGGGGGATGTAGTAGGAGATCGGGATAGCGTAGGTTGCCGGGCCTGCCGGCACCTCTACTGGCGTGTAGCCGGCTCCAGGAACAGGAACAAACTGCGCTCCGTTCGATGTGACGCGCGTCAAATGGAACGTCTTGGCGACGTTGGTCGGGTTCCGGACCAGCATAGTGTGCTTCCACCCACTATGCGCTGCCGACGCACCGGGGATGAACAGTCCGGAGTTGCTGGGCCGAAGGCTCGACGATGTGATCGCCGCCCGGCCGGTGACCGAGAGGCCCATGCCGGTGCGAGCTTTGGTCGCTGTGGAGGCGGCGCCGGCGATCCCAGCTTCCGCCTGCGCGATCCGCTGGCTCGTCTCCGCCGCAGTAGTCAGTTTCCTGCGAAAGAGCGCTCCAGTCCAAGTCGCCGTCTCGGCATTCGGGTTCCAAGTCTGGTTATCCGACCGAAAGTAGTAGCCTCGGCGTCGCTGAACGAAACCGCTGGCGTCGTTCCGACCGATACCGAGGGGAACCGCAACCGCATTGCCATCAAGCATGCGAACTGTTGCAAGGTAAGACTTCCCCTCACCGGCCAGAAAACGAGCGATGGAGGGCAGGAGAAAGAATACGCGCGCACGGGGTCCACCTGCTGTGAGGCCCGCCATGGCAAGCGGAACATCGAACTGCGCGAGCAGGGTGTCGGTGGCCGGCGAGGGCAAGCCGTCCACCTGGCTCCGCACGAACAACTCGGCGTGAATGCTGACGGTGCCTGCAGAAGCGGCGAGGTCCAACGCGAAACCTTCCACCAGATCCCCGACATCAACGTCGGCACCGGAGTCGAAGGCAACTGCGAAGCCGGTGTCGTTGGCCACCGCGAACGATCCCGCGTTGGGCACTCGATCGATGTATACGAGAGGGGCACCGGCCAGCGCCTCACCCTGATTAGCAACAGCAACTCGCTCGGCCGCCCTCAGCAGCAGGGCGTCGGCAGTCTCCTCGATCTGATCGGCATCGAGCACCTTGTCGCCGGGCGTGCTGCGGACGAGTTTGCTGGGAACGATAGCCATCAGACGATCTCCACCGGGACAGCGCCGGCCTGCTTTTCGGGGGAACGGAGGACGGTGTAGTTGGCGGTGAGGCCTGCGGCGGTCGTGACGCTGACCGTGGCGACGACCATCGTCTCGTCGAAGCCGTAGAGCTTCGCGCCGGTGTGAGCGCCGAGCGAGGCGAGGTAGGCGAAGAAGACGAACTTGCCGCCGGCACCGCCATCGACCGTGAAGGACTTCGCGCGGCTGCCCGACAGTTCGCTTCCGGCGAGCGCAATCACACCCGCACTGTCGAGCGCAGGGCTATCCGACACGCCCCAGAAGCGGCGAGGCAGGACCGTGACAGACGCCGAGCGGCTTGCCGTTGTGGGGCCGCCCGGGGCTGCGGCATCGGTGACCGTCAGGTCGAAGGTGTTGCTGGCGGACACGCCGGGGAACACCTTGGAACGGTCGGCCGCAGGCACGGTTATGCCTTCCAGCGTTTGGCCGGTGATGGTGCCCGAGATCGTCCAGGCGACGGTGACCGGCACGGATGCGCCCTGCTCGATCTGGCTGGGCGTGACGGTCAGGGCGGTGATCGACAGGCCGGGATAGAGCAGCTGGTCCAGCGCATCGGCGACGCTGACGCCCGGCTTGTAGTTGAGGAGGCCGGCGATGCCCGGCGCTTCGCTGAACTTGGCCATTGGTCAGGTCCCCACGGCGATGTAGCAGGTGGCATCGTTCTCATCGTCGGCGTTGAAGACCGAGAAGCCGTTTTTGGTGATGCTGGAGGTGATGACAGCGGGCGTATTATCCTGCGAGCCGGTACCAAGGTTCGTCACGCCGCTGACGACTGCCGAGAAGCAGGCGGTATTCATCGCTCGCGCGAAGGCCACGGCGGTGGTGGTGTTCGCATCGGCCGTGAAGCGCCCCCAATTGATCTGGAACCCGAAGAACCGGATGAAGCCATTCTGTGCCAGGGTCATCGAGATCGGCCCGAGGCGGCGCGGCGTCACCACCTTGTCGCCGGCGCTGCCCTCGGTGATGTCCTCAGGGCTCGCTTCCGTGACGGTCAGCGTGCGGTCGCTATCGAGAGAGCCGCCACCGGAAACCAGGCCGCCGCCGCCGATGCTTCGGCTGCGCAAGGTGTCGATCTGATTGCGCAGCGCGTTGTCGTCGGCGAAGCGCGTGTTGATTTCATCGTCGATGCGCAGGCCAAGGCTGACGTCTGCGCTGGCGCGAGTGCCGGCCTCGTTGCCGATCGCCTCGCTCAGGGCGTTGTCAGCGCCAGCACGTGCCGTCGCTTCCGCGGTGATCGCCTGGAAGATGGCCTGCAACCGTGCCCAGAGCTTCTTCGGCGTGACAAAGCGGCGATCGTCATCGCCGGCATCGACCTCGACCTGCGTCGCGATCTCGGCGATGCCTGGGGTGTTCTCTGTCGCCGCCGGATAGGCGAACACGGCATTGCCGTAGGCGATGTTGGACGCGAAGTCGGCTTCGAAGGCGATGTCGAACGCCAGCAGCGCGAAGGCCAGCCCGACCTTCGACATGATCGGCTCGACCCCGGTGTGAACGGCGAAGAGCGTGCCATCGTCAAGGAACAGGCCGAAGCCGGTAGCGGTCCAGACGTCGGCGCTGGTGTCGTAGGCGGTCAGGTGCGTGACGTTGGCGGCCGAGGCCACGCCCGAGGCCACCTCCACGCGCTTGAACTCGCCCGGAAGCGCGGTGAGCGTGGGCGCATAGTCGAACGGCGTGGCCGTGAGCCCGAGGCTTTCGATGACGGTAGGGTCAGAGCCGGATGCGGCCTGTACAGCCGCAAGCCCCGCGTCGGTCAGCTTGAGGACCAGCGTGGCCATTATTCAACCTCCCAGTAATCTGAGCCGTCTTCAGTCACGAAGGGCTCGCCGATTTCGGATTGCCAGACCCGGGCCCAGTCGCGGGTGTGGTCGATCGTCGTGGTGCAGTCGGCGCGGTACATGGCGCCCGCCATGCCGCCCGCGGCCATGTAGAGCCCGGCGCGCGCCTCCAGCACCTGCACGAAATCGAAATGGGAGCGCGCGGGCTTGGCAACGGCGACATCGGCGATGATCGCGTTCGCGGTCTCGGGCGTCAGGAAAGTGGCGCCAATGTCGGCCGGAGCTCGAACCTCGAATGTGTGGGGTGCACGGCGGGGCGTGGCTTCGTGCCATTCAGTGAGGGTGAGCGCCGGATGATAGCGCGCCAGCACCTCGGCGACTGCCTGCCGCGTGCCCTTGCGCCGGTGGTAGGGAATCGCGTCGGCAATGGCAGCGCGCTTGTATTCGACCGTCCACCCGGTCTTCCAGTGGCTGATCGCAAGCCCCCATGCGAGCCACGGCAGGTGCCCTGCCGGGCAGCGCGCAGGAGACCAGACGTCGCGGATGGGCGCGGCAAAGTCCAGCACGCCGGCGGCGGCCTGCTCCAGCGCCTTTTCCAGCTTCGTCGATGCCGGCGGGAGGATCGAGGGAAAGGTCACTCGCTGGTGCCTGCGAGCCTGCCGGCCACGCCGGTGCAGAAGGGGGCCTGCGTGCGGGTGACCAGCACATCCGCGGCGGGCGAATGGAGGACCACGTTCTGCGCCCCTTCGACATGGGCAGCGCGGAATAAGGCCGATCGCGTGATGTCGCGGCCGACGCGGTGGCTTTCCGCGACGTAGGCCTGGACGCTCGCCAGCGAGTTGGCGAGGACGAGCGCGCCGTCCGGGCCGTTGAAGGTCGTGAGATCGTAGTCGACCGCGAAGGGAAGGATCTCCGCGGACTGGACGATGACGAGATCGGTCAGCGGCCGGCGCGTGTCGGCCGAGACGTATGCCTGCACGACGTCCACCAGGCGCTGCGAGACAGAGCCGTCGCCGAGGCGGGACAGCAGCGAGACGACAACCACGCCGGGCTCGGGGCTGGTGGCGGTGGCATCGAGCACCTCGGCGTCCGCGGACAGGGCATGGAAGAGGTACGCGCCTTCGGGGCCGGCAACCGAATAGCCCTCGGGCGCGAGCACCATGCGGCGGCGAAACTCGGTGTCGCTCTCCATCACGGCAGGAATCCCGTTCGCCTCATCGGCCGGGGTGATGACCTTGCGCATGATGCCGAAGAGGGCGGCGATGTTGTCGAGATCGGCGCCAACCGCATACGCGGGCATGACCGCGCGAGCCGCATCGTTCACCCGCTGGCGCAGCAGATGGGCGAGGTAGGAGAAGGTCTGCAGGAGCTTGGTTGCCGGATCGCTCTCTCGCGCTTCGAAGGTCACGCCGGCCGCCGCCATCTCTGCCTTGAAGCGCGCCACGGCGCCAGTCAGGATCGTCTCGTAGTCCAGGGTCTCGATCAGGTCGGGAGACGGCAGGCGCGAGAGATCGACAGCGGTGAAGGTGGGATCGGCCATGCCGGCCATGTCGCGGGTGAGCACATTGCGGCGCTATCCCCCCGCATTTCGCCGAACGCTCAGCAAAATGACCCGCCGCAAGCGATGTGCATTGCCTCATGCGGAACCAATCGGCCCTGCCGAAGTAGTACAGGCAAGCATGGCGCTGAAGAACCTGCGAGCCGGCCGTCACACCGCTTCCCCACCCCCCGAACTGTGACGGCCGGCTTTCCCTTCGGGTCGCTTCCATTCAGATTTCAGAGGCAAGGTGATCGTACAGCACGTCGAGCAAGCGCTCGCGGTCCGCGGCCGTCGCGCCGAGCAGTTCGCGCCGCGGGTACGGTACAGCTTTCGCCCGTAGCGAGGGCCTATCCCGCAAACCGTGCTGGTGGACATCGGCGATCTGCGAGACCTTGCCGGTAAAGCCGACCCAGAAACTCTGATCATCGACGCCGGTCTTCAGGAATCGGGCCGAAGCCAGGCGGCGGAACATCGCGCGGCGCCGCAGGCCGCCCCGGCGGCGCAGGCGTCCGCCGCCGGCGTTGCGGTGCTCCTCCGGAACCGGAAGCCACTTGACGATCTTGTCGAACTCGAACGAGCGGATGCCGCCGGCCTCGATGTCGAAGCCGGTCAACATGCGCCCGGTGCTCCAGGTGAAGCTCTTCATGAGGACCCGGCGCGGCTCGCCGCCGCCACCGGCCGGATAGAGGAAGCACGCGGCACCGCGCCCGGAGACCGGCGGCACCTTTGCCTTGCGCTTCTCGTAGGCAGTTCCGTCCGGCTGACGCTGGGCCGTGATGCGCTCGCGCTGGCCGATCGCCAGTTCGCGCGCCATCCGGCGCATGACCTTGCGCCGCTGGCCCGAAGATAGGCTGCGCACGATCGCGCCGGCCAGCTGCTCGAGCTCGGCGAGATCGTCGGTGATCACTCGTCCGCCAGGAGCGGGAGGTCACCCGCGAATGCGTCGGTGAAGCTGGCATTGACGCCCGCGAAGGCGTCGGTGAAGTCGGGCTCGGGCGGATGCTCGACATCGTAGCCGCTGCCATCGGAAAGCAGGGTGACGGTGACCCGCTCAGTCAGGTCGATCGAGATCTCGATATCGGCAGCCTCGGTGTCGAGCAGTTCGGCTTCGAAGGCGAAGGGCTGGCTGTCTTGCCGGCGCAGCAAATCGGGCTGTTCCCTTGCGACCCACGCAAGCATGGGGACCATCAGGCGGTCGGTATCCCCTGCGAAGTCGAGTACCAGCGCCTTGAGGGTGTACTGATAGACGAACGACAGCGTCTTCGACTGACGCGCGGCGATCTGGCCGGCCTCGATATAGATCTGCAGCCGGTCGGGATGATCCTTGAAGTCGGCGGGGAGGCACGCGGTCAGCCAGCGCCGCAGGCTATCGGCCTTGCGCATCGCCGGCTTCCAGCGCGAGACGGACCTCGGCCTGCAGTTCGATGAAGGCGGCGCGGATCTGGCCGGCCACGTCGTAGAGCGTCGTCAGGCTGGTCTGTGCGTCGGCGCCCGTCATCTGACCGTCAGGGCTGCGCTGGACTGGCGGGAGTTCCGGCGGCGGCGCCAGCAGGTTCGCCGACACTCTTGGCGTTCGCGACGTCTGCGGCGCGGTCGAGCAGGCCGACGCCATCAGCATCGATGCACAGGTTGCGATAGACAGGACGTTCGATGACCTTCTGGGTTTCATGGTAGATTTCCCTGACTTGGGCCTGCCGCGCGTATTCGGCGGACTGGTGGGCTTCCCCGCCGGCATCGATCTGGGCTTGCAGCTGCTGGCGCTCGGCATTGGCCGCATCGTCGGCGCGCTTCTGCGCCGCCTGCTCCTGCGCGATGCCGACACGCGTGCCGTAAGCGAAGCCGCCCAGGCCCGCGAGGCAGGCAGCCAGCGCGCCTGCGAGTGCCAGGTGCGAGAACCCGATCACGGGGCCGGGCGCCTGCACTTTGCGCGATCCACGTTGCCGATGCGATGCGCGAGCCAACCCTTGTGGAAGACCTTTAGGTTCGGGTTCACGCGAACCAGGCGGTCATACTCGGCGCGCTGACTGGCATCGAGACGATCGAGCATCCGGCCGCAGAGCTTTACGGCGCCGGCATCCTCCTGGCAGGCATCATAGGCGGCGATCGTCCGGGCGCCGATCTTGCCGTCCACGGCGAGGTGAGTGCCGCACAGGGAATTGACGCCCTCCTGAAACCAACGCGAGGGCCGGGCGGGGCCCATGTTGACGGTCGTGTCGAACAGTTCCTCGGTGACCGCGGCGTCGATCGAGATCAGCGGGGCGAGGCCGGGCTTCACCAGATAGCGGTCGTAGTAGATGCTCTGCGCCACTTCGGGCGGCAGGGTGCGCATCGGGCCGGCATAGCCGTTCTCCCGGGCGACCTGCACGGTGATGCCCATGTTGGTCTCACCGCCCGGATCGGCGTTGTGATTCACATAGCCGCCTTCGAGCGCGATGGCGGCGCCGATGATGGTGAGCGCCGCGGCGCCGATCTGGCGGGACTTGTTCCTGAAGGTGGCAAGCGAAGCCATTGGTCAGCCTTTCTTCGGCAGGAAGCGGTCGGCGATGCGGCCGGGGAGGGAGACGAGCGTGTCGATCGCGGCCTTGACGACGCGCGGCGTGGCGTCGAAGGCGAGCAGCGCGATGCCGAAGGCGATCGACTGTGCGACGAAGCCGTTCCAGTCGGTGACGGCGACGATCGCGAGAGTTGCGTAGTAGCTGACCGTCGATCCCACGAGCCATTGCAGCATGCGGTCGCGCCACGACATCGCCGGTTTCCATGCCTGGGCGACGGCCGAGCCGATCAGCGACGGGGTGAGCGAGCCGACCGCCTCGGCGCAGTGATCGAAGGCGAGATGCAGGATGGTTCGCAGGTCCATGGGATCAGCTCCAGAGTTGGACGAGGGGCAGCACGCGGTTCGCGTTGCCCTCCTGAGTGGCGGTCGCGGGAACGATGACGACGGTGCCGAGGGGAAGGATGGTGCCGAGATCCGCGAGGCCGGGATTGGCATCGAGAACGCGCGTGATTTCGCCCGGGCCCAGCCCGGCCTCGCGCCAGAGCAGCTGGTCGAGCTTGTCGCCCTGCCTGGCGGTGAGGCGCTGCTCGGCCGCCATCAGATCAGATCGATCGTCGTGCGGCGCTTGCCCAGGATGTCGCGCACCGCATGGAGCGCATCGCGGCGCAGATCGCCGATGGAAGGCATGAGCTCGTCCGCCTGATTGCCGCCGGCCGAGGTTGTGTCGAAGTCGCGGTGACGCTCGATCAGTTCGGCCTTGGCATACAGGGCGACGGCGCGGTTGTAGCGCATCAGCTGCACGCTTTGGCCATCGAGCACGGGGGCCGGGATAGCGGCGAGCGTCGTGTGCCCTGCGGCGTTCGCTTCGGCAGCAAACGCGCGCAGATCGCACTCGACGGTCATGATGGCGCCAAGGATCGCGGCGCGCAGGCGCGCTGGCGTGATGCTGCTCGGGATCCGTGCAGCCTCGCGCACGGCGCCGGGTTCGATGTCCGGAAAGAAGCCGTCGTTGACAATGACCGCTTCGGGCGCAGCGGGTTCGTCGAGGGCAGGCGCAGCGGGGAGCGCGACGAAGGACATGAACTTCTCCGATCGGCCGGCTAACAGGGGTGGGGATCGGGTCAGCTGGCGGCCCTACGGCCCGAAGGCCTCCCGCAGCGCGCGATCCGCCCCTGAGCGCCGGGGGCGAGCTTGTCAGGCGGCCGGATCGCCGCTCCGTCTGGTTGCGGTGTCGGCGAGCGTGGCGTTGCACGCCGCGATCAGCTTCTCGGCCCGCTTGATGCGGTCCCTCACGCCCACGCGGTCGTTCAGGCGTTGCGCATGGCGCAGGATATCGAGCGCGGTCTCGAGATGCGGAAGGGCGCCGGGGCCGGCCTCCATGTCCTCTGCCCCTCGGAGCTTTTCGACGCCGATCGCCTTCAGCAGCTTGGCCCGCACTTCATCGTGGATGTCGAGCCCCTCGGTAAGCTCGCCGACGCGCATGAGCACGTCCAGCGAGAACGCTTCGCCGGCATTCTGCGCCTTGGCCGCGGCAACGGCGACCTCCTCCACGACGATCGTCGCGGCGTCGCGCTGGTAGCGCGAGGGCATCTCCACCTTGTGGCGCAGCATGAAGGGAACGAGATCGAGTGCGGCCATGTAGGCGCCGACATCGATCAGCCAGACCATGTACGTCGGCAGCACTTCGGCCGCGACGCCGGTGCCGACGCCGGCATCGGCATTCATCAGCCCGTCCACCCATGCCTTGTACTCGGGCAGCATCTCGCGCTTCGCCTCGATCTTGCGGTCGATCGAACGGATTTCCTTGAGGCGGCGCAGATCGTGTGTCAGGCGCAGTGCGATCTGTGAAGCCGCCCGGGTCGCCGGGTCAGAGCAGGGGGCTCCCGCCGCCGAAGGAACAGGGGCGGCGGCGGGAGCAACCGCCCCGCGTACAGGTGCAGCGCCCGCGAGGATCGTCTGCGCTGCGATGACGGTCTGGGCAGCGAGAATGCGATCACGTTTACGGCGAGCAAGGCTCATGGCGATGTCCTGTGACGGGGGCGGTTATCGGGAGGCAAGAGCCGGGATCAGGCGGGTTTCTTGCCCATGACGACGTTCTCGACGAGGGCGCAGCGGCCGTAGTCCTCGACCACGTAGTCCTCGTTGACGGACTCGTAGTTCTCGATCTGGTCGAGCGCGGGCTCGTCCTTGATCTGGCGGCGGCGGGTTTCCTCCTGCCAGTAGATCGAGAGGTTATCGAGGCTGGTGACCAGCAGCGCATCCTCCGGGAAGAAGGGCACGATGACCGCGCGCTTGCCGGCCAGCTGCTTGGGCAGCGTGAGGATGCGGTGCGCGGCCTCGCGCTCGGTGGCGGTATCGCCCGCCGCCTGGAGCAGGTTCAGGTACTTGTCCTTCACCAGCTTCCAGCCCACGATCACGACGAGATCGGTATCGCTGCGGTGCCAGGGGTCGAGCAGGTCCAGCGCGTCGAAAGCGAGCGCGTCGAGGTTGGCGTAATCGGCCTCGGCCGTATCGACGTTCGTGCCGTCGCCATCGACCACCTCGACGCCGCCGGCAACGTAGATCGCCTTGGCCGGCGCCGTGCTCAGTTCGCCGTCGTCGAGAACGCGGTCGGCGGCATGGGTGCGGATCTTGTGCAGCCAGCCTTCGTTGACGTCCTGCAGCAGCGGATTGGCGGCGCGGTCGGTCTGCGTGGCGACCGAGGTGCCGTTGAAGCCGATCATGATGCGGTCGCGGCCCTGCTGCTTGAGGATGACGTCGCGCAGCAGCGTCTGGAATTCCGGCTTGTGGCGCCAGGCATCGAGCTTGGCGTACTTGATCGCGTGATCGAAGTTGGTCTGCCGGCAGTGGTAGCCGCCATCGTCCGTGGTGTCGGTGGGATCGCCGGGCGTGCGGCGATTGCCAGCGCCCGTGTTGGTGCGGCTCGCCAGCGGGCGGGTGACGGTGACGCCGACCTTGTCGCCCTGCTGCTGGGGAACGCCCACGACGTTGACCAGCTGCAGGAAATCGCTCGACTCCTGGATCTTCTCCTCCAGCTTCTGCTCGACGGCCGGCGCGACGCTGAACTTGACGGTCGCGTCCGCGACGCCGTTCAGCTGCGCGATCTGGCCGACGTAGGAGGTGAAGAGCAGGCGGGTTTCGTTACGCATGTGCGTGGGCTCCTGAAGGGGCGGGGGCGTGGGCAGGCGGCAGGGGCAGGTCGACGGGGAGGGCTGGCGAGGCGTTCAGCAGTCGGTGACGATCGAGCCGGTGCCGCCGGTGGCGGGCGCGCGCTTGAAGGTCTGCGGCTTCTCCTCGCTCGCGAGCTTCGCCTCCAGCGCGTCGAAGCGGGTCGCCAGAGCGGCGATGGCGTCGTTGGACGGCTTGACGGCGGCGGCGATCTGCTCGCCCATGACGGCGCCGAAGCGCTCCACGTCGAAGGCGTTGTCGTTGGCCGGCGGGGGCGGTGCCGGCGGCGTGGCAGGATCCTTGGGCTTGTCCGCCTTGAACAGCGTGGCGAAGGCGGCGATGAAGCCGGACTTCGTCGCTTCGGCGATCGTCACGCCGTCGAGCGAGGGCTCGATCTCGATCGAAGTCTCGCAGGCCGGCGAGAAGACGTTGGGGCGCGACATGGCCGCGAACTTGAGGGGTTCGGTGCCGAGCGAGGCCGGCATATCGGTCACCGCCAGGCCGACGAGATAGGCCTTGCCTTCGCCCGCGAAATTCGGGTGGATCTCGCAGCTGGTGAAGAGCTTCTGGCCGGCCTTGTTGATCTCCACCAGCTGGGCGTTGGCGTCGATCTCGGCGTTGAGCGCGAGCAACTTCTTCTTCGCACCGTTGATGCTCAGTTCGACTTCCTCGGTGTTGAGCGCCAGCACCTTGCCATAGGAGTTGAACGGACGGTCGGGGCTGTAGCCGGCGATGTGCTCGCAGTTGATGGTGGCGGTATAGGTTGCCGGATCGTAGCTGGCGGCCATCTGCTCCAGCCATTCGCGCTCGATGACGCGGCCATCGACGGTGGCGCCTTCGACGGCGACGCGGAAAAACTTGCTCTTGGCCATGATCGGTCCGGTTCCCTTGAGGTTCGGCGGCGGTGTTGAGGCCAGAAGGACTGCTAGGCCGCATCATCTCAAGGGCGCGCATTTCGCTTAGCGTTCAGCGAAATGGACGGCGGTGATCGGCGGGAAAAGCGCGCGCCATGGTCAGGCCATGACCGGCCCATTCCTTCCCCAGCCCGGCGCGCCCGCGACCACCTGGCAGTTCGATCCACGGCGCCATGCGCGCAGCCTGTACTGGCGCGGGTGGGGCGTCACGCAGATCGCCGACGAGTTCGAGTTGCACGGCGTCAAGGGCGACACCGGCGGGCCGATCCCGCGCGCGACGATCGCGGCTTGGAAGCAGCGCGACAAGTGGGATGATGCGCCATCGATCCAGAAGATCGAGGACGGGCTGGAGATCCGCCTGCTCACGCTCATCGCCAAGGAGAGGAAGACCAGCGGCGATCTGGTGGAGATGGAAGCTCTATCCCGGCAGATCGAGAGCCTGGCGCGGGTCCGGCGCTACGAGCAGCCTGGTGGCCATGCCGGCGATCTGAACGAGAAGGTCGGCAACCGAAACGCCGGGCCGCGGAAGAAGGCGAAGAAGAACCACTTCACCACCGAACAGGCGGCCGAGCTCAAGCGCATCTTCCTTGAGGGCTGCTACGACTATCAGCTGACCTGGTGGAATGCGCTGAGCCAGCGCACCCGCATGATCCTGAAGTCGCGCCAGATAGGCGCGACCTACTACTTCGCGTTCGAGGCCCTGATCGACGCGATCGAGACGGGCCGCAACCAGATCTTCCTGTCCGCCTCCAAGGCGCAGGCCCACCAGTTCCGGTCCTACATCGTCAGCTTCGCCAAGCTGGTGGGCGTGACACTGACCGGCGATCCGATGCTGATCACGTCGGATCTACGGCCGGAGGAAGAGGCGGCGGCCGAACTGCACTTCCTGGGCACGAACTTTCGCACCGCGCAGGGCCGCCACGGCAACTTCTACTTCGACGAGTTCTTCTGGGTCCACTCGTTCGAGGAGTTGAACAAGGTCGCCTCGGGCATGGCGACGCACAAGAAGTGGCGGAAAACCTACTTCTCGACGCCTTCGAGCATCGCGCACCCGGCGTATCCGTACTGGACCGGCGAGCGGCGCAACCGCCGGCGCAAGAAGGAAGACCGGATCGAGATCGACGTCAGCCACGCGGCCCTTTCCGAAAAGGGCAGCGTCGGACCGGATCGGATCTGGCGCCACATCGTCAATATCGAGGATGCGCAAGCCGGCGGCTGCGACCTGTTCGACATCGACGAACTGCGCGACGAGTACGCGCCCGACGAGTTCGCCAACCTGTTCATGTGCGACTTCGTCGACGACAGCATGTCGGCGTTCAAGTTCAACGACATGATCGCCTGCGGCTGCGACAGCCTGGTCGAGTGGGCGGACTTCAACATCGAGGCCGCGCGCCCCTATGGCAACCGCAGCGTCTGGGCAGGCTATGACCCGCAATCGAGCGAAAACGGCGACAACGCCGCGCTGGTCATCGCCGCGCCGCCGCTGGTCGAGGGCGGACAGTTTCGCATCCTTGAACGCCACCAGCTGCGCGGCCTCGACTTCCAGCAGCAGGCCGAGTTCATCATCGCAGTCCTGAGCCGCTACAACTGCACCTATCTGGGTGTGGACGCGCAGGGTGTCGGCGCCGGCGTCTATCAGCTGCTGGCCAAGCCTGGCGCGATTCCCGGCTGTTCCGTTGCCAAGATCGAATACTCGCTGGAGGTAAAGACGGGGATGATCATGAAGGCGCAGAACGTCATCCGGCGGGGACGCCTGGCGTTCGACAGCAGCTACCTCGATCTCGTCTCGGCCTTCGTGTCGATCAAGAAGACGCTGACCACCAGCGGCCGCAACGTCACCTTCAAGGCCGGGCGGGGCGGCGAGGACGGCCATGCCGATCTCGCCTGGGCGACGATGCACATCCTCATGAACGAGCCGCTGGACGGCAAGGAAAAGCCCAAGGGCACGATGGAGATTATCGAATGAGCAAGCCCAATCGCAGCCGGGGCCGAGCCGGCAGGATGAGCCGTCAGGAGAGCGCCGTCGCGGCGGGCGGCGCGATCGTAGTGGCGAACGACAATCGGAGGAAGTCGATCGAGGCTTTCACCTTCGGGGATCCCGAACCGGTCAACAGCCGGGCCACCATGCTCGACATGCTGGAGTGCTGGCACAACCAGCGCTGGTACGAGCCGCCGATCTCGCTCGATGGCCTATCGCGCTCGTTCCGAGCCTCGCCCCATCACTCGAGCGCCATCATCCTGAAGCGCAACATGCTGGCCGCCAGCCTCGACCCGGCATCGCTGATCAGCCGGCGCGACTTCGCCGCCATGGTGCAGGACTACCTCGTCCTCGGGAATGCCTACGTGCAGGAGGTCCGCAGCCGCCTGGGCGACCTGATGCGTCTCGATCATGTCCTGGCGAAGTACACCCGGCGCGGCCTGGGCGGGGGCAGCTTCTGGTGGGTGCCCGGCCACCGGAGCGAAGTGGAGTTCGAGGCGGGGACCGTCCACCAGATCATGGCTCCCGATATCAACCAGGAGATCTACGGCCTTCCCGAATACCTCTCTGCGCTGCAGTCCGCGCTGCTGAATGAGAACGCGACGCTGTTCCGGCGCCGCTACTACGAGAACGGGAGCCATGCGGGGTACATCCTCTACGCCACCGGGCAGTTCGACGATGGCGACGTGGACGCGATGCGCGACGCACTGAAGCGGTCGAAGGGGCCGGGCAACTTCCGCAACCTGTTCGTGCATGCCGCCGATGGCAAGGAGAACGGGATCAAGATCCTGCCGATCGCCGAGGTGGGTGCCAAGGACGAGTTCCTGGGGATCAAGAACACGACGCGCGACGACGTGCTGGCCGCGCACCGCGTGCCGCCCCAGCTGCTCGGTATCGTGCCGGCCAATGCGGGAGGCTTCGGCGACGTAACGAAGGCGACCGACGCCTTCTTCGAACTCGAGATCGAGCCGCTGCAGTCAGTGTTCTTGGAGATCAACGATCTGCTGGGGCGAGAGGCCGTGCGCTTCCGAGTGCGATCGTTGGCCGGGGGCTAACCATTTCCGCCGGCAAGCAGGTTAGGCGGCGTGGACAAGTTGGGACGTCCGGTTTCGCCCCATTGCCGACATTCCCTCTGCTGCTAGAGTAGGGTGGTGAGCCGTACCCCAACATCAATCTATCGCCACCTCCGCTATGGCTTGAGTGCCATGGCCCCCCTCTTGCTGGCAGGTTGCAGTTATTCATACCCCATGGATGTCGGCTTCGTCGGCGGTAAAGTCGCGTTCTCTGCAAATGAGCACAGCTCCGGCTGCCTAAACTACTTGGAAGTCAAGAGTGAAGCCGGTGAGTTAATGTGGCGCTTCGAAGGTCCGCTGCAACTGTCCGACTGCCGCAGCGACTTCCCGTTGATATATGGCGCGACGCCGCGTTCGGCTACGGCGTCCATTCCGGCCAAGAAGCTGCTCCCAAATATTCGATACTACATTGCCGCCTCTGACGGGGACAGCTACTATGGCAGCTTCCGTGTCAGGCGCGTTTTATCGATCGACAGCGACCCCAAAAAGGGCCGCGACGGACCTTACTTCAACGGCGCGCTGAATGGACTGGACGGCATGACAGAACCCGCCGGAAACGGCAGCTAACCACCCTTTTTTGCCATTTCGGCGGCGAGGCTGCGCTCTATAGCCGTCCGTACGGTGCTCGCCGCCCGGGAAGAAATGCAGCCTGGCCGGAGACACCCCATGGCGGCTGTTACGACAGGCATTTGCAATCCCTGATTGCCGACATTCGCCCGCATCCTTAACGTCTCATCATGGATAAGCGCTTCGTTCCGGGTTGGTTGATAATCACCGCTTTATTCTCCGCCTGTTCAGCATCGACTGAGCGGAAGTTGGGCGAGCATGTGTTTGACATTCCTAAGGCCAATGACATTGCGGAGCGGGATAGACCATTTTTCCTGCCGCCGAGTAATCCGCGTGACGGGTTTTCCTTCATTCTTAATCCGGCGGGCAGCTTACCTAATCAGAACCTGATCGCCGTAGCGAGCAAGGAGCAAATGTGCGCGCGTGCTGAGGGAACGCAAGCGCGGATCAATGCAACTATATGTGCTGTCCCTGTTATTTCATGGAGAGGCATCCCACTCCGCAAGGTGAGTGATGGAGGATTATGGACTTACAACCTTCCAACGGAAGCGCACGGGCGGCCCATGGCGGCTTTGGTCAGCTGTTTCGCCATGGCTGACGGCGACGGGCAGGGGCTATGTACGGCACCACTTCCGCATGACGATCTCGTAATCACCATTCATCTTCGTGATGACCAAATAGCTTCGTTAGCCAGCCTGTACGATCAAGCAGTCACCAAGTTGCAGCATTGGGAGCGCTGATTGTCGCGGCAGCTTTCATCCAAGAGCCTCAGAAACCGGACTTTCCGCTTCCCACCCATTTCGGTCATTCCGGTCGACACGGAAGTTGTCCACGCGGCCTAGAAAACACCATCAGTTGATTTCGGATCGTGAGATAACTTCGCGAGTCTCCGCGTCGATCATTACCTTGTTGAGCATGATGTTGAAGAACGTAAGAAGTTCATCTTCATCGTGCGGCCATCCTGCGAAGGGGCACTCACGTAGTGCCTGCTGCACCTCCGATACAGTAGCTTGTCGCAAGGTGACAAAGGTCAGCATGGGGATTTCCGCTCCGAGATCACAAATCTTGCGAGACGCGCCTTAACAAATGATAATGAGCGTGCAAGCGCTCACTCGAGCATCCGGCCACCATCTTTCCAGAGCACTGGCGTACGGCTCACCACCGTGGCCTTCGCAGGCCAAGGGCGGTCGAAACGCAGGAGGGCGTCGAGCGGCTCCGTCAGCCAAGCGTTCCAATCTTCGGGCGCAAGGATCACAGGAGAGCGATCATGAACCGCGTACAACTCGGGGGCGTTCTCGGTCATCACGCCCGTGTAACAGGCGTCCCATTCGTCAGTCTCGCGCCACAGACCCGCCCAGGCGAACAGCGGCGCATCCTTCACCGATAGCCAGGTCGTGGTCATCGCGCCGGGGCGGCCTTCGGCTTCTGCGTAGGCGACCGCCGGGATGAGGCAGCGCTGGGCCCGATCGGCCGCCCATCGCTTCCAGAATCCGTCAATCTTGTCGAACCGGGCATTGTTGACGGGCCGGGGCTTGAGCGGCTGACCGGCCTTTCCGCGCAAGTAGACCGGAAAACCCCAGGTCATCTGGTCGAGCACCCTTTCGCCATTCAGGAGGCGCACTACCCATCCGGGCTCTTTGGGATGCACAATGGGCGGGCCCTCATTGATCTCGCGGTACAGGCGAGCATCGAAGATCGACCTGATCATCTCGCGTTCACCGGGTTTGTATCTATTGCACATGCAAGGAAGTTGCGGAGTTCCGCACTCGCAATCAAGGTCTGGCAGGTAAGGGCGAGCGATCCTACGGAGTTCGACAGGGTCAATCGGCCGGCGACCGAGCCGCTCGCACCAGCTGTTGAGAGACGCGAAGAGCGTAGCACGTTGGACGGTACAGGCGTTCACCTCATAGCCCGGCACATCAGATTGCCAAGCGAGCGCATTCCAGAACTCCCTGGCCTGCCAAGCCTCGGCGACTTCGGCATGGATCAGGATCTCCAGCGCGAGACGATCTCCCCACGTCCGCTCAACGCCGCCACCCTCGGAGCGGGCAATCGCGTCTTCGATCACGCGCAACGCGAGGAGTGTAAGGCGTCCGAATCGCATCGCCTGTATAGAACAATAGGAGAACGATTGGGCAAGGCCGTTCCGCGGCATGCGCCTCGATCCTCGGGCCTCCTCAGCCGCAAGCCCCCAAGCCCCCGCGCTGCAGCCCCTCGCAACGCGCTTTTCCCCCCGCCTCGCCCGCGCGCTTTTCGTGTCAGTTTTGATGCAGTGGCACCATCGCGGCCAAGGCGGCTCACACCCTAGGCCGATCACGTCCTGAAAGGTGCCGTTGCGTGATGCGTTCTGATGCAGCTGGAGCACCAAAATTGACCGGCGGTAGAGCACGAGATTTCCGCGAAAAAGCCCTGTGCGCACAGGGGGAGGGGCCGGAAAAACGCAACATGCGCAACCACCCCAGCGTTTCCCTGCCTATCGTACTGATCTAAAATGGTTTTCTATGTTGCACATTGGGTGCAACCAAACGCCACTTCCGGCATGAAGAAGTGCAACACCCGCAGAAATCCTAGCTTTTTCAGCATCCGAATGTTGCATTTTCAGAATGCAATCTGGTTGCCACGATGTTGCCTCAAAGGTTG
Organism: Novosphingobium soli; assembly: GCF_042432915.1. NCBI lineage: Bacteria > Pseudomonadati > Pseudomonadota > Alphaproteobacteria > Sphingomonadales > Sphingomonadaceae > Novosphingobium > Novosphingobium soli. The sequence goes on from NZ_JBHLWK010000027.1 coordinate 77,643, forward strand.
CGTCAGAAATGGCGGATTTCCGCCGATGTTGCACATGTTGCACTTTTTCCGGCACCCCCCACGATATGAATGGCTGGCCCGGCATTGATGGACTTCGGCTCTGCACGCTGGCCAGAACAGCCTGCTGTACCAAATCTGGTCGGGACTATGTCGGGACTCGTGGTCCCGAAACGTTCTCTCGGAGCCCGTTTTGTTCCGCGAAAGCCGCTGTTGACGGGGGCAGAAAATGGCGTATTTGGCGCGGTATCCGGGGCGCCGGGCGGTTAGCTCAGTTGGTAGAGCATCTCGTTTACACCGAGAGGGTCGGGGGTTCGAGCCCCTCACCGCCCACCACGCCGCGCCGGCGGCTGTCCGAGGCTTCCGGCCGGGCCGCATATCCCATTCCGATCGGCGTTCCAGGGCTGGCCTCCGTCGAGACGCACGCCGCACCCCGCCCCACGCACCCCGCACCACGTATGGCGGCCGCCTATTGGCGCGCCGCCCAAATGGAGCCCGAGCCAGCCGTCACAGAAGTCAAGCGTCATAAAGTTGTCATAAACGTCCCAAAGCAAGATGAACTGGCCGCCTCACTTCAAGTAGAGATAAGTTGCTGTGCTGTTTCCGCACCATTATGGAGTGGATTGCACGGGGGTGTGATCTTGGGGGAGCGCGGCAGGATGGACCGGATCTGCGTCGGTGGCAGCGACACGGCCGCACCCGTCAACTTGCGAAAGCGCGTCGCCATCATAGCCGGGGCGGTGGAGATCCAGGATCGCAAGGTGCTGGACATCGGCTGCGGCACGGGAAGCTTCGTCTTGGCTCTGTGCGACCTCGGGGCGCAAGCCTGCGGCATCGAGTATCAGGCGGACAAGCTCGCGGCCTGGCAGGACGCGCACCCGGGAGACGGCAGGGTCGTCTGGGGCGACGCGGAGAACCTCGCCTTCGCCGACGACACCTTCGACGTCGTCATCATGAACGAAGTGCTGGAGCACGTTCCCGGTGAGGAGAACGCCCTGCGCGAAGCGCTCCGCGTCCTGAAGCCCGGGGGCACGTTCTTCAACTTCACGCCGAACCGCTTCTACCCGATCGAGACACACGGCTTCCTCGAGAAGCGTTCCCGCCGCCACGTGGGTGGACTCCGGTTTCCCTTGCTGCCCTGGCTTCCCATCGCGCTCAGCACCAGGCTGGTCTCGTTCTGGTGCCGCAACTACTGGCCCTGGCAGCTCGAGCGGATCACCCGGGAGGCGGGCTTCGTCCTCGTCAGGCACGACTACGTCTGGCAGACCTTCGAGAACATCAGCAACGGCAAGGCGCGCCTGATCCATCGCTTCGCCAAGCAGGCCCGCGGGTTGAGCATGATGCTGGAGGGAACGCCGGTCATCCGGCGCTTCGGCGTGTCCCAGCTGGTGATCGCGCGCAAGCCGCCCGCCTGAGCGGGACGGGCGCTCCGATCCGGCGCTCCGATCCGGGCCCCGATCCGGCGCCCCGATCCGGGCTCAGTCGATCTTCTTGACCTGCCCCTTGCCGACGTCGTCGCGCGGCTTGCCCTTGGTGGTGCGCTGCGCGGTGGCGCGCGCGGCGGACAGGACCGGCCCGCAGGCGGCCGACTTGGCATCCCCGACGTCGACGAAGGCGAAGATGCCGGCCACCGGGGACGCCACCAGGGCAAGGCCGAGCCCGGCGCCGGCGCGGCCCAGCAGCTCGGGGCTGATGACCTGCAGCGAGGGATCTGCGAAGCGGCCTTCGATGCTGACGGGCGACTGGCCGGAGAACAGGCTGAACTTCTTGCCGTCGGCGCGGAAGGCGAGGTCGACCGCCTCGGTGTCGAAGCTGAAGCCGCCGCGGCCGGTGATCACGTTCTTGTCGGTGTCGATCAGGATCGGATCGGTCGCCGCCAGACCGCCGCGCACCGTGAAAGCGATCAGGCCGCAGTTGATCTCGACCGGCTTCTTCAGCTTGCCCTGGAACATCTTGTAGGCGAACGTGCCGAGGTCCAGTTCGGCGAGCTGGACGTTCTGGGTCCAGAGCGCGCCCTTGGGCATGACGAAGGCGATCCGGCCCGAGGAGCTGGCGAGCGAATCGTGGATCGTGTCGCCCCGTCCCTCCAGCTTGATGCGCCCGCGGATCGTGCCCGTGGTTCCGGATTCGGCCACGCCGTAGCCGGCGAGCAGGCGCCCCATCGGGGTCGAGGCGAGGCGGACGTCGTAGCTGATCGCCGACGGGCGCTGGCGCGTGTCGAAGATGAAGTCGGAGGCCACGTCGCCGCGCGCCATCGAGAAGGTCAGCGGCGACAGCGCCAGCCGGCCGCGCTCGAGCGAAAGCTTCATCTTGATGTCGGAGACCGGCACGTTGCGCGAACGGATCACGCCGATCTTCCAGTCGAGAGCGGCATCGAAGCGCTGCATGGATTCGACGGGCAGTTCCGCGTCGGGAATCACCCGCTGCGCGCCGGCGCCGGTCGCGGCAGCCGCGGCGACGGCACCCTTGGCCTCGACGATGTCCGGGTTGTAGCCGATGAACGGCGCGGCATCGACGATGTCGAGCCGGCGGGTGGTCAGCGCCGCGTCGATGCGCAGGCGCTCCGCGTTGGTGATGGTGAAACGTCCGGCGAGGTCGGACTGGCCGAAGGTGCCGTTCATGCCGGTGAAGCGCCAGCTCTCCCCGTCCTTCACCATCTGCGCCTTGAGCGCGTAGCGGCGGGTCTGCGGAATGGCGACGTCGATGATCTCCAGCAGTTCCGAAAGATCGCGGCCTTGCGCGGCGACGCGCAGCGGCACGCCTTCGATCTCGGTCATGGCGGGAAGGGTGCCGGCCACGTCGAGCACGCTGTGGGCCGCCCAGGCGCGTGCCTCCAGCCGGTTCTCGCCGCGGTTCACCGTCGCGTCGGGCGAGAGCAGGCGGGCGCTCAACCGGAACGGGGTCTCGCGGAACCGCCCGTCGCCGCGCACCGACACCGCCTGTCCGATCTTCGCATCGCGCGAGACGATCGGGTCGACCAGCAGGTTCGCCAGCAGCGGCATTTGCGGATCGACGTAGCGGATGCGCGTGCCCGAGACGGTGGCGCGGTCGATGCGCGGGAACTCGAAGGGCTCGCCGCCTTCGCCGCTGCCGAAGGTCCAGGTGTTGCGCTTGTGCTGCGCGTCCCACTCCAGGTCGACGTTGCCGTTCGCGAGGTCGAGCGAATAGACGTGGCGGCGGCCGAACAGCAGCGAGAGCGGGGCGATCCGCGCCTCCACCCGCTGCGCCGCGAAGAGGCTGGGCCGGCCGGCCCACTGCGGGTTGGCGACGTCCAGCCCCTCTGCCAGGAACTTGATCCGCAGCGGCGCGAAGTAGAGCTGGAAGTCGCCCGCCACCTTGACGCTGCGCCCGGCCAGCGAACTCGCGATGCTTTCGAAGGGATGCTTGAGGAAGCGGCCCTTGGTGACGAACAGCACCAGCCAGATCGCGAAGAGGACACCGACGATCCCCAGCAGCACGTTGCGCACGATGCGCAGCACGCGCTGCCGACGCCGCGGGTCGGGCGGAGCGGTCTGCGCATCGATCGTCGTCGTCGCGTCCATGATCCTGGGACATCGCGCGAGAGGGCCATTTGGTTTCCGCGTCTGCGGCATTGTGTGCAAAGCCCGGCGCGAAACTCATGCCGGGGCCGCGCGGCAGAACCTTTCCCCCCCACGCGCGTTCAGGCGCCCATGGGTGACGTATCGGCAGGGCATGGCGGACGGCCATGGTGGGAGAGCGGGGTGATCTACCAGATCTACCCGCGTTCGTTCCAGGACAGCGACGGCGACGGCATCGGCGACCTCGAGGGGATCCGCCGCCGGCTCGACCACGTCGTCGAGCTGGGCGTGGACGCCATCTGGCTCTCGCCCATCTTCCCCTCGCCGATGGCCGATTTCGGCTACGACGTCGCCGACTACTGCGGCGTGGAGGCGATGTTCGGCGATCTGGCCGCGTTCGATGCACTGCTGGCGGACGCGCATGCGCGCGGGCTGAAAGTGCTGCTGGACTTCGTGCCCAACCACAGCTCGACGCAGCACCCCTGGTTCGTCGAGAGCCGCTCCTCGCGCGACAATCCCAAGCGCGACTGGTACATCTGGCGCGATCCGGCTCCGGATGGCGGACCACCCAACAACTGGACCAGCGACATGGGCGGGTCGGCCTGGGAGCTCGATCCCGCCACCGGCCAGTACTACATGCACGCCTTCCTCAAGGAACAGGCCGACCTCAACTGGCGCAATCCCGAAGTGCGCGCCGCGATGATGGACGTGTTGCGTTTCTGGTTCGACCGCGGCGTCGACGGTTTCCGCATCGACGTGCTGTGGCACTGCGTCAAGGCCGAGGGGCTGCCCGACAACCCGCCCAACCCGGACTATCGCGCCGGCATGGGCGAGAAGCTGAAGGTGCTCCAGCAGCACTCCACCGACCAGCCCGAGGTGCACGACATCGCCAACGCCTTTCGCACGCTGGCCGATCGTTACGGCGAGCGGCTGCTGGTGGGCGAGATCGTGCTGCCGCTCGACCGGCTGGTGACCTACTACGGCACCCCCGATAGCCCGGGCGTCCATCTTCCCTTCAACTTCCACCTGCTCGACGCGCCCTGGAACGCCGCGGCGCTGGCCCGGATCATCGGCGACTACGAAGCCGCGCTGCCGCCCGGCGGCTGGCCCAACTGGGTGCTCGGCAGCCACGACTTCCCGCGCGTCGCCGGCAAGCTGGGCGAGGCGCAGGCGCGGGTGGCGGCGATGCTGCTGCTGACGCTGCGCGGCACACCCACGATCTACCAGGGGGACGAGCTCGGCATCGGGCGGGTCGCCATCCCGCCGGAGCGCGTGCGCGACCCGCAGGACCTGCGCCAGCCGGGGCTTGGCCTCGGCCGCGACGCCGCCCGCACGCCGATGCCGTGGGATGGCGGCCCCCAGGCGGGCTTCAGCACGGGGGAGCCCTGGCTGCCGCTCAACGCCGACTGGGCCACGCGCAACGTGGCCACGCAGGCCGCCGATCCGCACTCGATGCTCAGCCTCCACCGCCGCCTGCTGGCCCTGCGCCGGAGCCACGCCGCGCTCAGCCGGGGAGACTTCGTGCTGCTCCCATCCGCGCCCGACGTGCTGCAGTACGAGCGGCGCTGCGGCGACGAGCGCCTGCTGGTGGCGCTCAACCTCGCCTCCGAGGCCCGCCCGCTCCAGCTGCCCGGCGATCCGGCTCGCTTCGAGCCGCTGCTCTCCACCCATGGCCGGAAGGCCTTCGACGGTGCGCTCGCGCCCGACGAAGGGCTGATCCTGATGCAGGAGGCGCGCTGAACCATGCGCATCGCCATGCTCGCGCCGATCGCCTGGCGCACCCCGCCGCGCCACTACGGACCCTGGGAACTCGTCACCAGCCTGCTCACCGAGGCGCTCGTCGCCCGCGGCGTCGACGTGACGCTCTTCGCCACGCTCGACAGCGTGACCGCGGGCCTGCTCGATGGGGTGGCGCCGGCGTCCTATAGCGAGGACCCCTCGATCGACGCCAAGGTGTGGGAGTACCGCCACCTCGCCCATCTTTTCGCGCAGGCCGATCGGTTCGACCTCATCCACAACCAGGCCGACTTCCCCGCGCACGCCTTCGCCCGGCTGGTCGATACGCCGATGGTCACGACCATCCACGGCTTCTCGTCGGAGCGCATCCTGCCGATGTACAAGCCGTTCGAGGATCGGGTCCACTATGTCGCGATCAGCGAATCGGACCGGCACCCGGACTTGCGCTATGCCGCCACGATCCACCACGGCATCGTGGCAGCCGACTTTCCGCTCAACCCGGCCGGGAGCGAGGACCTGCTCTACTTCGGCCGCATCCACCCGGACAAGGGCACGCGCGAGGCGATCGAAGTCGCGCGCATGACCGGTCGCCGCCTGCAGCTTTACGGGCTGGTGCAGGACGAAGGCTACTACCAGCGCGAGGTCGTGCCGCACCTCGACGGCGAATGGATCATCCACCACGGCCCGGTCGGCGGGGCGGCGCGCGTGCGTGCGCTGCAGCAGGCGCGGGCGCTGCTCCACCTCATCAACTTCGACGAGCCGTTCGGCCTCTCCGTCGTCGAGGCGATGGCCTGCGGCACCCCGGTGATCGCGATGCGCCGCGGCTCGATGCCGGAACTCATCGAGCCGGGGCGCACCGGCTTTCTGGTCGACACCGTGCAGGAAGCCGCCGACGCCGTGCCCGCCGCAGCCGGACTGGACCGCAGCGCGATCTCCGCCACGGTCGCTGCCCGCTTCTCGGTCGAGCGCATGGCTGACGAATACCTCGCGCTCTACCGCCGCATCCTGGGCGGATGATCGCCCCGGCAGCCCTCCACGGAGAAAGCCAAAAAAGGCAATTGCACACCGCGCCCTCCCCATGTAAACGCCCCGCCTGCCCCCGAGGCGCGCCGCTTTAGCTCAGTTGGTAGAGCACATCATTCGTAATGATGGGGTCACGTGTTCGAGTCACGTAAGCGGCACCACCTTCCCTCAAATCGTTGAAAAACAACCGTTCCAGGGATCGTCGCGCCCAGACTGTAGCACACGACCGTCGCACAGCAGAGTTCCCGAAAAGGGGCTAAGTTCATCGAATCATAAGAGAAATCAGCATCGGAACTGTAGCACAGAGGTGTCACACAGAGGTCCGGCGGGCTTATGGCGACGGGGCGCGTCTATCAGTATCGTGTGCGAGTGCCTGTGATCTGGTCGCAGTCGTCGGCAAGAGGCATTTCAATCGTTTTTTGAAGACGGCGGCTCGCGTCGAAGCCGTGCGGACAGCGGGAAGGATTGCGTTCGAAACTGAGCCCGAGCCTGATCGTGCGCTCTTGCACTCGCCGGAAAAGCCGCGACTTGAACCCGACGGCGCCCGTTCCGGTGGGGAGCCGGATACGGGCGCTTGGGACATTCCTGCCGTTCCAGAGCGAAAGGTCGAACGGCCGTTTGTTGGCGGGAGCAGCCGTTCTGGCGCAGGGCTTGTAGCGGCGTAAGTTGGCCGGCCCTTGCCATGCTCAGCGGCGAGGAATATTTGTAGTCCGTCGCGAAAAACGACTGAGCGAGCTGATCACGGTTCGCCCTGTCGCGCATAAGTTGGCCATGTCCTTCGCATGACCAACCAGCGTCTCCAACCATCACACGTGTCGGGATGGCCGATGCGTCGACAGGAGCGCTATCGTGATGAGGTGGACGGCCCCCACCCAAACGGCATCGAGT
>NZ_JBHLWK010000028.1:0-49476 GCF_042432915.1 Novosphingobium soli
ATGTTCGCGATGATGCTCGACGAGGGCGTTCCGCCTGCCCTCATGGCATCGATCATCCTCAGCCTTTATCAGCCCGGAACCCGCCAAATCGCTGCCTGACATTGGCAAGCGATCCCTACATCTATNCGATCCCTACACGTATCCCGGCACCGAGACGCTTCGGAACAAGCTGGGGATCACCGATGATAAAATGCTCACCGAGGCCGAGCGGCGCTTGATGCTGGCGCGCGGGGCTGAGGCTGCGCGCCTGACGTTTCCGGCGACCGCTGAGGGCTATCGCGCGCTTCACAAGCATCTGTTTCAAGACCTCTACGATTGGGCGGGCCAGGACCGCACGGTGAACATAGCCAAGGGAGGATCGAGTTTTGCCGCCGTCCCTTACCTTGCGCGCGAACTCGACAAGCGGTTCGGGGACGTAGGCCAGCAGAATAGCTTTCGAGGCCTTCCGCGAGATGAGTTTTTCGACCGGCTTGGCAATCACATCAACGAGATCAACGCCATCCATCCCTTCCGCGAAGGCAATGGGCGCACGATGCGCCATCATGCGGCGCAGATCGCGCGCGAGGCGGGGCATCCGATCCGCGTCGCCGCGATCGACAAGGATAAATGGATGGAGGCGTCCCGCCACGGCTTCCTGACGGGCGATCATCGCGGCATGGCCGCCGTCCTCGCGGCCGCAGCAGTACGGCGCGACCTCGCGCCCGAAGCGCGCATCGGTCCCGCCGGGATCGCGATGCTCCCCAAGCGGGCGCCGCCCGAGGGGCAACGCTACCGCTTGACGCTGACCAAGGTGCGCGAGGAACTGGATCGCTATCTGCCCGCAGCGCGCCAGCAGGCGGCCGAGCGGCTGCGTGGCCTCATCAACGATGATGGGTCGTCGGCCGCTATCGCGAGCGCACGCACCGAGCTTGCCTATGTTCGCCACGCCAAGGGGCCGGTCTATCAATCGCACCTTCTGACCTACCTAGGGGTGCGGCAGGTCGATGCCATTATAAGCCCGCAGCAGACGCCGCTAGAGCGTGTGCGGGAGATTGGGGCCGCGCTTGGTATCCAGATCAATTCCCAACAGCAGGCGCAGCTACAGCGGGCGGTCCGAGCCTTGGAAAAGCCGGTTCTCCCGCCGGGGCATGCACCGGGCCAGGAACGGCTCGCCGCGGCATTTCTGAAGAACACTGCCGAGATGAATCACGCCGATCCTCGCCTTGCGCCGGCGCAGGCGATCGTCGATGCCGCCATGCAGACCGCGCGCGAGCGGGGCGAGAGCGCACGCATGGTCGGGACGATCGGAGAGTCGACCCGCCAGCTCGTCGCTGACCGGATCAAGTCGGGAGGCTCGCTGGACGCGGAAATAGGAAGCGCGGCGCCGCCGACGCAATCGCCGGCGCCGCGCGACAAAGATCGTAGCCGCTGACAGTGTTGAGGGCCGCAACAAGATCTGCAGCGTCACATGCTTGCACTGCATCTCGCGATGGAGCCGGGGCCAGTCGGGCTTCGGGGTACCGCCGATAGCCGGTCTTGTTGCCCGCTTCGCGGTTTAGCGCCAGCGCGCCGTCGCTCATCCCGTGCGGCAGCGGCCAGCTCAGCCCGGCCCCCCGTGCAGTGCGAACTCCCTATTGCATAGGCTCTCGCAATAAGTATACCGTACCGTACCGTAAACGGCTATAGGTGCCATTTTGCCTGTCTCTGAACCAGCCGTTCTTACCGAAAACAACGCAACGAAAATTTCGGGCGATTGGTTGGCCACTACGGTTCAATCGGTAGAAGAAAACGCCAATGGCCATGCGCTGGCAGCAGTTGATCAGATCGACTGGAGCCAATTAGGGCGGGTAGACAGTGCTGGCGCATTTGCGCTCCTTCATGCGCTTGGTGTCAGAGATTTAGGGGACAACGTCCCAGAGCAGCTTCGGCGTGTCTTAGACATCGTTGCCCCAGCGATGCAGGAACATGCGACTAAAAAGCCCAGGAAGTCCTACGGTTTTTTCACAGGCTTGGGCCGCAAAGTGGTTACAGCGCTGGGCGAGCTATATGGTAATATCGTGTTCCTGGGCCGCTCTGAGGTGGGCGTTGGAAGAGCGGTTATCAACCCTCGCAGGTTACGCGTACGAGCGCTAGTCAGCGTGATGCAGCAGGGAAGTCTCGAGGCGCTGCCAATCATCATGACGATGACATTCTTCATCGGGGCAGTGGTCGCATTGGTCGGCACGAACCTATTGCAGAACTTGGGCGCATCGGTCTTTACCGTTCAACTCGTTGGGGTGTCGGTATTGCGCGAGTTTGGGGTGCTAATACCGGCAATTCTTCTGGCTGGCCGATCGACGTCTACATTCGCTGCTCAAATCGGCGCTATGCGAATGAACCAAGAAACAGATGCAATGGTGGTCATGGGTGTCGATCTCACAGAGGCGCTTGTAACCCCACGCGTGCTGGCGATGATCATTACTCTCCCGCTATTATCAGTCGCAGCGATGATTGCCGGCATTCTTGGTGGCCTGCTTGTGAGCTGGGCTTCTTTGGATATTTCACCAGTGTTTTTCGTAGAGCGTCTTCGGCAGACGGTGGACCTCCAGCATTTCTGGCTTGGTCTGATCAAGACACCTGTAATGGCCATCATCATTGCACTCACTGGCTGCCGCCAAGGAATGGCCGTACGGGGCGACGTCGAGGTATTGGGTAGAAACGTCACGACCGCAGTCGTGCAGGCATTGTTCGCTATCATTCTTCTCGATGCGGCTTTCGCCCTCGTTTTCATGAAACTGGACCTGTGATGGCCGAGCGGGAAAGGGTGATCGAGGTACGCGACCTTAAAACAGCGTTCGGTAAAACGGTAATCCACGAAGATTTAGACCTCGACGTCTATCGCGGGGAGATTCTGGGAATAGTTGGTGCTTCGGGCGGAGGAAAGTCCGTTTTGCTCAATACGATGTTGGGATTACAGCGACCGATTTCTGGATCGGTAGTAGTAGGCGGTCAGGACATCTTCAATAATCCTGATCGAAAATGGCTTGCATCAAACATGGGCGTGATGTTTCAAAACGGCGCGCTATTTTCATCCCTGACGCTTCAGGAGAATGTCGAAGCGCCGTTTCTTGAACATACCGAGATCCGAGGCGAATTTCTAAGCCGATTGGCCCAGATGAAAATCTCTTTGGTCGGGCTTGCTAATGATGCCGCATATAAGCGGCCGGCAGAACTTTCAGGCGGCATGAAGAAACGCGCCGGCGTTGCACGTGCACTAGCGCTCGACCCGAAGCTTCTTTTTCTAGATGAGCCAACGGCAGGCCTGGATCCCCTCGCTGCTGCAGAATTTGACGACTTGATCGTATCGCTGCGTGATGCCTTGGAGTTGACTGTCGTCATGGTCACCCACGACCTGGACAGCCTGTTTCAAATCTCTGATCGAGTAGCAGTTCTGGCGGACAAAAAAATCGTCGCGTCTGACGCAGTCGAAAAACTACGTGATTCTGAAGACGAATGGACACGCTCTTATTTCCAAAGCCGAAGAGCACGGCGATTCAACTCGGGTGGCAACTAAATGGAGAGACATGCCAATTACGCTCTAGTAGGTAGTTTGACAGTTGGTCTGCTGGTCGCAGCGATCGTCTTCATTCTCTGGCTAGGTAATGACCAATTTGGTAAAGGCTTCGACCATTATCGAGCTGTTTTTGACGGACCTGTGCGCGGCCTAACCGAAGGTAGCGAAGTTGACTTTAATGGCATCAAGGTCGGGGAGATCACAAAGCTTCGTGTAGATCCATCAAACTCTCGCCGCGTGATTATCGATGTGAAGGTCGAAGAGGATACGCCGATAAGGGTAGATACATTTGCCTCAAAAGAGTCCCAAGGTGTGACAGGGGTCAGCATTATCCAGTTAACTCCTGGTTCGCCTACAAGGCCACTGCTTCGCGATGCGTCGCGTGAGCAGCCCCCGATAATAAGAGCGAAGCCCGGATCGTTGGATTCGGTGCTGGAGGCGGGAGGGCAGACCCTCGCTAAGGTTTCTGAATCATTCGATCGGGTCAATCGGGTACTTTCTGACCGAAATATCGCAAAGGTCGATGGCATGCTCGCTGACATCAGATCAGTGACGGCAGAACTTAACAGTCGAAAGGCAATGTTTGCGGATGCTCAAAATGCAATCCGTCGCCTTGATTCAGCGTCGGGTGACATCGAGCAGGCTGCGGCGGCTGCGAGAACCGCTATTCAGGGCGATGGTACGCAAGCCTTTGCAGACATCCGAGAAGCGGCCGCGAATGCGAAGAGCGCGACGAACGATGCTCGGGCTTTTATAGCTAAGTTGAACGCGAGTGCAGAAGGTCTTGAGGGGCCAGAAGGTAATCGCGTGGCGGGGGCTCTACGTGGGCTGGAAAAGGCTGCCGAGTCACTTGATCGACTTACCCGACAAATACAGCAAGATCCCCGCTCTGTTCTCGGAAGGGGGAAAGCGCGAGAAATGGAGCTGCCAAAGTGAAAAATACGTTGAAAATCTCTTCAGCGCTCCTCTTAGTCTCGCTGTCGGGCTGTGTTGGTGGGCTTCTGGGCGGAGGTAAGCCTGCGGACCTATATTCCTTTCGCAGTGAGCCCCCGCAAAGGCAGCCTGATGCCAATGCACGGGTTGTTGCTGTCCGCCAATTCTCATTTCCGAATAATCTACGGCCTGACAGCATTGAAACCAATGCCAACTCGCGGGTTGCTGCTCTCGCAAAAGCACGTTGGTCCCAACCCGTCCCGGAGATGTTCCGTCTAGCTCTGATTGACCAGCTGGAGCAGTCTTCCCGAACGCGAGTTGCGCGAAGCGACTTCCAAAAACCGGCGGACATCATGTCGGCGGAAATTTCGCAGTTCACGGCCACCTTTGATCAGGGACTGAAGGCTCCCCCATTGATCACTATTGTCGTGCGCGCAGAGGTTGCAAGCGGGGCAGCACGTGATGTGGCAGTGCGGTCCTTCGAATCTCGAACAAGAGCCACTGATGCTACAGTGACGTCCATCGTTGCAGCTTACCGTGCCGGTGTCTCCAATATCACACAAGAGATTACCCTGTGGTACAGGAATATCTGAATTTTATCATAGTAGATAGGGACAGATATGAGGAAAGTTTCAGCTGCCTTTACAATCTTGGTACTGACTTTTGCGTCTGCCGGCGCGGCTCAGGAGGGACACAAGGAATCCAAAAATACCGGACCGGATTCAGTTCGATCTATTGCCTCCCAACCAGCTAAAGACGTTGGAGCGGTAAAGCAGGATATCCCACCCGTTCTCTTAAGCGCTTCTTCTAACCCATACGATCGGGCATCGACCCGCACCTGCAACGAGATAAAGCGTAATATCGCTGAGTTGGACGATGTTCTCGGACCGGATTTCGATGTAGGAGCGGACCGTAACGAAAATCGTCTTGGTAAAGTAGCGGAAGCTGGTGGAAAGACGATTGTCAACTCGATCATACCCTTTCGTGGCTTGGTGAGGGAAATAACAGGCGCAGCCCCAGCGCAACGTCGCCTGAATACCGCAATCGATGCGGGGTTTGCGCGGCGGGGCTTTTTACGGGGAGCCGCCATATCCCGAGGCTGTCGTCTCTGATGAGCTCACGGCAACAAGCTCAGCATTAAAAGGTGGGTTAGAGGACGAGATACGAGGCGCGCCGCCAGATGTCCGGGAGCGATGCCGGCAGGAGCGCAGCCGTCCACAGATCGAGGACCTGCGCGTCGCGATCGACAATGCCCTTCGCCGCCTGTCGCCCAAATCGGCGATGGCCCAGGCGCTCGCTTATGGCCGCCGGCGCTGGGAGGCGCTCACCCGCTTCCTCGACGAGGGCACGGCCGAGATCGACAACAACATCGCCGAGCGGTAAGCGGTGTCTGAAGGCCGCATCTGCCACGTAGCGCGCTAAGCGAGGAGCTGTGGCTTCACGCGGTATATCGGGACGCGGCCCATCCGATGATTGCGCCGCCGATGATGCCACTGGCCAGGATGGGGACGTAGGATTTGGTGATAATGGCGTCTGGTAAGCTGATCAGCAATCCGACCAACACACCGACGGCAACAGGGGGGGATTGGCATCCTTATAAGCGGGATCAGAAATCCGATTGCAAAACGGCTGCAGAAAGCCGCGATGAGAGCGGCCTTCTTGTCCGGGAAGTCCATCGGCAGCATGAGGGCAACGTCAACGCAGCCGAAGAGGACGCCCGCTATTAATCCCACCAGGATCGGATTCATCGCTAGCTCCCTTCGCACGCGATCGTAGCGGACAGCTTACATGATCGTTTGACGCCCGCAATGAGCGGTTTTGCTGCGAGGTATCAGGCGGCTTGCGCGATCATCGGATCGCCAGGCTGCCAAGCCCACGGCATCAACTCATCCCAGCGCGATGCCGGCCAGAAGCACCATCGGCCGCCAACCTGAAAGGGATCGTCGAACGGCTCGACACGGTGCGCGACATCGGGATCGTGGCCATCGGGCACGACGCATCCATGCCGCCCGCTATGCCGTCATCGCGCGAACCGCCGGCATCGCCATCGTGCTATCACCAACTCGTGGCGCTACGGCAGTCCATCGCAGGTCTAAACGGAGGGGACACAAATGGGATCAGGCGGATCCCAAGAAGTCATCCGACGGCGCAGCGAGCGGCCGCACGCTTCGCGCGCCAGCTTCGCAGCAGTTCGATCTGTTTTGAGTGTGCATCATCAACGGGCGAAGGTTCATACCGAGGGGGCGAATCGACCGACAGGATCCGGGATGCTGTTCCCTTGGCTGGTACGCTGTTCGTTTGATCCAAGAGTGCGCGCAGCATCTGCCGCCCTCTCACCACGCGGCTTTTGATCGTGCCGACGGGAACCCGCTCGATTGTGGCCGCCTCCTCGTAGCTTAGCCCCTCGATCCCGATGAATCGAATGCACCGCTGCTGCTCAGGCGTCAGGCGCGGCCACACGCGGCGGACATCGCTCAACGTCACGACCGATTCCTGATTTGACGCCACCGGAACATCGATGAGTTCGGCGGTCTCGCCCGCTTGTCCTGCGCCTCGACGACGCACCTGTGACAGAAAGGAGTTGTGGAGGATACGGAAGGTCCAAGCCTTCAAATTCGTACCGGGCTCGAACGACGCGCGGCTGCGCCAGGCTTTCAGCAAGGTTTCCTGAACAAGGTCCTGTGCAGTATCGGGGTTTCTGGCCAGCGATCGCGCGTAGCTCGCCAGCCTGGGCATCAGGTCGCTCAGTGCAGCACCGAAGTCACGCCACTCCTCAGTCGGTACATGCAGTTCGTGATCCGGTTGTTCCGACACGCAAAAGCCCTTGCTCGATCGAACCAGGGGTGCCGATTATACACCGACTGGTTTACTTGTTCGGGAACGCCGCCTCCTTTGGATTGTTCCACTCCTCAGCGATGAAGCCCGATAGGCGAACGAGCGCGCGATAGGGCAAGGGTGGGGAATCGGGTATGCGGAAGGTTGGGCAGCAGGAAGTCAGCGCCTCTGCCTGCTCGAAAACCAAGCCCAGCCTGCAGGCAGCACCGCAGACGCCATCAACATTGCGCCGACAACATCATGGTCGCGCTGAAGGATCGCGCCAGCGACCAGCAGGCCGGCCGACAGGACGTTGGGATCGGCGCGCCGGGGCGATGCCGGAGTTGAGGAAACCGCGCCTCCCTGCAATTCGATCGGCAGCGCGCCCGACCGCGCAACCCGCTCGGCGAAGGCCACCAGCTCGGGCGAGGCGGCGGCCAGACGGCCAAGGCTCGTGGCCAGCCGGCGTCCGCCCCGCTTGAGGCCGGCGGGGCCGATCCGCTCCCGCAACAGTTCGCGCGCGATCGGTGCGGCGCGCGCCGCGATGTCGAAGCCGGGATCGAGCCGTCGCACGAAACCTTCGGCGATCAGCAGGGTGCGCAGCAGCAGGGCGAGGTCGGGTGGCAGCGCCAGGCGGTAGGTGCGCAGCAGCGCGAACACGCGTCCGAAGATGTCCGCCAGCTCGATCTGCCGGAGTACTGCCCCGCGGAACTGGCCGATCAGCGCGTCGAGGTCGCGGGTCAGCGCCTGGCGATCGACGTCGGTTTCGCCCGACCATTGAAGCAGCACGTCCGTCACCGATCGCGTGTCCTCGCTCGCGATGGCAAGGACGAGCGTGACAACCTCGTTCCGCCGGGCGGGACTGAGCACGCCGACCGCGCCAAAGTCGATGAACGCCAGCGACCCATCGGCCAGGACGAAGACGTTGCCGGGATGGGGGTCCGCGTGGAACCGGCCGTTGAACATGATCATCCGCAGCACCGCATCGGCGTATCTGCTGGCGACGTCCGCACCGCCCTCACCCGCCCCGTCGAGGATCGCGCGGACCGGCATGCCGTTAAGCCGCTCCTGCACGTTCATCCGGCGGCCGACCTGATCCCAGTAGAAGGCGGGCGTGCGAACGCCGAGCGGCTGCAGGAAGGCGCCGATGCTCTCGCAGGCTGCTGCTTCGGCGCTGAGGTCCATTTCCTGCGACAGGCTCTCCGCGAAGAACCGGAGCAGGTCGTCGGGCTTGAGGCGGCGAATCTCCGGTGAGTGCCTCGCCGCGAGCCGCGCGACGCGGCGGAGCAGCTTCAGGTCGGCATCGACGCGTTCCGCGATCCCCGGCCGGCGCACCTTGACCACTACCTCGGTTCCGTCGAGCAGGGTGGCACCATGAACCTGCGCGATCGAGGCCGCGGCGATCGGCTCGCGGTCGAAGCTCGCGAACACGTCCGCGATCGGGGAGCCAAGCGCGGTCAGGATCGTCGACTCCAGCGCCTCGAACGGCAGCGGGGTAACCCGGTCCTGCAGCGTCGACAGCGCGCGCACCCATTCCGGCCCGAGCAGGTCTTCACGGGTCGCGAGCACCTGCCCCAGCTTGACCGCGACAGGTCCAAGGTCCCGCAGCAGCGCGACGACCCGCTCGGGCGTACCGACGTCCACCGGCTGCTCCGAGCGACCGGGCAGCAGACCCAAGCGCGAGGCGAGCCCGTTCAGGCCGTGGCGCCCCATGATCTGGATAAGCTCGGCCAGGCGCGCGCGCTCACCGATCTGAGGCTCGTCGTCCGTGGTGGGCATCACGCGCTGCAATCATCCCCCTGCCGCGGGCGGCAGCCATCAAGAAACAGGTCGATACCGCGTGTGACACGATCGCGCGCCGCCTCGTCATACGCTGGCGGAGACAACCCCAGCGCTGCACGGCGCATGGGGGCGACCACGACGAGCGTGACGAACTGCTCGGCAGCAAATACTGGGTCGGCCAGCGAAAGCTCTCCCTTGGCATTGGCATGGGCGAGAATCGATGCCACCCACTGGACGGCCCGCTGGTAACCGAAATCGTGGATGTTCGCCGCAAGCGCGGGAAAGCGCACGGCTTGCGCGATGACGACACGTTCCATGGAAGCGATCCGGGGCGTCAGGAGCCACTCGAGCAGGCGATCGGCGATCACGCGCAGTCGCGGGCCGATGTCGGGTTCATCACTGCCGGAGGGTTCGAGCGCGCGCAGCTGCGTGTCGATCTCGTCGAGGATCACCGCCTCAAACACGCGCGCCTTGCTGCCGAAGCGCGCGTACAGGGTCCGCTTGGAGATGCGCGCCTGTTCGGCGATCATGTCGGCACTGGCGCCGTCGAACCCGTGTTCGAAGAACAGTTCGCGGGCGCTCTTGAGGATGTGTGAGGTCAGGCGGAGCGCGGCCTCAGTCGTCGGTCTGCCCATCTTCCTTGGGCGCCGCCCCTTTCTATCTTCATCGCTCATCTCGTTCTCCTGGATCGAGGATAGCGCGATCCGGACCGGTTGACGAGAAATCACGCCGGGACGGCCGGCCGCCTGCCATCCCGAGCTCAGCCCAGGACTGTCCTATCGTCTCGCGGTCGATCACTGCCGTGACCCCGGCTTGTAGGTCGGGAGGGACGGAGCACCCACTCCCAGCCCCTCCTGATCGATGCGAACGGCCGTATCCCTGACAGCACCGACCTTGTTCCTTGCTGAACGAATGGTCTCACGCAGTTGGGCCTGTTTGGCAGTCGCGCTGCGGATCGTGGGCCGAACCGCCTCTACGCGCGCCGTAAATTGCTCAGCTCCGTCTCGAGCGTTCAGCAACGTGCGGTTCGCTTTCGCGAGAACGGTCGCGCGACGTTCGTCCAGGACAGCTCTCAACCGTTGTGCGCTGTCGCCGGATCGTTGCAAGGCGTTCCCTACGGCCACGACGCGACCGCGCGCGCCGGAAAGCTTATCGGACGCCCCTCCGGCCCTGTCTGCCCAACCGGCGGAACTCTCCGCGAGCGCCGCCAGCCGATCGCTGGCCCGCTGCTGCTGAGCGGCGCCGAGGTTGCGCGTGACAGAGTCCACGGTGCGGCTGATCTTCTCGACCAGTGCAACGGGGTCCCCTCCGCCGCTAAGGAGCCCGCCTTCCTTGGCGGGGATGACGGGAAGCTCCCCGTCGTTCGCCGCAACGATCGGGGGCGCACCAGACCGGGCGCCATCGAGGCTGATGTTCGCGGTTCCGGTAAGTGCCGATCGTGCGAGCGACGCTTTCACGCCTGCGACGACGGGGATTCGAGGCTCGAGGCTGACGGTCACGAGAACCGCTGACGGGTCCTCCTTGTCGAACCGTATCGACGTGACATGGCCGGCCGGAACGCCCGAGAAGGTCACCGGCGACCCCTTCTCCAGACCGGCAAC
This sequence comes from Novosphingobium soli, assembly GCF_042432915.1. NCBI lineage: Bacteria > Pseudomonadati > Pseudomonadota > Alphaproteobacteria > Sphingomonadales > Sphingomonadaceae > Novosphingobium > Novosphingobium soli. The sequence continues at coordinate 10,663 of NZ_JBHLWK010000028.1, forward strand.
GCTTCCAGTAAAGCGGATCAGATAGGGATTTCCGTCTCCATCGCGCGCATCGAACAACCACAGCGTGAAGATCAGGAGCGTGCCCAGCAGAAAGCCGGTCACCACGAGCACCAGAAATTTGTTCGACCGCGTTTCCATGGACGACGAACAGGATAGGTCGAGGTTCGAGAATGTAAACCGTACTGTTCCTTTGATAATCTCTTGATGTGCCGGGGCGACCAGGTGGAGACTACCGCTCGAGAGGAGCTAGCGCATGGGCGAGGATTGGATGCTGCAACCGGCCGGGATTCCGTGGAGCAACTGGCTCGCGATCGAGCTGATCTCGGCGGGTGACGGGTTAAGCTCGATGAGGATCGCCTGGCGTCAGGATCTGGCCGACGACGACGAGGTGCTTGCCTCCGGTGTCCTGACGAGCCTCATCGATCAGGCATGCGGCGTGGCGGTGATGTCCCGGCTGGGCAAGCGGCTGGCGATCTCGACGCTAAACCTGAAGGTGGACCACATCCGTCCCATTGCGACGCGATGTGCTGCAACGGCATGGGCGCACTGCTACGACGCAACCGACCATCTGGCGTTCGTCCGTACCGAGGTCTGGGACACCGACCCCTCCCATCTGACCGCGACAGCCCAGGGCGTGTTCTCGATCAACCGGGTCGCGCTGTGACGCCGGATCGCCCGCCGGCATGCCCGACGCCGGGCAGCTTCGCCCAGATGCTCGACGCCATGATGACGGAACGCGAGGGCCGTTTCGTGCTTGAGCCCGCAGGCGACCTGATCGGCAATCCGATGCTGCCCGCACTTCACGGTGGCGCGATCACCTCGTTCCTGGAGCTGTCGGCGGGGTTGACCCTGCTGCGCACGCTGGCTCTCTCGCGGCCTCCGCGGTTGATCAGCACCCATCTTCAGTTCTTCTCGGCGGCACGGCAGGCACCCCTGCGCACCGCCCCGGCGATCAGACGCGTCGGGCGACGCGTCGCGGCGATGGAGGCTGAAGCGTTCCAAGAGGGCAGAGCAGAGCCCGTCTGCACCGCGCAGTTTGAATTCGCCCTAGTTGCTTGAGGCCTTCAGGCGGCGGAAACCGAAAACACCAGCTTCTTCAGCCAGTCGATTGCTCCATCGGCCCGCCGGTCGTGCGTGGCCATGCTGAGCTGGATGGCGGGATTTGGGGTATTCTCCAGGTTCGCGAAACCGAACGGCTTTTCAGCCCGCGCTGTTCACTCTGGTGAAAGCGCGAGCGGCTATATCTGACCGTCACTCGCCTGTATGTGGCGGCCGCCGGGTGCTGGACCGCCCCCCCCCGGCGATCTAGAAGGTGTAGGTCAGCCCGACCGCGGCGGCGAGCTGGTCAGCATCGCCCACGTCGCTGACTATAGGGCTGCGCTTGTACTTGCCCAGCATGCGACCATAGAGCACGCCGGCCCCGAGTCCGAAGCCGCGACGGAGGTCGCCACTCAGGCTTTGCAGGATGAAGGCGGACAGGTTGTACCGCTTCCAACCGCTGTCATTGATAGAATAGGTCCGCAAGCCGCTAGCGAGCGACCCTGCGGGCGTGACCGCGAAGTAGGTGCGGCCGTAGCCCTTCCCCACATAGTCCGCCGAAGCTCCGACCGAAACAAGCGTGCGGGTGGACAGCGGCGTCGCGTAGTTGATCTGCGGCGTCACGACGTAGCTGTCGTGAACGTCCGACAGGTCGTGGACATAGGCCACGCGGACGGTCAGCGTGTCGTAATCGCTGGTGATCACGCCCGTCCGGCTGATCCCGACATAGCCGCCGGCTTCCCACGCGGTGTCGATCTTGCCGAGTGCACGCACTTGGAGGTTGTCGACCTTGTTGGTCCGGTCAAGCCGCGCCGCGCCGATCACGCCAAGCTCGACGTTGGTACCTGGTCCCGAGCGGCTCGGAATCAGGTTCACATACAGTTGAGTGCCGCGCGTGAAGAAGTCATGGTCGGCAACCTTGCCGATCAGAACCACTCCGGGGGTGATGTTGTTCTTGTCGGCCCCTTCATAGTCAGGCAGCGTGGCCGCGCCCACGCCGATCGTTAGGCGGGAACGATCGGGGGCGCCGGTGTCCTCCGACTGCGCGCGTGCCGGCACGGCCGAGGCCAGGCCGAATGCAAAGGCCGCCGCGGTTCCAAGGGATGTCAAACCTTGCACTTTCATCAGAAATCGTGGGCCTCCCTGCCCCTGTTCGGTTCTTTGTGAGAACACGGTGGAAACGCTCAGACGAAGCGTCTATGATACGAAACGGTTTACATATTACAAGGTTGCAGAGTGGCTGACGCGCAGACCGAGTGCGGCGAGCATGGGTCCGACAGGCAGGGATCGGACGAGCGCAGCCGGGATGGGTCTCGATCCGATCAAGGGGGCGACGACCGGAAGGACGAGGACGGCAAGAAGGACAACAAGCCCGGGCTTCTCGAGCGTTATCCGATCATCCGCTACGTCCTGATCGGAGCCCTGATCCTCGGGATTGTCGCGGCGGCTTTCTGGTACATCAACTATCGGCAGCGGGGCCAGTACCTGCAGTCGACCAACAACGCCTATGTGCGCGCGGACTTCGTGACCGTCTCACCGAAGGTCGGCGGCTATGTCGAGCGTGTCCTCGTCGCCGACAACCAGCCCGTCCGCCGCGGCCAGCTGCTCGCCGTCCTCGATCCTCGTGACTACCGCGCCAATGTCGAACAGGCGCAAGCCCAGATCGCCGCTGCCGGCGCCAACATCACGACCGCGCGCCGGACGCTTGACGAGCAGCAGGCCACGGTCGCCCAGGCCGCCGCCCAGGTCGCGAGCGCCGCGGCTGCCGCGGCAGCGGCAGAGAACGAGGTAAGACGTTACGAACCGCTTACCCGCACAGGAGCGGAATCGCGCGAGCGCCTCGCCAACCTTGTCCTGCAGCGTGATCGAGCCGGCGCGGAGCTGCGCGCGCAGCGCGCGGCCTACCTCGCCGCCCGTCGCAGTGTCGCGACACAAGCGGCTCGCATCGACCAAGCGGAGGCGCAGCGCGGCACCGCGCAGGCGCAGCTTGCGCGCGCCTCGACGGATCTCGGCGCCGTCGAGATCCGCAGCAGCATCGACGGCGTTGTCGCCGACAAGGCGGTGCGGGCCGGGCAATATGTCCAGCCGGCGACCCGGCTGATGTCGGTGGTGCCGGTCGATCAACTGTACATCGAGGCTAACTTCAAGGAGACGCAGGTCGCGCTGATGCGCGTCGGACAGCCGGTCACCATCAAGGTGGATGCACTGGACGGCGCCGAACTGCGAGGCCGGGTCGCCAGTTTCTCTCCGGGGACGGGCGCGCAGTTTTCACTGATCCCGCCTGAGAACGCCACCGGCAACTTCACCAAGATCGTCCAGCGGGTGCCCGTGCGCATCAGCATCGAGGCGGGCCCGGAGGCGCGCCGGGTGCTGCGTCCCGGTCTGTCGGTCGAGGTCACGGTCGATACGATCGGTGCCAAGGGCAGCCGGGAACGGATCGAGCAGGAAACCAAGCGTTTGAAGCGCGGCGAGACGCAGGACCCGCGCTGATGGCAGCCCAACGCGCAGGCCTGCGCGATTGGCTCGCCGTCGCGGCTGGCACGATCGGGTCGTTCATGGCGCTGCTCGACATCTCGATCGTCAATGCGGCCTTGCCAACCATCCAGGGCGAGATCGGCGCGAGCGGAACGGAGGGCACCTGGGTCGCGACCGCCTATCTCGTAGCGGAGATCGTCATGATCCCGCTCAGCCCCTTCCTCGTACGGCTTTTCGGGCTGCGCAACTTCCTTCTCGGCGCTGCGGTCAGCTTCACTGGCTTCTCCATAGTGTGCGGCATTTCAACGACATTGCCGATGATGGTCGCCGGGCGCGTGGGCCAAGGCTTCACCGGCGGTGCCCTGATCCCGACCGCGATGACCATCATCGCGACGCGGCTCCCGCCATCGCAGCAGCCGATCGGCACCGCCGCGTTCGGCGGCACCGCGATCCTCGGTCCGGTGCTCGGGCCGATCATCGGCGGCTGGCTCACCGACAACTATAGCTGGCACTACGCCTTTTTCCTGAACGTGCCGGTCTGTGCCGGGCTCGTCCTGCTCCTGTTGTTCGGGCTCAAGCATGAGCGTCTGCGGCTCGACCAGCTGCGCCATGCCGACTGGCTCGGGATCGCAGGGCTCGCAATCGGCCTGGGTGCGCTAACCGTCATGCTCGAGGAGGGTCAGCGAGAGATGTGGTTCGAGTCCGCCTTGATCGTGAAGCTTGCGATCGCAACGGTCTTCGGCTTCGCGCTCATCACGATCGGACAGGTCCGCTCCGCGTATCCGGTGCTCAAGCTGTCGCTGATCTTCAGCCGCTCCTTCGGCAGCGTCTTCGTCCTCAGCCTCATCATCGGCGTCGTGCTCTACGGCGTGACCTTCCTCATCCCCCAGTTCCTCTCGTCGATGGCGGATTACAGCGCGCTGCAATCGGGCAAGGTGGTCTTCGTCTCCGGCATCCCCGCCCTGATGCTGATGCCGTTCCTGCCGCTCGCGTTCAAATACCTCGACGTCCGGCTGGCGGTTTTTGTCGGCATGGCGCTGATGGGCGTCAGTTGCGCGATGGATTGGCATCTCACCGCCCAGTCGGCCGGGGGCGATCTGACGGATTCCCAGCTCGTCCGCGGCTTCGGGCAGATCTTCGCCATGATGTTCCTCAACCAGGCCGCGATCAGCGCCGTGGCGCCCGAGGATGCCGGCGATGCGTCCGCGCTGTTCAACGCGGGGCGCAACCTCGGCGGATCGATCGGCCTTGCCCTGATGGCGACCCTCCAGGATCGGCAGACTTTCCTTCATTTCAACCGGCTGGGTGAGACGGTGTCGGCCAATGCGGCCACCACGCAGGAATGGTTCGCTAGAGCCATGACCATGCCGTCCGGTGAAGCCGGCGCCTATCGGCAGCTCGCAGGTCAACTCCTCGAGCAGTCTACCGTCATGGCCTATAACGACCTGTTCTTCGCGCTGAGCGTCGCGGTCGCGATCACGACGCCGCTGGCGCTGTTTCTCCGCCCGATCTCCTCCGACACGCAGATGGCGATGCACTGATGAAGCGACTTGGCTGGGCCATTCTCCCCACACTCCTAACCGGATGCGTTGTCGGACCCAACTATGAAGGCCCGCCGGGCGTTGCGAGCGGCGAGCGGCCGGGATCGACATTTCGCCGCGCGGATCAGGCTGTCACGTCACCGCAGCCCCCTGTCGCACGCTGGTGGGAAGGCATGGGCGACGCACAGCTCACGATGCTGATCGACCGCGCGCTAGCCTCAAATCCGGACGTGGCGATCGCCGAGGCGCGCATCCGCAAGGCGCGCGCCAGCTTGCGCGAACAGCGCGCGAACCAGCTTCCCACCGTCTCGGCGTCAGGGACATCGATCGTCGCTGATCTTCCCGCAGGCTCGCTCGCGCTGCCGACGCAAGGCGAGCAATCCGATCGTGTCAGGGCCGAATTCTACAACGCCGGCCTGGACGCGTCGTGGGAGATCGATCTGTTCGGCGGGCGACGCCGCGCTGCCGAAGGTGCCGAGGCCCAGGCTCAGGCGGCCGAAGCTAACAGGGCCGATGCGCAGGTTCGCCTCTCGGCGGAGGTTGCCCAGAATTATGTGACCCTGCGCGAACTTCAGCAGCGCCTGATCCTGGCCCGCCGCTCCGCGCAGCTTCAGCAGCGATCACTCGCCCTACTTCAACAGCGCGAGCAACTCGGTGCATCGTCGCGCGACGAGGTGGTTCGGCTGAAGACCGAGCTGACCCGCACGGAGGCCGGACTGTTGCCGCTCGAGGGACAGATCGCGACCACGCTGGACCAGCTCGCCCTGCTCACCGGCGATGAGCCCGGTGCGCACGATGCCTTACTGTCTACCCCTGCCCCGATTCCGCTGATCCCAAGGACTGTCGCGATCGGCGATCCTGCCGCCATGCTGCGACGCCGGCCCGACATTCGCGCGGCCGAGCGGCAGCTGGCGGCATCGAACGCGCAGATCGGAGTCGACGTTGCCCGGCAGTTCCCGTCGGTCAGCATCATGGGTATCATCGGCCTCGGTGGTCCCAATATTGCCGATGTGGTCGATCCTGACAGCTTCGCGGGCCTTTTCCTGCCGCGGATCAGCTGGAGTTTCCTCGACTTCGGCCGCAATCGTGCCCGGGTCGAGCAGGCGCAGGCCGATCGCGACGAGGCGGAAGCGCAATATCGCAAGGCGATTCTCGGCGCGCTGTCGGACGCGGAAACCAGCCTGACCCGCTTCGGCAATCAGCGCCGGAACCTGTTTTCGTCTATCGCGAGCCGGAACGGTGCCAGGCAGTCAGCGTCCTATGCCGGGCAGCGATACGCGCAGGGAGCGATACCGCTGACCACGTCCATCGATGCCGAACGCGCGGCGCTAGCTGCCGAACAGTCGGTGCTGGAAGCGACTGGCGAGCTTGATCGGGCCTTTGTCGCCCTCCAAAAGGCGATGGGACTTGGGTGGAGCCAGAAGTGACGGTCTTGCAATGATGCGAGGGGAGAGCACCGACCGCGGGGTGGCTCCGCTTTTGCCGCCTCCTGCCCAGTATCTGCGTGATGACGCGATCAGGGGAGGATGGATCTGATGTTCTTCGCCCACAGATCCCATCTGGCGCATGCCGATGCCGAGCTGGCGACGCGTACCCTCGGGCGGGCGCATCACCGCGCCCTGTACTTCCTCGGCAGGTTCCCGGAAATTTCGGTCAGCGAGCTGCTGGACGTTCTTTGCGTCACGAAGCAATCGCTTGGCAGGGTGATGCGGGATCTGATGGATCGCGGGCTCGTCTGCGGGCGGGTCGGGGAGCGCGATCGACAGCAGAAGCTGCTGTCGCTTACCGAAGAGGGACGTGCGCTAGAGCAAGCGCTTTTCGAGGACCTTAGGCGCAACATGGCGGGCTCGTATCCGGCGGCAGGAGACACAGCCGTCACGGGCTACTGGATCCTAATGCAGCATCTCATGCGCGGTGAGGCGCGGGAGCAATTTCGCAGGCTGCACTCCCGGCAGTAAGCGCCGCAAACAGGTACCGGACCAGATCGAAGGGGGGCTTCATCGACCTGGCCCGGCGGGTATCACCTATCCTGCAAGCCCGGAGGGGGTCAGCGACTTGCCGGTGGTGAGTTCGTTCTCCAGCATCGGAACCGCAGTACCGGCAATCTGCTGAAGCGCCGGGTCGGTTCCGTCCTGCGCATAACCCTTGTTCACCGCCCAGGCGGCCTGCTGGACCTGCGCCGACTGGGTCAGATACAGGTTGTCAAAGGCACCCTTGGGTGCCTTCTGGAGCAGCTTGAGGAGGGCAGCGCGGTCGGCGGACAGGCTCGAGGGCGGCGCCTTGATCGTGCGCTGATCATTCTTCAGCGCTGCCAGCAACGCCTTGTGGCTGCTCTGCGTTTCCGCCAGCACGCGCTTCGCGTAGGCCTTGACGTCGTCTCGCTGCGCCCGCGTCGCGGCGAGCTGCGCGGCCTTGATCTGGTAGAGGTTGGCGTCGGCCGCGGCGAGCACGTAATTGGGTCCGCTCTGGCTCGAGATCGGCGAGACGCCGACGTCGGCGCTGGTCATAGTTCCCGGAGTGGCGGGCGAAACGGCCTGCGCCAACACTGGAACCGGCGCAAGGGTGAGCAGAGCAGCGACAATAGCAATCTTCATCGATACCTCCGTTGTTGTTGTCAAGTAGTAAGCGAAATCAGTGGCTGGAACGATAAAGAAACGAAACGGTTCCCTTTTCCCTGACCTCACCCCGGCAAGACGTGCCCGGACGGGTGGCTGCTCGGACGTCTGGAGGTACACGGCGATGATGAACACGACGGCTCGGGGAGCCGTTCCCATGCCGGTTGAGTCTAAATCTGGTGCCGTCGGCGCCGAGGGAAAATCTGGTCTGACGGCCCTCGAAACAGCAGAATCCATATTCCCCGATCAGCGCGATGGCATCTTGCTCGTCAGGAAGGCTCGCCTTTCCGCGTCGATCGTCAGGGCGGACAGCCCGTCCCCGCCGCTGAAAAGCAAGACGTTCACGCTTCCGCGCCTTCCCCTTCCACGCCGATCGCGTCCTGCATCGGCGCCGGAAGATGGCGGTAGAGGGTGGGCACCGAGACTCCGATTGCCGGCGCGACTTCGCGCGCCGTCATGCCCGAAGCGAGCAGTTTGCGCGCGGCCTCGATCCGCTTCGGCGTCATCACTGTCTTGCGACCGCCTGTCCTGCCCTCGCGCTTCGCCACCATCAGCGCCGCCGTCGTCCGCTCGCGGATGAGATCGCGTTCCATTTCGGCCAGCGCGGCGAGGATGCGGAACACGAACTTTCCCGCCGTTCCGGAAGTGTCGATCCCATCGGTAATCGAGCGAAGGCCGACGTTGCGCTCTTCCAGCTCCGTCGCGAGGTCGATCAGACCTTTGGAGGTTCGGCCGAGCCGATCCAGCTTCCAGATCACCATCACGTCGCCGGCGCGCGCGTGTGACAAAGCTTCGGCCAGGCCGGCACGGTTCGCCTTGGCACCGCTCGCCTTGTCGCTGAATATCTTCTCACAGCCCGCCTCGCGCAGCGCGTCGAGCTGGGGCGTTAGATCCTGTTCCGGCGTCGAGACGCGCGCATAGCCGATCAGCATGAATGGTTCTCAAAACTCATCTTTCGCGCCTACCACGATCCAGCTCAATCGAGAAAGTGTTTTGATACGTGCTGCACGCCTGCTACACGTTCTCACATGGCCCCGTCTCATAATCGATCGTTTGCGAGACACGCCCGTTGCCGCGGTCGCCAAAAGCACGAACGCGGTCAGGCTCAGCGGCGAACGGTCATCAAAAGCACGAACTTTTGCCTTCAATCGGGGCCGGGACGGTGGGGACAGGCCGATTCCCGTCTGATCTTCGTGCTTTTGGCGACCGATCGCCAAACCGGAGCGGCGAAGCGATGAGCGACGCTACATCGATCCAGGGCGACTTGTTTGCGCTCGACAGCCCTTTGCTGACCGAGGTTCGCGGCGAGCGTTCGTTGATGGCCTTTCCCTTCTTCGCATTGAGCAAAGGGAAATGGACCAAGCCGCTCGCCTATAAGACCGAAACGGTGTCGATCGAGATCGTGGCGACCGCAAAGGGCGTGGCCACGATCTACGACAAAGAGGTTCTGCTTTATATCGCCAGTCTCATGGTGGCAAAGCTGGACGCCGGGGTGGGCGTGTCGCAGGACTTCTATTTTACCGCGCATGATCTGTTCCGTGTCACCGGCGTCAACGGTTCGGCCCGCTCCTATTCTCGACTGTCGGACGCACTGGAGCGGCTGCAGGGCACGCAGATCAAGACGAATATCGAGGCAGGAGGCGAAGGCCAGGCCGGCTTTTTCTCTTGGCTGTCCGAAGCGCAGCTTCATTACACCAAGACGAAGACCGGCGATAAACGGCTGAAAGCCGTGAAGGTCCGCCTGTGTGATTGGCTCTATCGAGCCATTCTGCGCGATCGGCGGGTGCTGGACTATGCGCCCACCTATTTTCAGCTCGGCCCGATCGAGCGCCGGCTGTATGAAGTCGCGCGATCGGCATGTGTGCATGGCGCGGTCGATGTTGATCTTGACGAGCTGCGGTTGCAGCTCGGCTATCAAAGCTCGCTCAAGCATTTCCGCTATGAGCTGAAACGAATAGCCGACGAAGACGGCATCCCGGGCTTCGCCTTCGATTTGATCGAAGGGGCGCCAACATCAGACAAGGGCCGCTCGCGTCGAAATGCCGGCGCTGATCGCGTCAAGATTACTCCCCGCCCCCTTCTGGCGACTGTCTAACCGCCTCCTTTATTCGGTATTGCGAATCAGCTTGGCGGTGTCGAACTGATCGGTCGGCAAAAGCACGAACTTCGGTCAGCGAAAGCATGAAGTCGGGTCGGCAAAAGCACGAACGCCCCCGCAATCGGTCGGCGAAAGCACGAAAATTTGTTCGAGTCGGTCAGCGAAAGCACGAACTTCAACTGTTTCGCGGCACCTCTTAATTCGCCAAAAATAACCGGGTGCCGAAAGCATCCTGCGTTCGGCCTGACGGGGAGCAGCTGTGACCACATAAAAGAAAGCCCGGCACGAAGGCCGGGCATCCTGGAACGTGATGAGCGATGCTTGGCGGCATCGATCGGGACGTAAGACACCCCCCTCATACCTGTTCCTGAGCCTTGGTTCAAGGGAGCGCACTTCGCGCCACGCTCTAGTTTTGCCTGGTCCCGGCCCCAAGAAGGGGACGGAAGATGGGAGCTGTTACACTCGCGAGGGCGAGCTTCATGGCGCTCGACCGCATCGAGCGAGCGCGTCCACGATCGCGATCGGGCGCATCAAATCCCACTCGTGCGCATGTTCATCCGAACAGCCGGAAGGCCGGCACGTTCGAAGAGGACTTCTTCTACAGCTACGCAAAGGGCGAAACCGATCGGCTCTACAAGAAGGCCGTGGAGTTGTTGAAGCGCAAGAACGCTGTGCGTCGGCTCGCCCGCGCCGAGGGGCGTCAACTCACCGAGGATGAGCGGCTTGTCACGCTGATCACGCCGGCAGCCGTCCGTGTGTTCGAGCAGCTTACCACCCTCGCCCGAACCTGCGCCGGCAAGGTGTTCCCGACCTGGGAATGGATCGAGACCGCAACCGGCCTGTCCCGCGCCAGCGTAGGCCGCGGCTTGTCGATCCTCGCCACAATGGGCCTGCTCGAGAAGCAGCGTCGATGCGTTCCGATCGACCCGCCCGCCGATCGCCCCAAAGCGCGCAATGCGCAGACGTCGAACGTCTATCGCATGAGTTTCCCCAACCGGCTCGCCCGCTTCCTTCCGCGCTTTCTCCGGCCCGTTCCCCTCCCCGACGATGTGGTGCAGCGGGAGGTCGATCGGATCGAAGAGATCGAGGCCATGCGTCTTTGGCGCACGCCCCGCCAAGTCGTTGCCGAGGAAATTGAGGATGAGGGCCTGCGGCGCGTACTCGACAGTCTCGCCATCGCGATCGAGAAACAAGAGTCTCAAAAAAATGGTCAACCGCTCCTAGATTCATATAATCTAAGCACAGATGGAGTTGGCCTAGTCGGCCAACGCTCTAACGCCTGACGGCGCAGACGGTCCTGATCGAACCCTCAGAGCCCGAATGGCACCAACAGCACCAAGCCAAACCGTCGGACGCGCCGCTTCGCGTCGCGATGCTCCCGAGAGGAGCAAGCGTTTACCGTCGCGCTCAAATGGCCGCCTTCGTGCTTGGTGCAGGCGTTTTTCATCGACGAACGCGACCGTAGCGCCATGCCTCCAGCGTCGGGGAGCGCACGATCGGCGCCGACGTCCTCTTTTCAGACGTTTCCGCCGTCCAAATTCGCCGCGGCCGTGGCGGCCTGGTCGACCATCATCTTGCCACGCCATCATCCACTTTCCGGCGCGAGATCCGTGGCGCGAAAATCACAGCCCGTTGCCTTCTGATTGGCTATTCCTGGATCGATGGGAAAATGGGCGCTGGCCGCCTTCTACGATCAAGCAAATAACCGGCTGCGCCTACGGTTTCCGCTACGCGGACCCTCCGTTTTTTCGCTTGATCGCGGCGCCTGCACGCCCCTTCAAATCCCATCAGGAATGAGCCTGATCGCTTAAAAGGACAGGACCATGCAAAATATCGCGGAATTTCGGATTATCGGCCGGATCGGCAAGATCACAGAGCATGACAAGGTGACGAAGGTGAACGTCGCCGCCAACTATAACCGCCAGGAAAATGGCGAATGGGTCACGGACACGCACTGGAACGAGGTGACGCTGTTCGGCAAGCTGATCGAGCGCGCCGCCAAGGCTCAGAAGGGTGACTTGGTGCATATCACGGGCCGCGTCCGCCAGAACTCATACGACAGCGCCGAAGGCCGGCGCTACACGGTGGAGCTGATCGCGGACGGCTTCGCGGTTCTCGCCAAGGGCACGGAGGATCGCGACTAAGAGCGGTCGGGGCCGCCTACCGGCGGCCCCTCTCGCCGGCGAAGTTCCAGTTCAACGGCCTCGCGCATGAAGTCCGACTGGTTCTCACCATCGCGCAGCGCGGCCTTGATCCGGCCCAACGTCCCTTCCGGAAATCGCGCCATCGTCTTTTCCGCGTTAATCCGTGGGCGACCTGCCGTTCCAGATTTGCTAGTGGTCATCGCGAGGTACGCATATTTCTGATACCACCTATTGACGTCATTTCAGATACCACTTATTACAGGTTGGGCCTTTTATCAAGGCGACGGAGGCGAAGGCCATGTTGGGTAATCTGCTGACGATCGGGCTGTTCGTCCTGATCGCTTGGGCCGTCCTTAGGGGCGGTGGTGGCGATAATCCGCGCATCTGGAGCGGAGATACGCCGGATGAGGAGGCGCGTCGCAATACGCGCACCGATTCGAATTATCGCGGTTACGACCACTGGAACAACAATTCCGACCGAGGCTGGTAAGGCGTGAAGACGATTGCCATCAATGTGGAAAAGGGCGGTGCCGGAAAGACGATGATCGCCTGCCATGTGGCATGGCATCTCGCAGACGCGGGCCATCGCGTGCTGTTTCTTGATCTCGATCGCCAGTGCAACGCGACCGATGCGCTCGCCGACTTCGAAAGTCTTGGCACCTGTAAGCCGCTGTTCGAACCGGGCTATGTGCCGCCTGCCAGCTTTCCTCGACTTGCGATTTACTCGAACCGTATGGGCGGCGAGTATGACGCCGATTACCCGCGCGCGCTCACCAATCTCAGTGCGAACTTTCCGGCGCTCGATCCGTATTTTGACTATTGCGTCATCGACACGCCCCCTTCGTGGTCGTGGATCAACTTCGCAGCACTCTTAGTGTGTAATCACCTGATCGTGCCCGTCGAGCTGGGGCCGTTCGGTCCCGCCGCAACCAAGCAGGTTTCGGATTCGATCGCGACGGTGAACAGCAAGCGCCGAACTCCGATCCATGTCGTCGGGCTGATCCCCAACCGCGTGCGGGCCAATGACAGGCATCAGATGGACATGCTGGCCGCGATCAAGAGCAAGATCGGCCGCAACCTATTCAGCACCTATCTTCCGGAACGCGCACATTACAGCCAGGCCATCCAAGAGCATGTGCCGGTGTGGCGGTTCGAAAAGGACGTGCGGACCTCGCTTCCCCCGATGCGCGCCTTTCTCGAGGAAGCCATGACCCGGATCGGGAGCCACGCATGACAGACTTTACCGGCTTTGACGTTTTCAGCGAGAAGGCGGCGGTTGCGGACGCCGATCGCGTCCAGCTCCTCGATACCGAACTGCTCTATCCCGATCCGGAGAATGTTCGCAGCCATATCGACGACGCGACGATCGACGAGATGGCCGAGACCATCAAAGAGCGCGGGCAGCTCCAACCGATCACCGTTGCGCGGAAGGATGCCGATGGGCGCTATCGGATCATGTTCGGCGAGCGGCGCTGGCGGGCGTGCCAGAAGCTGGGCGTTCAGGTCCGCGCGATAGTCAGCAAGACTGATGATGTTGAGCAGGTTCGCATCGATCAGTTCATCGAGAACGATCAGCGCGAGGATCTATCGACGGCCGACATGATCCGGTTTGTCACCGGCCAGGTCGCGAAGGGGCGTTCGCTCGCCGAGCTGGCGCGGGCGACGGGCCGCAACAGGACGTTGCTTACCCGCTATCAAGGACTCGCCAAGGCTCCCGACTATATCGCAGGTCTGTTCGCCGATATTTCGATGAGAAGCGCCGTCGCGCTCACCCAAGCCGCCAAGACCGACGATGCGGCAACTCGCGCGTTCGTCGCTAACACCGCGCCCGAGGATATGACCGTGCTGGCGTGCGAGCGGTTCGCGCGTGAGGTTGGCGCGAAGAAGTCCGCGCCGAAGCCAGCGCCGGCCTTTGAGGAGGAGACGCTGCCCTCTGTTCCGCAATCCGACGGGACCTCTGACGCTACGCCCATCACCTCGCCGTCAGGAGCAACAACGGACGAGATCAGGGACGACGAAGCCGATCGCGCGTTGGACGAGACGATCGTTCCGGTTGCGCCAACGATCGGCGAGGCCCCTGCCCCGCGCGCTGCGTCCAAGCCGAAGGGCGGCAAGCAGCGAGTGGAGCGACCGACGATCGAGATCGAGGGCAAGCGTGCGATGGTCGTCGAAGCGCTGGTGCATTTCGACGGTGAAACAGAACCGCGGATCGTAAGCTGGCGCTGATCGACGGTTGAAACGGAGAGCGTCGGCAGCGGCCGACACTCACGCCCTGGTCCCATCCTTCCTTTCCGCGACTTCATCACTTCCAAGACGGATTGGGTGTGCCACGTGGCACACTTGAAGGTTGATTTTGGTGGGGTATGTTTAATGGCAGGATAGGTGTTGCGGTGTCGGATGTATTACATTATCCCTATGCGGGCCATGCCAACCTCGTCGCACCCTGCATCCCCCACCAAGGAATCAGCGATGTTGACGGCGCGTGTCGATCGCGAGCTGCTGGCGGCCTTCGACGCCGTGGCAGAGGGCAGGGGAGGGCGCAGCGCCCTTCTTCGCACGGTCCTGCAACAGTCGTTGAAGCACGTTGCCGATGCTCCCCGGATCGCGCCGAGGGCAGAAAGCCCCAGCAATCGCGTGAACCTGCGCTTCACCGATGCAGAAACGTCTGTCCTCGATCACAAGGCGGCCCAGCGCGGTGTTGATCGAGCGGGATGGATCAAGGCGCTTGTGCGCCGCCATCTTGGCCTCAAGGGTAGCGTCGACGATGGCCTGCGCGATGCGGTGGCCCCGATCCGGATGCAGCTCACGCGGATCGGTCGAAATCTCAACCAGGCCATGAAGGCGGGGAACGCCGCGATGATGGCGGACAGCGGGTTGCAAATCGATCGCGAGCTGCGCCGCATTGCCGACATGCGTGAAGAGATCAACGAGCAGATCGCCGCGCTGGCGGACGTGCTGCGTGGCGAGACCGCCTTTTGGGAGGTAGTCGACTAATGCCGTTTGGAGATCGCGAGGATGAGCTGTGGGGCGCATTGAAGCCGAGCTTCAAGCCCCGTCTCGTGAGCGATCCAAACATTCGCTATGCGCGGCACCTGGTCAACGGCACCGGCCCATTCGCGGCCCGATCAGCAGCCTCGTCGATACATGCGAGCTTGCGAGGCTCGGCCAAGGCCACGCTCGCGCGCGTTGTCCGACGCACCCCGGAGGTGCTGGTCAAAGTCACGGGGCGCAAGAAGGGGGCCAAGCATCTCGCCGCTCATCTCGACTATATCGGCCGCCACGGGGATATTCCGCTTGAAACGCGGGACGGCGAGTTCGTCGCTACCAAGGACGACGTGCAGCAGATCGCCGATGAGTGGTCCGATGCGCTTTATTGGCGGCGCGGCACAACGGTTTCAGCCGTGGCGATGGTGTTCTCCATGCCTGCCGGCACCGATCCGGAGACCGTGAAACAAGCGGTGCGCGAGACGGCGGAACGCATGATCGGCGACAATCACGATTATCTTATGGCGCTTCATACGGATACGCCGCGCCCGCATGTCCATCTAACGGTGCAGGCGGAGGGGCTTAATCGCACGCGCTTCGATCCGAGGCGCGAGGATCTGTTTCGGTTTCGAGAAGCGTTTGCCGAAGCGCTGCGCAGCCGTGGCGTCGAGGCGGAGGCAACGCCGCGCTATACACGCGGACAGGGGAGGGCGGGGACCAGCATGGCGCTGACCCAGTTGCGTGCGCGTATTCGCAGCGGCGCGTCTCGTCAGCCTACCGAAACAGACCTACGCCAAGCGCGCGAGGCGATGCAGATCGCCCTTGGTAAAGCTGAGCAACCTGCGTTCGTCTCGAAGACGCGAGAGCGGTGGCAGGACACCAAACAACGCTACGAAGTGGCGGCTCAACAGCTCGATCGCAGCGCCGACCACGAGGATCGAAAGCTCGCGCGTGACGTGCGGCAGTTCATTCAGGAGCGTGCCAGCATCGAAACACTCCCCGATCGCATGTTGCGCGAGGCGGAGGCGCGCGTGAAAGTTGCCCAGGAGCGGACAGATCAGGATCGGCGACCCCCTGATCGGGGTGTGCCACGTGGCACACCTCCTCCCACGAGGCGGCGCTGAGATGAGGCATCGGCAGCGCAAATTCTCGATTTTTTTCGACCGTCTGCTAAGTTGCATTGGCAGGGCGGTGAGGCGGTGAGTACGAGTTTGCGAGAAACTGATAGAATTGCGGCACTTCGGCGTTATCAGATTCTCGATACCGCGCGCGAAAGCGATTTTGACGACGTTGTAAAATTGGCCGCCGAGGCGCTTGGCGCCCCGATCGCAGTCGTCAATCTAATCGCCGATGACCGCCAATGGTTCAAAGCCGAGGTCGGCATTGGCGCGCGCGACGCGCGGCTTATCAGCTTCGTGGCCGCAATCCCCAAATCTCACATGTGGTCATCATCTCGATCGTGATTTCTGCAATATCTGGTCCTGGGCCATCTCGCGAACGCGCTGTTCCTGCCGCGTCTTCACCTCGATGCCGGCGATCGCCTCACCGCGGCCGAGCCGAGCCGCCACCTCTTCCTTGCGTTCCGCCACGAACTCGCGGCGCTTCGCGTGATCGTCGGGGAAGCGTTCGGTCGCGACTGCCATAGCAAGCGCAACATGGCTTTGCGCCTTGCGCAGCTCGGGGTCTTTCGCGTTTTGCACATCAGACTGCCGACGGAAGCGCTCGGCCAGATCGGAGCGAGGCTCGGCCTGTTCTTTCGTATCGCGAGCCTGGTTCGCCGTTCGCGTAGATCGGGCTTGGTTGTCGGGGGTGCCGGCCTGACGCGCTTGCTCGCGTTCAGCCGCAGCCCTGGTCTTCTCATCAGGCTTATAGCCATCGACTTTGATCCCCTGCGCCGAGGCGGCGAGGTAGGCGGCGCGCTGAAACTCGGCATCGCCGCTGACCTTGATCGATGTCCATCCGTTTTCCTTGGCGAGCCGGATCAGGTCGGGCAGTGAGTCCCGATCCTTTGCCTTGATCCGATCGGGGGTGAGTGTGGCCACAGCCTCTTTGTCATGCGCGCTGCGATAGAGCTTGTTCCCGACGCGGAGGAACCGAGAGTCCAGCTCAGCAGGCACTTCCATCGGTCGCCGGCGACGGCTTTCGCCTTCCTTGCCAGCGCCGGTCGCTTCGACATTCTCAACCATGTCACCGCTCCTGTTCGATTACACCTACAACCTCGTTGCCACGTTGCTCGGCCAACACGTCGATGAGCATGTCCGGGTGATCTTGGGTGACGACGCAATCCATCGCGAACGTGAAAGGATCAGGATCGGTTAGCTGGTCGAACGTCGGCATGACGCAATCGGGCAGGTCCTCATCGTCGCGCAGCGTTCGCGGAATCTGCGGCACCACGGGCGCGGGATGCACGCGCGCGCGGAACAGGCTGTCGGCATAGTAGCGGATTTTGTCGCCATGAATCGGCGGGATTCCGCCGCGCAGCAGCAATAGTTCGTCGTCGGGAAACTGCATCAGCTCTTGCGGGAGCAGGAGCGCACGGCGCTGGTCCGACATCGACTTGGAGCGGTTGGCGAGGACGCCGTGTATCGTAAGCGATTTGGTGATGGACTCCTGTCCGATGTAGCCGATCCGCTCGGATAACTCATTAGCGACCCGCAGCTCTTTGGGCGTGAAGGCGACTTCGACACCGCAATTGGCGACGATTTCGTTGGCGACATGCTCGCCATAGACGGCGCGGAGCTGCGATCGGGACTGGATCACCGGAAGAAGACGGATGCCGTAGCCGGCGACATAGGAGAAGGCGCTGGCGATCACCTGGGCGCGGCCGATGCGCGCAAACTCGTCGAGAATGACGAGGATTTTCAGGGGCGTGGTTTCATCCGGCAGATCGCGCACGTTCAGATCGACGAGCTGCTGGAAAAGGAGATTATAGAGGGGGGCGACCCGATCCAGTTCGTCGGGCGAGACGCCAAGATAGATCGACATGGGCTTGGTGCGCAGTTCGCGCAGATCGAAGTCGCACTCTTCTGTTGCCGCATCGACGCGCGGGTTGAGCCAAAGGCTCAATTTGGAGGTGACGGTCTGGACGATGCCGGCGAACGTGTTGTCCGCGCCCGATGTGAAATCTGCGAGCGCATTACGGCACCCCTGCGAAAGAACGAGCGAGCGATCGTCAAGAACGCGGCGGAAAAAGCCCCGCGTGTCGCCGGTCGTCATCAGCCGGTAGATCGCGCCGATGGTGAACGGCTGATCGGCAACCGCGAGATACGCCCCGACGCCGACAAAGGCCGTGCGCGCCGAGTCCGTCCAGAAGGGCTCGCCACGCTCAGGCGGCACGAACAGCATGGTGGCGATCTTCTGCAGCTCGATCACCACTTGGTCGGTGTCGGTGCGATCAATATAGCCGAGGGGATTGTAGCGAGCGGTCCGCCCTTCCGGGTCGGTCGGGTTGAACAGATAAACCGCTTGCCCATAGGTTTGCCGAAACCCTGCCGTGGCGTCCCAATTCTCGCGCTTCACGTCGAGAACCACGACGGATTCCTGCCACGACAACAGGTTCGGAATGACAATGCCGACACCTTTGCCCGAACGGGTAGGGGCCTCGACGATGCAATGTTCGCTCCCGCCGAATGTGAGGAATTTGCCACCCTTCTTGCCAAGGACGATGCCGCTGCCGGCACGGAAACCGGCGTGGCGGATCTCGCCTTCCTTCGCGAAGCGCGCCGCGCCGTGCAGCGGCGGCTTCCGCTTCAAGACCCACCACAGCATGAGGCGCGCGATGAGAACACCAACCAAGCCACCGCCGGCGAGGGCCTTCAGCACGACCGGATCATGCCGATAATACCAGAAGAACGCCGGCATCTTGAAAATGTCGAACTTTGCGCTGGGGAGGCCGAGGTAAATCCACGCCACGACCGATGCGATGAGGAAGGCGACGACCAGCGCGACGGGAATGCCCATCGCGAGGATGGTGCCCTTTCTAGGCTGCATGGCGCCCTGCCGGATCATAGTAGATCTCGGTGATCCGAAACTCGCCTTCCTCCTTTTTCATCTGCACCACGACATCGACGAGGATTTTCAGCAACGAGCGGATGTCGTCGCGTGCGAGGTCAGCGCCGCCCTCGCTTTCCTTCACGAGTAGGGTCAATTGCTCAAACGCCAGCTCGGCCGAGTCCGCGTGGATGGTGGTGATCGAGCCGGGGTGGCCGCTGTTGACGTTGCGGAGATAGAAGAATGCTGTGCCGTCGCGCAGCTCTTGGAGCAGGATCCGGTCTGGCCTCATGCGCAGCGCGCTTTCCAGCAGTTCCTTGGCTGTCACCTTGGCGGTGCCGGTGCCATCCTTGCTGTAGATCATGTGGACCACATTCTTGTGCGGCACCACCAGTTCGCGCGTGTCCTCGATCGTCAGCAGGCGCTCATGCTCCGGGATGAGCTGGATCAGGCCCTTGGAAAATGTCGTTTTGCCTGAGCCCGTGGCGCCGGAAATCAGAATGTTGAGCCGGCTGCGCACTGCGAGTTCGAAAAACTCCACGTGCCTCCCCGCATGGAGCAGGCCGAGTAGCCTTTCTTCGACGGGGCTGACGCGCTTGCTCGCGACCTTCGTGTCCGCGAACAGGCCGCCCGCCTCAAAATCCTGCATGGTGAGCGTCTTCGTCGACGGCTTGCGGATCGTGATCGACACCGTGCCGTCGGGCACCACAGGAGGCAGCACGAGCTGGACGCGCTCGCCGGTCGGAAAAATTGTCGAGCAGATCGGATTTTCGCGCGTCACGTCCTGCGAAGTGAAGGCCGCCGCTGCGCGCGCGAGTTGGTTGAGCGCTTCGAGCGTCAGATCCTCTTCGCTCTCCCAGGTCCAGCCTCCGCGCCGCTCGACGCCGATGATTGTAGGCTCGTTGATGATGACTTCGGTAACGCCGTCGTCATCGAGGTAGCGCCGAAGCGGCCGAACGGCATGATCGAGGATTGCCGTGTTGCGGAACGGGGCGTTCATTTCAGACCCAGGCCATAGACTTGCGAGAAATCGAAGTCCTTGGCGACGGTGATCGCCAGCTCGGACCCTTGGTTGACGCGCACGATCGGGCGAATGTTCTGGGTGTCCTGGAGAATTTGCGAGGTCGTATCGCCCGGCGTGCGGAACACTGACGAGCCTTGCGGACTGACGGCCTGGCCGGCGATTTGCCCGCCAGCGTCAAGCACGCTGAACAGCATCGCGGCGCCGAAGCGCTGCCAGAAGAATCGATCGATCTTGCCGGTGATGCCGGCGCGGCCGAGCGGATCGGAGGCCGGCGAGCCGATGTCGATCGCGACGCCACGAGGGGTGACAGCGCGGGTCCACATCGCGAACAGCCGATTTTGGCCGCGCTGCAATCCGCCCTGATACTCACCGAAGACCCGCGTGCCTTTCTCGAGCAGAACGACACGACCATTATCGGAATAGACGTCCCGAGGAATGATGCATGTCGTGTAGCCGGGCACGCTGCTGTCCATTGCGATCTGCAGCGTGCAGGGGATGATGGCGCCTGCGGTGACGAGATAGTTACGGTCCCCGATCATGCGCGCCGAGGCCGTGCCGATCGACGAGGTTTGTTTCAGCGTATCGAGGTTCGTCGTCCGGGGTGGCGTGCTACCTCCGTCGTTCTGACCATTGCCGGAGGCAACGCCGGCGACGTCGCTCAGCGCGCGGCTGACGCCCTGATTGGCATTGTAGGCGATCAGGGTCGATCGCCGGGCATTGTCGCGCAGCTCACGCGCCTCGTTAGCGCGCCGCTCGGCTTCGCTGACGCCCCGACTTTGCTGACCGCCTGCTGATCCATAGGGCGTGATCGGCTGTCCATCGGGGCCGATCGCCGGCACCTGTTCGCCGGCGAGCTGGACCGGGGCGTTCGGGTCGCGGGGCGCCGTCGCCAGCGTCGGCGCTATGACCGAATTGGGATCGTAGGGCGCTTCCGCAGCGGGAGGAGGAGCCTTGCGAGCTTCGAGCGCCTTGTTGTCGCTCCCCGAGCCGGTGACGAGCGACAGAACGCCGAACACGACAGCGCCGGCCAGGGCCGCGCCCACCACCATCTTCTTATTGTCCCATTGGACGGCATTGAGCGACGGGATGCGGTTCGGACGATCGGCTGCAGGGGCGCGGTCGATTTCATTCACGTCGGGCGTCGCATCGACGTCGAATCTTTTATCGGACACGTCAGTTCTCCGTCGTGCGCTCAACCGCTTCCGAGGCCGTGTCCGTCTTGGGATCGCGGCCGTAGAAGCTCGGGCTTTCGTTGTAGATGCACAGCACCACCTTCCCCCGGCGGAGGCGCAATTCCTTGTAAACACCGTGGATGACGACAAACTCGTCGCGAACGTCGAACGGCGCAGTTGCCTCGCTTCCGTCCGGATTGACGGTGAAGATGGCGGGGATCTCGCGCTGGTTTGGGAAGCGCAGGACCGTGAATTGCCCGTTGTCGCTAACTTCGGACGGTTGAAGGTCGGACGAGCCCTGGACCTTGTAGTTGAGATTGCGCGTGCCTTCGAGGACGCCTATATCGAGCGCCGCCTTGATCGCGCCGTTCTGCGCTGCGAGGGCGGCGGCAAGCTGTTGGCGCTGCGCCGCCAACCGGGCCTGCGCAGCTTCATATTCAGGGTAGCGGAGTCGGACCTTGAAGAACGTACCCGGCGACCGCGCGGACGCGACCGCCGATAGTTCGAAAGTGTAATTGCGCTTGGTCCCTTGGAAATCCGTCACCACAATCAGGTTTGTGGCACCAGCACGCTCGCGAGGCTTCACAAAGAGGGAGTTTTCAGCCGGCGCGACCTCCCAGGAAACCGTGTCGCCCATCGCTACGAACTTGATGACCTCACCGGGAGCAAACTCAATCTGCGTCGCGGTCCGGAACGCGCTCCGAATTTGGATCACGTTACCGTCGGTGTAATTGACCTCGCGGATGCGGGCGTCGGGGCCGCGCTGCGCCGGGGTCTGTGCCAGCGCCGGTGTGGCCGTCGCGGCGCCGATCGCCGCGGCCAGAAGCAGGATCGTCTTCATCGTGCGGGAACCTCCACGTCGGCCCGGTATGTCTTCACCTGAAATCCGAGCGGATTGGCGTAGCGACCGGACTCCGTTTCCGGCTTCGACAGCACATCGAAAGTGATGGTGGCGATGGCTGGTGTCTCGATCACCTGCTGATCGCGCTGGAGCCGCTTGATGAACCGGACCTGCGCCACGTTCGGCGAGATAAAGGCGACCGACTTGATCGCTACGAACACCGCATCGCTGGCGGTGAATTGATTTTGCGGAGAATCTGGATTGTCCTTCTTGTAGAAGGCCGTCCAACGAGTCTGTTCCTCCCGCGCCGACAGCGCCAACACTTTGCGGAAGAACTCCTCGCGCGCTTGGGGAATCCAGCCCTCCCGAGCGCGCACATAGTCCGCGAGGAAATATTTACGGATCGCCTCGTCATAGGTGATCGTCTTGTCACCGCGCAGCTCCTGGGTGACTTCCGTGGCCCCCGTTGAGCGGTCGACGGTCACGACATAGGGCACGACCGTCTTGAGCGGCGACAGCGCCAGCACGGCGGCGGCGCAGATCGCGGCAAACACAATCGCGACGACCGCGACGATCCAGGCAATCCGCCGCGAGCGGACCGCAGCAACAAACCGGTCCCTGTCCCAGCTTTCCGCTTCCGCGAAGTAAGCCTTCAGATCTTCCTCTTTATCCTTCACGCCGATCGCCATGTCAGCAACTCGCATATGAGGTGTGGAGCGCCACGGCGGGGCCGGTGCCTGTGGCGGAGGCGCCGATAGGGGGCACCTTCTCGTTGCGCGACGTGTCCGGCCCTATAGGGGCCGGCGTGGCGCTCTCAGGAGGGAAAAGGTTGGTAGTGGGCGGAGGCGCAGGCTGTGGCGAGGGTGTGCCACGTGGCACACCTCCAGCGGACGGCACCGTGGCGGCCGAGGCTGCGTTCCGGGCCGGGATCGTCGGCAACACCGTCCCATAAGGGTTGGCAGGCCGTTTTTGCCGCCCGTTACAGCGAGGCAGCTTTTCGTCCTTGGCGGCGCTTGCCGGGACCGATGGAGTAAGGGCCGCGAGGGCGAGAAAGGCCAGTGCCGAGCCGAGCTTCATGCCGGGTCTCCCGTTAGCTGTTATTGTAGAGGGTGCCGCCAGCGGCACGTGATTCAGCTCGCCGAGCACGACTTTGCTGCCAGCGATTGAGGGCACGCTGCGGTGCGTTTGACCATGCGCGTCCGATCATCGGTGCGATGCCGCCTGTTGCGGCGTTGGCAAACTGCGATGCCAATGAAGCGCCGCCGCCGCCGAGACCCGCTGCCATGGCCGGTATTTGTAGGAAGAAGAAAAACCCGAGCGCGTAGAATCCAAGGGCTTTGACTGCCGCAAGGATCAGAGAGTCGTCTTGCGTGATAGCGTCGATAAAGGCGTCAGCAGCGTTGGCGATGAATACCGTCACCAATAGCGAAAAAGCCACGAGGATGACGTAATTTACGATGCTGCCGAGCCACTGGAAAAAGAATGGCCGGGTTGAATCGAATAGCAGCGCGGCGACGAAAAGTGGCCCAACAGCAGCGAGAAGAGACAGCGCGAAAAGGGCGAATGCGCAGATCGCGAAGCCAAGGGCCGAGGCCAGTAACGCGGCCAGCATGATGACGACGTTGATGATCTCGCTGACAATGATCTCATCCCAATTATTTGGGATTCCGACGAGATTCTCTCCTTCCTCAGCAGTGTGGGCAGCCACGATCTCTTTGATGTTTGCGATAGCGCGAACCGCGCCCTTCAGAATGCCATCGAAAAAGCCGCCCAGGCCATTAACGTCCTGTGCGCCAACGGCGTTCGCAACTTCCCTTGGCAGACCATTCATAGCGAGCAGCCCGACCGAAGCGCCGTAGAGCGTCGTCACCGCGAACACGAGGGCGGCGAGCTTCATGCCGCGATAGACGAACTCTCGGAACGGATACTCGACCGCGCCGCGCAAAATCGCGAAGCCGAGGAGGATGATGTAGATCGTCACACCCACCCGGAGCGGGCCGGAAATCCAACCGATCACGCCCGCATAGGTGGCGATCACGCCCGCTAAAGCAGCGTTGAGTTGGTTGAACATCTCCGTGTAGATATTGAAACCCATCACCCGACCCCGGATTGTTAAACGTAAATTAGATGCCGGCTTCCTTGCGAAGCTTGTCCGTCTCGGCACCATTTGAAATTGACGTTTTTGCCGCATTCACACTGTTGCAATTGCCAATGACCACGGCGGGCCATGAAGCGGGCGGGCGTTGAGACGCTCGCCACGCTCCACAGATCTTATCCATCTCCGCGAGTTCATCCCGATGCTGGAGGTAATACTTTGTCATCCGAGCCGGCATGTCAGATCGCAGCTCGCGATTCTCAGGGACGGAATCATTCTTGCCGCACGCTGCCAGCACCAGCAGGCCGGGGATGATCCAAAGCCCCTTCGTCATGGATTGACCCCGGCCTCAGTCCGCAGCTTGTCGATCTCGGCCTTGTTCGACGCGAGGCTGCGCTGATAATCGGCTTGAGCCTTCGCGCGGCGCTGAAGCTCGATCGCCTGCAAGCCCATCTGATCGTTCATTATCTGCGCCTGTTCGAGCTGGAGGCGCGCCGACATATCGGCGCGCTCAGCAGCCGACGTCGAGCCATTGAGACGGTTGCGCAGCTCTTCGAGGCCCTGGCGCCGGCTCGTCACCGCATCGCCGACATTCCCGGCCAGGCCCGTTGTCACAGCGGCCTCGCGCGAGCCTTGTTCATAGGCGGCGCGTTGTTCCGGCGTCATGGTTTGCGGGCCGCGGCCGAGAAGATCCTGATAGACGTCGTTCGCCTTGCCGCGCAGGCCGCCGATGACGTTGAGGTCGCCATTGGTATAGCCGTCGAGGCTGCTGGACGACACAGTGCTGGTTCGTAGCACGTCGTTCTTGAGCTGGCTGGCGACATTGCCGATGTCGGTTGCTTTGTTGAGGTCTTGGTACAGCTTCTGAGCTTCACGAATTTGGTCAGCGCCCTGCTGGATGACCTGAACGCCCTGCCGCACCTGCTCGATCTGCTGGAGGATCGAGTTGACGTCGTGGACGGGAATGCCCTGCGCATGTGCCGAGCCTCCCACCATCGGTGCCGATGCCGACAGTGCGAGAGCGAAAACCTTCAATCTACGCATGTCCCTTCTCCTTCAGCTTGGACGACGACGTTGGTGGAATACGGGGAGCCAGTTGGCGGGGTCCGGGCCAAACTCGGACGCGGCCGCGACGGCGATAGACGTCGTTTCGGCCCGGCCCGACAGCACGGCCAGCTCGTCATCGAGGCCGGTTAGGTCCAGCTCGACCACCACGCTGTCGTGCCCTTGCTTGACGAGGAACTTGCGCGATTCCGGCGACAATTCCTCGCGAATGAGCTGATATTCGGCATCGGTGAGGGAGAAGCCCTCCACATAGTCGCGGCGCGCACCCTTGGGATTGGGGAGCATCACCTGGGTCGCGACCTGTTCGAGGATCGAATGGGCAATATCGCTCTTGAGCGCGTCCGCTGGCGACTGCGTAGCAAACACCATCATGGCGTTACGCTTGCGATATGTCTTCAAACCGTCCTGCGCGAAGCCCCGGAACGCCTCGTCTTGCAGGGCCTTCCAGAACTCGTCGATGGCGATGATCGTGCGCTCGCCGGTCAGCAGCTTGTCGATCCGATGGAACAGGTAGAGCATCAGCGGCGTGCGGACCTCGCCATTGTCGAGAAAGTCCGTCATGTCGAAGCCGATGAAGCGCGCATCGAGAGTCAGCAGATCGGAAGGGTTGTCGAACACCCATCCCATCGATCCGCGAGACGTCCATTTTTCGAGGCGGGCGCCGATGCCGCCCGCATCCGCCATGCCGAGCATCGTGCGCAGCGCGTCGAGTGAGCGATCTTCGCGCGGGAGCCGCATCACTGCGGCGATGCCCTCGTCGATCATCCGCTCTTCCTGCACCGTGATTGGGCGGCTTTCCGCACGGACGAGCTGGCGCACCCAAAGCGACAGCCAGGCTCGATCCTCCGCCGTGTTTTCGAGCGCCTTCAAGGGCGCGAAACCCGTCGGCTTGCCGTTCTCGAGCGTCAGATAGGTGCCGCCCGATGCCAGCACGAAAATCTGTGCGCCGCGATCCTTGTCGATGAAGATCTGGCGTGCGCCCGTCTTCTCGGCCTGCGCCATCAGGAAATTGACGATGACCGTCTTGCCGCCCCCGGTCGGGCCGACGATCAGCGTGTGGCCTATGTCGCGCTTGTGGAAACTGAAGAAATAGGGGCTGCGCGCGCTCGTCTTCATCAGCGCGATCGCGTCGCCCCAATGATTGCCCGTCGCGAGGCCAGCGGGATATGTGTGGAAGGGCGAGAACGCTGCGAAATTGAGCGACGTGATCGGCGCCGGCCTCGCGCGCCACGCAAAATTGCCGACGAGCTGGCTCCAGTAGGCCGCTTCCAGCGCCGCGCCCTCGCGTGCTGCCACCATGCCCGTGTCGGCCAATGCCGCGCGGGCGATCGACATATTGTCGCGCAGCCCCTTGAGGCTGTCGGAATAGACCGCGAGCGTGAAGTGATGATCGCCCAGGACGAAGCGGTTGGACATGAGATCGTCGGCCGCGCCGACGAGATCGAGCATCTGGCTGACGGCGCGGTCGTCGGCGTTCTCCATCTGCTTTTGCCGCAGCCGGAAGCGTTCCGATGCCGCTGCGCGGCCAAGGAAGGTGAAGGATTGCGTCAGCACGAAGCCGAAATCGACCGCCAGCAAGGATTCGAACTGACGCGGCGTCGTGAAGGCGGGATATTCGCGAATGCCGAAGATTCCGCCGAACGCGCTGCGATCAGCATCGCGGACCTCGACCGTCTCGCCGCCGAAAATGACCCGTTGTCGATAGAGCGCGCTGCCCAGATGCCCGCGGATGATCGGGACGCGGCGATGCCGCCCCGTCATCACCATTTCCACGACTTCGAGCGTTTCGGAGAATTTGAGGCCGTTGTGCCCATAGATCGCAAGCCGGCGCGGCGAGCAGCGATCCATCAGCTTCTCGAAGTCACGCGCCTTGTCCTCCAGCGCCTCCAGCAGATCGGCATCCACTTCATCGGCCTCCGCTTCCGCCTTGGCCTTGTTCTTGAAGAGCTGGACCAGCTTGTCGGCGCCGTGGACCGAGGGACGAAGCACCAGCGTCACGAAGAAGCGGTTGATGAACAGGCGCTCCTTGTTCATCCGTGCGAAGTAGGCAGCGTCCAGCTCGCGCGCGAACCGCGAGCGGAAGTTGCCACCGGGATATTGCTCGACCCGTGCCCGCACGAGATGCGTCCAGATCGACAGACGATCGTCATGCAGGTTGCGCAGCATGCCGTTGAGCTTCGCGTGCCAGTCGTTCAGATCGCGCACGTCGGCCGTCTCGAAAGCACGGCCCTGCAGCTCGAACGTCAGCATGATCGCGCCGGAATCCAGCATCACCATTTCGTCGGTGACGTGCCGCGCATACGGCAGGAACTTGGTCGGCATCACTTCCTTGAGCGCGACCTTCATCGGCACCTGATCGGACAGGCGATTGGCCCTAGCCATTGCGGCCGAACCCCTTTCGCTTGATGCCTTTCAGAGGAAGCGGCGTGTAGCTTGACCCGCCCCAAAAGGCCCGGTTGCGGTTCGCAGCTTTGGTGCGACCCCATAGGAAGATGAGCCGGAAGGCATTGACGTCGTGGCGGACCACGAGGCGAGAGATGCCGAACATCACCGCGGCGACGACCAGTCCATAAATGGGATTGGTCGTGCCGATCAGGGTGATGACCGAGGCCAGGAGGATCACCACCGCCGCCTCGATCGGGATACCGGCGAACAGCGCAGGCCGCGTCACCGCCAGGAACAGCGGATTGCGCGCCATCACTTCCCGTTCTTCATCCACGCTACGCACTCCACGACACATGAGATGAAGCGGGGCGTCGCGGACGCCCCGCCTCCATAAGCGTCAGCCCTGGAGCTGATCGACGATCCACGGCGCCGAGAAGATGATTGCGATGCCGATGATGACGGTGACGAGCGCGCCGGTGTTCACCCGCCCCGTGAGCCACCCGAAGCCCGCTGCGATCAGCGCCAGGATCGCCACGATACGCAGAAGCCCGTTGCTGAGCAGGCCGAGGACCGCATTGCCGAAGCTCTCCAGATTGGTTTGCGCGAAGGCGGGCTCGGCCGACAGCAGCGACGTCAGCGCCACCAGACCGAACATCGACAGCACCCGCGAGACCTTGCGCTGGCGCGGGGTCATCGCGTCGACATGGTTGGTGACGCGGGTTCGGAGGGCCAGCGCCGGCCCACCGAAAGATGCGAGATTCATCGGTTTTCTCCTTCTCCGGCGAGCCGCGCTCGCTCATATTCCGCCCTCGCAAACACGTCCCACGATGGCGGCGGTGGGGATGGCGCAGCCTCAGGCTGCTCCAAAGTGGACGTATTTTCCTCGACCAGCGCGGCGAGCTGCGCAGCGGCGCTCGCCCCTTCGCCGGTATTCGCTGCACCCGTGAACGCGCTCACGCGCGCTGCGACGGGGCGGATTCCATCGGAGACACCGGCATTGCCGACGACCTTCTCGACATAGCCATTGGTGAAGCCGCGCGACTGCGACCCGGTATTATACATGGACAGAGCGACGCGGAGGGCGCGCTGGGGATGAAGCCCCGCGCGCACGCTATGGTAATTGCCGGACAAGACGGCGCCGGCAGCGGCGATGTTCGTGCATGGGTCGAATACATTGTCCCACGTCAGGCCGAGGGTCTTCATGTTGCGGGAATTGATCTGCCCAAGGCCAAGATCTACCGAATAACCCTTGCCGACATAGTAGCGGGCAGTCTCGACTGCCTGCGCCAAGCTCGTGGCTGGCGACGGCTGACGCTTGAGGCCGTTGACGCCGATCGCCAGTTCGAACCCGTGGCTTTCGGTCTGCACAATCGCCGCGATCGTTTCGGGTGCCACTTGCGGCGCACATTGCGCTGCGAGACCCATGACGACTGCGGCGGGGAGCGTCATTACCGCTCCAATGTCTCTGAGCCGAGCGGAGCGCCCGGTTGGGCCGAGGCTTCCGCCTGAGCCACCTGCGCTGCTGTCGGCACCGTATAGCGCGTCCGCGTGCCGTCGGTCATCGTCATCATGACGTAGCCAGGCCGCCCGTTCTTCGGTTTGGTATAGTCCGCTTTGCTCACCCCACCGGCGCTGCAGGTCGGGAACCCTCCCCCGAGCGCCAGATGCGAGATCAGCTTTCGGATCGGCGGAACGCACTCGGCAAACTGCATCCATCCGCCAGGGTTGCTGGCGCACAGCAGCACCTCACAGGCCCATGTGTTTTCAGCACGGGCGGGTGCAGAGGCGAACGGTGCCGCCACAAGGGCGGTAGCCGCGAGCGACGCAAACAAGCGATTAGCCATGTTTTCACTCCACTGGTGATTTAGGCTAAATCGCGATGTTGCCGGGGGCTAGTGTGAAAACGCTCCCATGGCTCGCTTCATCCTTTTTTGAGAACGGTTCGCAGATAAGTCCGATTTGGGTCAGAAACTGCTTGCATCCTGTAATCCCTGGCAGGGATGGACGTGAATGACCCCCTCATAACCATAGCCCAGAACTATATGGCGAATGGCAGAAGAAGCCTTTTTATACAATCGGATACGCTTCTTGTCATAGAGGCCGACATGGTAGAGGCCGGTGCCGCGCCAACTCACGCGAACATTGATGTGCCATTTGCCCGTTTCATGCTGGCAGACATGAACGTCTGTTATCGACCCGCCCGGCGGACGTTGCGTCGTGAGCTCGCGTTCCAGTATAAGCTCTAATTCCATTGTTACCCTGCTAAAGCGATTTCATAAGTTTTCGCTGGCGCGCCTACGCCCCCGCGCTGTAACCAAATATCCGTCCTGCAACGGAGGTGTCCATAGATGGCGCGGCGCGACACATCATCGATTGAAGAGCAGGCGGACCGCATCGTCCGTCAGCTCGGCGGCAAATGGCAAGGCGACTTCGCCATGTGCCGTTGTCCGGCCCACACAGACGGCAAGGCCAGCCTGTCGATCCGTGTCGGCGATCGGGCCGTGCTGTTCCATTGCTTCGCCGGCTGCACCGCCGACGCCATCATGGCGGCGCTGCGGTCGGGCAAGATCCTCGCACCCGCCGACCATGACCCGGGCCAGCGTCAGGAGGGCAAGGCCGACCTCAACAAGCTCGCTGTGGCGGTCTGGCGCCATGCCGACCCTTTTGCAGGCACGCTCGCCGACCGCTATTTGCGGGAGGGACGCTCGATCATTTCCGATGGGATCAATGCTCGTTTCGATCCACGCTGCCAATGCGGCGCCGGAGCGGCCAAGGCGTTTGCGCCAGCGCTGATCGTGCCGATCGAGGAAGACGCCGGCGTGATCGCCATCCACCGGACCTTCCTGACGCCCGATGGGCGCTGGAAAGCCGATATGGACGAGCCCAAGCGGATGCTGGGCAATCCCGGCGTTGGGGCCGTCCGCTGGGGCGGAATCCCGCGTGACGGCATCCTACGCCTTGCTGAAGGCGTCGAAGATGCCGCGAGCGTCATGAACCTGCTTGGGCCTGGCCACTTTGTATGGCCGGTACTCGGGATCGAGCGGTATCAGGCCGTCGCCATCCCGCAGAGCATCCACACCATCGTCATTTACAGCCAGCATGGCGGCGAGGCAGCGCGCGCGATCGAGCGCGCCACCCCGCACCTGACGGCGGACGGCCGCCAGCTCGTCGCCAAGCCGCCGCCCCATGCTGGCGACTGGAATGATCTGTTGCGCGAGATCCGTTCGCTATGAAGCTGTTTCCCGGAGCGACGCGATTCCAGCGATGGACGATGGGCGCGACGTTCCTGATCGTAGCGACTTACGCGATTTCGCAGAACAAGCAGGCGCTTGTTGAAGTCTCGAAAACGCGGCTGACGTCGCCTAACCCGAGGATCATAGACGGCGATACAGTCGATTTTCCCAATGGACGGGTGCGGATCGTCGGGATCGATGCGCCGGACGACGATCTGCCGCAGCTCAAGACGATTTCCAGCGAGGCACTGAGCGAATTGGCGGTGCGCGATGGTGGAATGGACTGTTCGGTGTCGATGTTCGACTATGCGATGCGGCGGGAAAATCAGTGCCGGACGGACCCCAAAAGTTATGGACGTCTCAACCTCGCCTGCCGGTTTCCCGCCAATAAAGCGAGTGTCGGTGCGACAATGGTCGCCCAGGGATATGCGGTGGACTACCGCGTATTTTCTGGCGGGGCGTATGTTGATCTAATGCAGAAAGCAGCCGCTCGACGGGCCGGGTTATGGGGCGTTGATTATGAGCGGATGCGTCAACTCGCAGTTCGCCGGGCACAGGTGCCACAAGGATGCAGCGTCGGAACGATCAAGCAATAGGCCGGGCCTGCCTTCGGCCCGCGCTCTACTGCGCGCCGCTATCGCGGCGCTCCGCGGAACCCCGCCACCGGGTTTCCGCCCATCCGGGTGACGATCGGGCTAGGCCACAGCAGACCGCCCCTGCGGGCGGGCGGCGTTCATCGGGAAACAGCTCCAATGCTTGAACGCGGTTCCCCGGCGGCGATCCTGATCGGCCGTTGGGGCGCGGCGCTGTCGCTGGTCGTCGGCGCGGTCCTGATCGGCCGTGTCCTCCGTAATTACCCCTACCTGCTCCCGAACCGTCTTCCCGGCCTGGTCCTCCACGAGTTGGGGCCGGCGCTGATCCTCGCGCTCGTGATCGGCCCCGCCATTGCCATTACCGATGACGGCAGATCGCGCCCCGGCATCCCGGCGCGGCTCGCGCTGTTCGCGCTCGCCGCCCTGGTCGCCGGAGGCGCCGTCCTCGCCTACGAGTTCAGGGCCGGGCTTGGGGGGCAATGGCTGTGATCGAGCGGCCGCATATGTGCCACATGGCACACCCTGACCTGGATCTCGCAAGGACGTTAGCGGGCAATGCGCGCGGCTTTCTGGGCTATCCGTCGCCTGGGACGATTGATCGCCCCTTACAGGATCGCTTCTATCGGCTCGCTATCGCGCTCGAGCTGGCGCTGAAATGCTATCTCGTCATTCACGGTCATACCGACGAGAGCAACCGCGCTATCGGGCACGACCTGCGGCGTGCCACTACCGCTGCGGAAGCCGAAGGACTTATCCTCGCATCGCCGCTCTGTGCCCTGATCGACGACACGCACCCGTTCTTCATGCAGGGTGGCTTTCATCGGGAGCGGCGGACAGACTGGAACCATGAGCGCGCCGATCGCGCAACGTCCACCCTGGCATCGCTGCTCGATCAATTCGACGCGCTCTCCGGCGCGGCGTGACCCCGTGACGACACGGAGCCGTCCCCCGGACGCCACCGTTCGCGGGGAACACCAAGGGCGGCTGCCCTTTCGTTCCCGAACGACAATCTTACCGCCCGTGTAATCCGCCAAGCGCGGCGCCCGACCCCCTTGCAGGGCGTCGGCCGCGCTAGGGCGGCTCGCCCGCGCCAGCGGCAAAGATTCCCGCTCTCCCTCCCCATCCCGTTCCTCGCCGGAAAGGCAGAGCCGGTTGCTGTTGCGACCGGCTTTCAGCCTCAAAGGAAAGGAAAAATCATGGGACGTATCAACGACAACCGCGCCGACATCTATCAGGAGATCACCGACCAGATGATTGCCATGATCGAGGCAGGCACCCGGCCTTGGTCGAAGTCGTGGAACGGCCGCACCGCGCCGAATATCCCGCTGCGCTCGACCGGCGTGCCCTATCGCGGCATCAATGTCCTGTCTCTGTGGGTCGCCGCCATGACGAAGGGCTTTGCTTCCCCGCATTGGCTAACATTCAAGCAGGCGCTCGCGCTTGGCGGATGCGTCCGCAAGGGCGAAAAGGGCTCGACCGTCGTTTATGCCAACAAGATCGAAGTGGACGCCGACAAGGGCGAACGTGGCAGCGATCAGGGAGGCGAGGACGGCAAGCGTCAGGTGGCGTTTCTCAAGCGATACACCGTCTTCAATGCCGAGCAGATCGACGGCATCGAGGCGAAATATCCTACCCCAGCCCCGATCATCACCGCGACCAATCCCGACGAGCGGGACGCCGAACTGGATGCGCTCTTTGCCCGCGTACCCGTCACGGTGCGTCATCACGGCGCGCAGCCCTATTATCAGCCAAGCGGCGATCATGTCGTCATGCCGGAATTTGCCGACTTCCACACCAGCGATGACTATTATTCGACGCTCGCGCACGAGCTATGTCACGCCAGCGGCCATGTGGATCGGCTCGCCCGTTCGACCCTCATTTCCACGAAGCGCGAAGACTATGCCCGCGAGGAATTGGTGGCCGAGCTTGGGGCCGCGTTCATCAGCGCGACGATCGGAATCAAACTCCACGACCGCGAGGACCATGCCGCCTATCTGGCGAGCTGGCTGGCGGCCCTTCGCAATGACAAAAGGTGTATCTTCACCGCCGCGCGGCTCGCGCAGGATGCTTCCGACTGGCTGTTGAGCCGCATGGCGATCGAGACAGTCTCCGAATTGGATGCGGCGGCGTGATCGCCCTCCATGATCCCGGCCCGATGAGGGCCGGGGCGTGGCGGCGCGCCCAACCAGACCCCGGAAATCGCGCGCCGCTCGCCCGCTGGCGGGCGAGCGGCGCGGCATCTCGTCGAATCTTAATTGAAAATAGGGGCGAATCGATTAAATAGGATCGCGGAGGCTTTGTTCGCGGCGACGCGTGCATTGCCTTCTCTCGTTTCAGGCCAAGGGCCTTGGCCGTAGATCGTTGATCAGCTTCATCCCGTAGATCCGATCGCCCCCTTCCGTCTCCCGTTTGAATTGCAGTCGGTGGACAAGATCCACCAGCGGGCGCAGCTCCTCCCGCGCCGGTGCCGTCATGCGGCGTAGCCGCAGACCCCAACTGATGACGTAAGCCACAATATCAGCCGTCTGGATCAGCGTCGTCAGATCGCTATGCACAAAAAACGGCTCGGGAATGATGAGGCGTGAACGGCTTCGGCCGTTGCGCGTGTTCACGAAATAGCTCGATACCTGACCAAGCAGGATATGCGCGGCGCTGCGGTCCAGCTCGTCGAATACCATATAGCCCATCGGGTCGCCTGGAAGGCCGTTCAGGAAATAATAGAAGCGCTCGAACAGGAAAGCGTAATCCTTGCGCAGCGCGTCACTGCGGTCGGGCCGTGGCGCTTCGCGCGGGACGATCGTTGCAAAGACCCTCGCGCCATGACGCCGCGCCAGATCGAGGCTGAAACGGCAATATTCGATCTTTGCCTGCCCCAAGGCGGTCAGCCGATTGCGCGTCACCGCTGTCCCGTCGATCAGCAATTCGCGCGCGAGCTGGGTTCGCTCGGCATGCTCGAACGCATCGAGCTGCGCCGCATGCTTGAACGTCTTGCGATCAAGGAGCTTCTGCGCCTTGGCTTCCCGGCCATACGCCTCGAACAACCGCATTCCGAAGATATGCTGCTGTGCGTCGGACAGATCGCGGATCAGTGGCCATACCCGCCGATCCTCGATCGCGATGCCCGCAAGCACCTCATAGGGCGAATGGCGCTGATCCTGACCGGACTCATCAATGAACAGGGTCCAACTCATCGTCGCGCGCGCATTCCTCCCCGCATCATGGGGTGGGTAGCCCCGCATCAACGGCTTCGATCGAGAGAACCACGCTCAGTCCGGCAGACGCGGAGCTGACGCTAGAGCGGCAACGATCCCAAGACAACAAATTCGGGCGCGACCCTGCCGGGCACGGCTCTATCGGCGCTGCGCGCCGACCGAGCCACCGTGCCGGCGTCTCGTCCCAGGAGGGTGACGATCCTCGCGTGAGGTGTGCCATGTGGCACACCTAAGGCCGCGCAGGGCGCGGTGCTGGCCTGTTTGCGCCCACGGCCCTCCCCCGGAGGCCCGTCAGGCGCGAGGGAACACCAGGGCTGCTGCCCTTTCGTTCCCGAAGCAAAATCGACAGCCCCGTGTGGTCCGCCAAGCGCGGCACCCGACGCCTTGAAGGCGTCGGCCGCGCTAGGGCGGCCTGCCCGCACCAGGCCATCGATTTTCCTCCTCCCTCCCCGTCCCGCTCCTCGCCGGAGAGGCAACCCCGGTTGCAGCGGCAACCGGCTGCGCCTCGAAAGAAGGAGAAAGGACAATGGCTTACACTCGATACAAGGGCGACCCCTATTGGAAGCGGGCCAAGGTGGACGGGACCGGCGTGGACGGCACCCCCTACGCCAAGGGCGACCGGGTTTTCTTCTATCCCCGATCCGGCGCGACCTACGCGGGCGAAAGCGCCCAGCGCGCATCGGTCGAATTTGACGAACTCGCGAGCCTCGAAGGCTGACCCCTCCCCATCGATACAGATCATAGGAGTTTCATCATGGCTATCATCACCGTCAAGCTGTCGCAGCTTCGCCTTTCCCCCCTCAACAGCCGCCGCGTGAAGCCTTCCGCCATCGACAGCATGGCCGACGACATCGCCGCACATGGCCTGTTGCAGAACCTCGTCGTCTATGAGGAAGATGACCTTTTCTGGGTGTTCGCCGGAGGGCGGCGCTATCGGGCGCTCAAGGAATTGGTGAAGCGCAAGAAGGTCAGCAATAGCGATCTCTTCCCCGTCGAGATGCGGACCAAGGAAGAAGCCATCGAGCTTTCCTATGCCGAAAATGCGGCGCGCGAGGACATGCACCCCGCCGACGCGATCCGCGCGTTCGCAGGGATGCGCGACATCGGCATGGACCCCTCCGATATTGCTGCCCGGTTCGGCTATAGCGAAAGCCATGTTGCCCGGATGCTGCGGCTCTCCGCGCTCAATCCCAAGCTGATCGATATTCTCGCCAAGGATCAGTTGACCATCGACGCGGCCAAGGCGCTCACCCTCACCGGCGACCATGCCGAGCAGATGCGCGTTTTCAAGGCGTCGAACGGTCAGGCCCATACCATCCGCCGGATGCTCACCGAAGAAAAGCTGACGACCCAAAGCGGTGAGTTCCTGTTCGTCGGGCGCGACGCCTATGCCGATCAGGGCGGCACCATCACCCCGGACCTGTTCAGCCAAGGGGACGGCGGTTACGCCGATCAGCCCGAAATCGTGCAGGAACTTGCCGAAGCCAAGCTGGACGCGCTTGCTGCCGACTATCGTGCGATCGGTTGGTTCGAAGTCGGCGCGACCATCAGCCAGCCCTATGACCTCTACAACAAGGGCTATCTCTATCCCGGTGAGCGCGAGCCGTCCGAGACGGAGGCCGCACGGTTGGCGGAACTGGATGCCGAAATGGAAGCGATTGCCGAAGCCGAGGGCGAAGACAGCGACCGCATCGAACCGCTTATGGCGGAACGCGAAGCCATCACCGACGCGCTGCGCTTCTACAATGCCGAGCAGAAGGCCATTGGTGGCGTTGCGCTTTGGATCGAGCGGGACGGCTCGCTTGGCAAGCGCATCTATCGCGCCAAGGCGGAGAAGAAGCCCAAGGCGGGCGGCGCGCAGGGTGGCCCTGCCCCGCTCTATCCCAACAGCCTGTTCGCGGACCTGACCCGCATCAAGACGCAGATCGTGCAGGAAGCGGTTGCGGCCGACCCGGCGCTGGCGCTCGACATCATGCTGGACAGCCTCGCAGGCCAGTTGCTCCACGGCGCACATAGCTATCAGATGGCGATTGAAGTGCAGGCCAAGACCGTCACGACCGATGTGCCCGACGAGCTTATGGCAACCAGCGATGTTCGGCCCGTCGAGGATATGATGGCGACCCGGTTCGCGTCGATCCCCGCGCAGGGCCGCTTCGAGGCGATCCGCGCCATGAGCAGCGAGGACAAGATGGCGTTGCTGGCCGGACTGGTCGCCATGACGGTGGACGGGACGGTGTTTGCGGGCGGTTGCCCCGGTCAGCGGCATCATCAGTTCGAGCAGATCGCCCGTGCAAGCGGTGTGGACGTCGCCGCCCGTTGGAGCGCCCCCATCGCCCTGTTCGACAAGATGCGTCGGGCCGCGCTGATCGACCTGCTGCGCGAGGAATGCGGTGCCCCCAGCGCCGAAAATTGCGCCACCATCAAGAAGAAGAGCGACTTGGCGGTCAATGTATCGGAGCGGCTTCCGGCACACTGGCTCCCCGCGCCCATGCAGATCGGAGCGTTCGATCAGCCCGAGGGCGAGGCGGACGATTTCGATCCCGATATGGACGACGCCGACAGCGAGGCAGAGGATATGACCGACGAAATGGCATGACGAGTGGATGGGGGCCGGTTCCAATCGGCTCCCATCTTTCCGGTTTGCTAGAGCATCCGCATATCGAGCCCATCGCCGGCGCGCCCGCACCGCGATGCGGTGCGGGCGCGCTCACGGCCCTTTCAGGCCCGCGCGCGCCGCCCGCCCACAAGGGACGGGCGGCGCCTTGGCGATTATGCGCAGCGGCGACAGGTCACTGATACGGATAGGGGTGTGCCATGTGGCACACCCTGTTGGCGCTGCGTAGGGCGCGCCGAGAACATCGAGCAGATCGCCCAAGGCGCGGCGGCGATAGGCATTCAACCAGCGCCGGCGCCGATGTTCGGCCGCGTCATGGATCATATGGCATCGCTGACAAAGTGCGGCCAGGTTGCGCGCGGCATTGTCGGTGGGGTCATGATTGAGATGCGCGCAGGCCAGATAGACCCGCGTGATCCGCACGACTGCCGCAAGATCCGCACGCGGCACGCCCACCCGGCGCCCTCTCCCATCACGCCATTGCCGTGCAGCCGCGTCCCACCAGCGCCCATCGCCTAGATGAAATACATGACCGCCATGCGGGCGTCGGCAATGTTCGCAGCGCCCTTTAGCGCGGTCGAACCGGATAAGCCTCGACAGCTCGGGCCAGTCGATCGGGTAGAGCCAGCGATGTTCGGCCATGATCGGCATGACGATTCTATGAGTCAGTCCGAACGAGAACGAAAGCAGAATATCGCGAGTAGCAAACCTCGCTTGCCAAAGGCCGTGCGACATTCGCACCGCGCCTTTGTGCCGGTCGCGATCATCGCGTCGGCGGGGGGAACACCAAGGGCACCCTGCCCTTTCGTTCCCGAACGACAATCTTACCGCCCGTGTAATCCGCCAAGCGCGGCGCCCGTCGCCCCTGCAGGCGTCGGCCGCGCTAGGGCGGCTCGCCCGCGCCAGCGGCGTAGATTCTCGCTCCCCCTCCCCATCCCGTTCCTCGCCGGAAAGGCAGGGCCGTGAGGCCCGAGTGGCCTTGCGGCCCATGCCAGCAGGAGGAACGATATGCATATCCCCGAACATCTAGATGCCATCCGTCGACTGAACGACGCGGCGCGGAGCCATCCTGGCACCGCTTCGATTGCCAACGTCACCTTAGGTTTTCAGGCACTCCCCGATGCGGACCGCTTTACGGCTCTGGCGGCGATTGTGAGCTACTCGCAATTCGAGAGCGACAACGACCCTTATGGCGAGCATGATTTCGGTGCGGTTTATCGCCTTGGATCAGGGCAATGGACGCAGGACCGGCCCGGCGACGACAAGGAGATTTGCGAAACCGTTTTCTGGAAGGTCGATTACTACGACGCCAGCCTGACCTATGGCAGTGAAGCGCCGTGGGATGAACAGCAGACAAAGCGGGTGCTGACGATCATGCTCGCGAGCGAATACTGATCGGCCGTCGCGAAACGCCGCGCCCATTCGGGCGCGGCGTGAGACGAGGGGAATGGCGATTTTGGCGAGTGATTTGTTGAGAAATCGCGCTGGAAGGCGTATTGGTTAACCGAAGAAAGGATGACGCGGTGGCTCAGATCGATCTTGAAAAGCTGCGCGAGCGCGTCCGGCAAATGGATTTCGAACGCGGCTCCCCCGAGCAGGTAGCGCTTTGGCGTGAAGATGTAGCGGAGGCGCGCGCCAATCTCGTCATCGAGGACATGACGCCGACCGGCGATGAAGATGCGATGTTCGCGATG
>NZ_JBHLWK010000029.1:0-873 GCF_042432915.1 Novosphingobium soli
ACAGCGGCTATGCTTCAGCCTAAGATGATCACGCTCTAGACCGCGTGGACAAATTCCATGCGTCTGATTGGGGTGGGGAGTTGCCATCACCCCATCCAGGCCGCTCATGCTGAGCTTGTCGAAGCATGGGAACCTTGCGCCACGTCTCGGGGCCTTCGACAATCTCAGGCTGAGCGGAGGGGGGAGGTCCGCTTTGGGGTGGAAAGCTGCCGCTTGGGCAAGGCTTATAAATGCATTCCAAGCCAGATGGTTGTTTCCGTCGAGGCGGAGACAAGGGGGTCTATCAGCTTGGACCAGAAGCGGCTTGGTCCAAGTCGCCCGATAGAAAGGTCATGATGCTCCTGCTCTTCCGCGATAACGCACCGCAGGGTTGTGGCTGCGTGTTCATCGACATTCTCCAAAACGCGTAGCTGCTCATGCATGTGCCGTAACACCACTCGTTCGATGGCCACGGTGGTCGCCGCTATCGCTTTGCGGCCCGCTAGCCCTGTTACAGCGCCGAGGATGAAGCCCCCAATTCCACACCAATGATAGCTTCGACAGCGACGCCTGTTACGGCGCCGCAATTCGGCACCAAACAGTGCGCGGTGCCCCCGCTCGTGCGTAAGAAAGTGTTCAAGCTCAAGCACCATTTCAGGTGCTCGCCAGTGGGCAAGCCAGCGCTGCACACGATAGATGCAAATTGCACCGTGCTCTCCAGCATGGTCGACCTTCATTACTCGGTCGCCCAGCGTCTCGCCTACGCCTAATCGTGCGGTCAAACCCATCCGTGGGCCATCCCACGCATGCGGAATGTCTGCAAGGGGGCGGAACCGGACATTCGAATTTGTCGACGCCGCCTAGGGTTGGTACTCAATAAGCTTGCGTGTTGTG
>NZ_JBHLWK010000030.1:0-7164 GCF_042432915.1 Novosphingobium soli
GCTGCCACCTCCCCATCGCTTCGCGACAGGGAGGATCGCTCCCATCCCATCCTCCCCGTTCCGCCCGCGCGGCGGGGGGTGGAGGGGTCAGGCCCGCAGCGCCTCGATCCGGTCGATGGTCGCCTTGAAGTCCGCCACCAGCGCGCGATAGGGGTCGGGCCTGGTCATATCCAGCCC
This sequence comes from Novosphingobium soli, assembly GCF_042432915.1. NCBI lineage: Bacteria > Pseudomonadati > Pseudomonadota > Alphaproteobacteria > Sphingomonadales > Sphingomonadaceae > Novosphingobium > Novosphingobium soli. The sequence continues at coordinate 178 of NZ_JBHLWK010000030.1, forward strand.
GGCCACCTTGAGGATGTCCACCGGGTCGGCCGACCCGCCCGCCCGCAGCACGTCGAGGTAGCGTTCGCGCTCGGCCTTGCCGCCGTTGAGGATCGACCGCGCGAACCAGGTCCCGGCGGCGATCGAGGTGGCGTACTTGTAGACGTAGAAGGCGCTGTAGAAGTGCAGGATATAGGCCCATTCCACCGCGTAGGGCGCGTCGATCACGAAGTCCGGGCCGTGATAGCGCTTGAGCAGCTCGAGGTAGACCCGCGTCAGGCTCTCGCCCGAGAGGCCCTCGCCGGCCTCGGCCATTTCGTGCATCTTCAGCTCGAACTCGGCGAACATGGCCTGGCGGAAGAACGTGCCGCGCAGGCCTTCCAGGCGCATGCCGAGGTAGTAGATCTTCTCCTCGGCGGTCTTCGCCTGGGCCAGCATATGTTCGACCAGCAGCACCTCGTTGCAGGTCGAGGCGATCTCGGCGGTGAAGATCGGGTAATCGGCCAGCTCGAACGGCTGCGCCTTGTTCGCCAGCAGCGTGTGCATGGCATGGCCCCACTCGTGCGCGTACGTCGACAGGCCTTCGTAGTTCTCGCCAAGGTTGAGCAGCAGGTAGGGATGCACGTCGTAGGCGCCGCCGTTCATGTAGGCGCCCGAGCGCTTGCCGGGCCGCGGGAACGGGTCCATCCACTTCGCCGCCGTCGCCGTGGCCAGTTCGCGCACGTAGTCGGGGCCGAGCGGTGCCAGCGCCTTGAGCGTGACGTTGCGCATGTCCGAGAGGGTGAACGTGCGCTCGAGGCTGACCAGCGGCGGATAGATGTCGTAGTAGTGGATGTCGGGCAGGCCGAGCATCGCGCGGCGCAGCTGGAACGAGCGGTGCAGCTGCGGCAGGCCGGCGTTGGTCTCCGCAATCAGCGTGCGGTAGACGCCTTCGGGCACGTTGTCGGGCGAGAGCGCAGCGGCCAGCGAGCTGGGATAGCGCCGCGCCCGCGCCGCGAAGACGTCGCCCTTGAGCTTGGCCGCCATGGCGCTGCCGAGCGCGTTCTGGAACTTGCCCATCTGTCCGAAGAAGGCATCGAACACCGCCTTGCGGTCCTCTCGGCGGGGCGCGTCGCGGGTGAGCGTGTAGCCTTGCGAATCGAGCCGCTGGGTGCGCCCGTCGGACAGGGTCAGCGTGGGCCAGGGTATGTCCGAGCTGACCAGCTGCTCGCGGATCGCCTGCGGGCCGGCGAGCGGCGCGCTGACCGCGGCGAGGATCTGCTCGCCCTGCGCGTCGAGCGTGTGCGCGGCCTGGCGCAGCGTCTTGCGCAGCGCATAGGCGAAGCGGCGCTTCAGCGTCGCGTTGGCGGCGATGTAGCTCTCGACCTTGTCCGCGCCGAGCTGGATTATTTCCGGGCTGGTCCAGGCGGTCGCCTCGCCGAGGGCGGCAAGGAGGTCGTCGACCTGGGCATTGCGCTCCTGGTTGGCGGAGATCCGCACGTCCTCGTCGGCGCGCAGCGAGGCGTGGACGTAGACGCGGTCGAACTGCTTGGTGACGGCGGAGATATCCTCCAGCGCCCTGGCCATCGCGTCCGGCCCCTGCCCCAGCGTGCCCTTGTAGGCGGCGAGGCGCGGGAGGGCGGCGACCACCGCCTTGCGCGCGGCCTCCCACGCGGCGAGGTCGGGATAGAGTTCGGTCAGGTCCCAGGCGGCGGCGCTGCCGGCGGCGCCGGCCTCGGCCGCCTGCGCGGCGCCCGCCACCATCGCGGGCAGCGCGGAAGCGAGCGGGACGACGGCGGCGAGGCCCAGCGCACCGCGACGGTCGGTTTCGATCATGGCCATGTCCCCTGCGGTCCGCGCGCGGACGGCGCGGCGTGATCGGGCGAAGCTATCGCCTGTTTCGATCCGTGCAAGGGGGGGCCTTGGCAAGGGGGGCCTGGCAATAGGCAGGCAGGGGGCCTGGCAGAAGGCGGACCCGACGCCGATCGGGGACGATCGGCGTCGGGTCGGGAGCGCGATCAGCCCAGCGCGGCCTTCAGCGCGTCGACGAGGTCGGTGCGCTCCCAGGGGAACAGGTCGCCCTCGGGCTTGCGGCCGAAGTGGCCATAGGCGGCGCTGGGGCCATAGATCGGCTTGTTGAGGCCGAGCCCGGTGCGGATGCCGCGCGGGGTCAGGCCGCCCAGCCGCTCCGCCGCGACCTTGGCGATCGCCGCCTCGAGGTCGGCGTCGCGCGTGGTGCCCGTGCCATGGGTATCGACGTAGAGCGACAACGGCTCCGACACGCCGATCGCGTAGGAGACCTGGATCGTGCAGCGCTTGGCGAGGCCGGCGGCGACGACGTTCTTGGCGAGGTAGCGGGTGACGTAGGCGGCCGAGCGATCGACCTTGGTCGGGTCCTTGCCCGAGAACGCACCGCCGCCGTGGGGCGCCGCGCCGCCGTAGGTGTCGACGATGATCTTGCGGCCGGTCAGGCCGGCGTCGCCGTCGGGCCCGCCGATCTCGAACGAGCCGGTGGGGTTGATGTGGAACACCGTCTCGTCGGTGACAAAGCCCTCGGGCAGGACTTCGGTCACGACCTTGCGGACATAGGCCTTGAGCTCGGCCTCCTGCTCGCCCGTGTCGTAGCCTGCCTTGTGCTGGGTGGAGACGACCACCGCGGTGGCGGCGACGGGCACGCCGTCCTCGAAGCGCAGCGTGACCTGGCTCTTGGCGTCGGGCTCGAGGAAGGAGACGACCTCGTCGTGGCGGTCCTGCGCCAGGCGGTGGAGGATCTTGTGGCTGTAGTCGAGCGTCGCCGGCATCAGGTCGGGCGTCTCGTCGCAGGCGAACCCGAACATGATGCCCTGGTCGCCCGCGCCCTCGTCCTTGTTGTCCTTGGCGTCGACACCCTGGGCGATCTGCGCCGACTGGCCGTGCAGGCGGTTGATGAACTCGAACGTCTCGTGGTGGAAGCCGTCCTGGCAATAGCCGATCTTCTTCACGACCGCCCGGACGGTGTCCTCGATCTCCTGGAGGGCGCCCTCGGCCCACTGCCCGTCCTCATAGACGCCCTTGCAGCGGATCTCGCCGGCAAGGACGACCAGCTGCGTCGTGGTCAGCGTCTCGCAGGCGACGCGCGCCTCGGGATCCTTGGACAGGAAGAGATCGACGATGGCGTCGGAAATCTGGTCGGAAACCTTGTCGGGATGACCTTCCGAAACGCTCTCGGAGGTGAAGACGTAGTTGCTGCGCATGAGGTCCCTTGGCAAAGACGAAGCGATATAAAGAAAGCTTTATGTCGCGGGTCTAGACCCGCCGGCGATCCAGTGCAACCACGCAAACGGCCGCGATCGCCAGCAGCGCGGCCAGTGCCAGCGGCAGCGCGTTGCCGAAGCCGGCGAAGAGCGTCGGCTCGTGCGGGGGCGGGATCAGCCCGTCGAGCCGCCCCTGCCGGTGGCGCGGCACGAAGGCGCGCACCACGCCGCCGGCGTCGATCACGGCGCTGATCCCGGTGGTCGTGGCGCGCAGCACGGGCAGCCCTTCCTCGATCGCGCGGAGCCGCGCCTGCGCCAGGTGCTGCGGCGGGCCCCAGGCACCGAACCAGCCGTCGTTGGAGGGGTTGAAGATGTAGTCCGGCCGGTTGCCGGGATCGACCACCTCCCCGCTGAAGACGATCTCGTAGCAGATCTGGATACCCGCTTCGCCGTAGCGGCCGAAATCGATGGTGCGCGGCCCCGGTCCCGGCCAGAAGTCGAGCGCGCCGGCCACCAGCCGGCTGGCGCCTAGCGGCTCGAGCAGCCAGCGCAGCGGCAGGTACTCGCCATAAGGGACGAGGTGCGCCTTGGAATAACCCGCCAGGATCGCGCCGCCGCCGTCGATGGCGGTTACCGAGTTGCGCGCGGCCACGTCGTCGCCGTTCTCCATCACTAGGTCCACGGCGCCGGTGAGCAGGACGCCGTAGGGGCCGATCACGCGGCCGATCCGGCGGCGCGCGGCCACCGGGTCCCCGGCATACGTGTAGATGCGGTAGAGATAGGGCGGGTAGCCATCGCGCAGGAAGTCGCCGAGGCCCGATTCGGGCCAGAACACCATCCGCCGGTCGCCCGGCCGCCGTGGCAGCGACAGGCTCGCCAGAGTCAGGAAGTTGGGCTCGTAGTTGCGCGGATCGTCGATCCGCTCCTGCCGAATGTCGGGCTGGACGAGGGTGAAGGGGACCGCGCCCTCGCGTTCGGGCGGGGGCGGCGCGGCCATCGCCGCCGCCAGCGCCGTCGCGACGGCCAGCGCCGGAAGCCAGCGCAGCACCCGGGCGCCACCCGAGCGCTCCGCCGCCCACCGAGCGCAGAGGCCCGCCAGCCCTGCCGCGAGGACCAGCACGCCCGAAAGCCCGTAGGTGCCGATCCAGGGCGCCAGCGCCGCCGGCCCCGGGTGCAGGTAGCCTCCGAGCAGCGCGACGCCCAGCGGGTTCCAGGCGAACCCGGTGAAGACCCAGGCCCGCATCCACTCGGAGACGATCCAGGCCGCCGCGAAGGCGAGGAGCAGGCCGCCGAAGCGGCGGACGGTGCGGGGCCCGCCCGCGGGGCGCGCCAGCAACCAGGCCGCCAGCGTCGCCAGGCCGGGGAAGACGGCGAGATAGAGCGCGAGCAGCACCACCGCGATCATGCCCAGCCACGCGGGCATCTGCGCCTGGTAGGTGAAAGCGGTCGCGATCCAGTTGTTGCCGAGGGTGAAGTGCCCCAGGCCGAAGCACCAGCCCAGGAGGAAGGCCTGCCGCCCGGTGCGGGCCCGGACCAGCAGCTCCAGCAGCCAGGCGACCGCGAGCAGCGACAGCGGCCAGAGCGCGAGCGGCTGGAACCCGCAGGCCGCGGCCGCACCCGCGGCGATCGCGGCGACGGCCCGTTGCCCGGGACGCGGCGGCAGGGCGGCCCGGATGAGGATGGAGGGGAAACGCGAAGCGTGCCGGTCGGACTGCATCGCCCAGGGCTTGTAAGCCCCGCCCGGCGGGACGCAAGCGAACTCGCGCCCCGCCGGGAGAACTGTCGTTATCAGCCGTTCACGGCTTCGGGGGTGGGCTCGTCGGCAGCGGGCTTGCGCGTGCGGCGGCGACGGGGCTTCTCCTCGGCGGTGGCGCCTTCGGCGTCGTCGACCGAGGCATCCACCGGCTTTTCGGCGCGCTTGCGGCCGGGCTTGGCGGAGATCGAAGGCGGCAGCGCGGCGGCGTCGAAATCGCCGGCTGGCGCCTCGGCGGCGGCGGCATCGGCGGAAGCCGCGGCCTGGTCCTCGCCGGCGTCCTCGTCGCGCGGGCCGCGGCGCGGCTTGCGCTGCTTCAGCCCGCGGCTGGCGCGGCTGTCGCGCACGAACGGATTTTCCGCCGGCTCATAGACGCTGCGCTCGCCCTCGCCCAGCACTTCGGCCGGCTGCTCCGGCGCCGCCTGGGCCTCGTCCGCGACCGGCTCGGGGGCGCTGCGCGGTTCGCGTTCCTGGCGGAACTCGCGCTCGGGACGCGGCGCGCGCTCGACCGGCGCCTCGCCGTAGGGATCGTAGTCCGAGGCGAAGTCGTCGCCGTAATCGGGCTGGCGATGATCGTCGCGGCGCGGCTGGCGGGATTCCTCCTGCCGCTGCTTCTGGTCGGCGATCACGCGGAAGTAGTGGTCGGCGAACTGGAGATAGTACTCCTCGGTCACCCGGTCGCCGTTGAGATGGGCGTCGTGCGCCAGCTTCTTGTACTTCTCGAGCAGCTGGGGTGCGTTGCCGCGCGCCCTGCTGTCGATCCGGTTGGTTTGCTGGCCGCCCTGCTGACGGTTGTTGCCGCGGCCACGCCTACGGTTATTACCACGATTGTTATTCAAGGGATGACTTTCCTCAAAACCCCAGGCGTTCGCCGGTTCTCCAGAACTCGGCATGCCGTGCGTAGCGTGATCGCGGACGGCCCCCCGGCTGCCGCGACTTTCCACATCTGCGTTGCCGGGGCCACCATGCCACGACCGCTTGCAAATGCTGGAGGCGAACCGGGTGTGGGAAGTCTTCGTCCACCGGCCGGTTCGCCGACATCAATAGGCATTGTACGGCACAATTCCAAGAGGAAACTTACGCCGCCAATTCGTTTGTCACCGAAAACGCGACGACCCGATCACGCCCGCCCAGGTCGCGGTGGACCACGCAGGAGAGCCCGGCCGCGGCGCCGATGGCGCAGACCGCCCCGGCCTGTCGATGGCCGATCTCGACCAGCGCGGTGCCGCCCGGCTCCAGCAGGCCCGCGATCTGCGGCACCAGCACGCGGTAGTCGTCCAGCCCTTCGGGCCCGGAGAACAGCGCACCGGCGGGCTCGTAGGCCCGCACCGAGGGTGCCAGCTCGGCCGCATCCTCGACGTAGGGCGGGTTCGCGAGGACGAGGTCGAAGCGCCCGAGGCCCGCGCTCCAGCCCGGCGCGTGCCAGTCGGCGAGCCGCATCGCGGCGCGTGCGTCGAGGCCCAGCGCCCGCGCGTTGGCGGCGGCCATGGCGAGAGCGGCGGGCGAGCGGTCGATCCCCAGGCCTTGCGCCTGTGGACGGTTCGCCAGCACCGCCAGCAGGAGCGCCCCAGAGCCGGTGCCGCAATCGAGCACGCGGCGCGCCTGCGGCGCGGCGGCGAGCGCGGCCTCCACCAGCGTCTCCGAATCGCCGCGCGGGATCAGCACCCCGGGGCCGACGGCGAAGGGCAGCCCGAAGAACTCCTGGGTGCCGGTGATGTACGCGACCGGCTCGCTGGCGGCGCGGCGGGCGACCAGCGCCGCGAACCCCTTGGGCGCCGGATCGCGCATGTGGCGCAGCAGCAGCTCGGAGCGGGTGACGCCCCGCGCATGGGCCATCAGCACTTCGGCATCGAGCCGCGCGGTGTCGCTGGTCTCCGCGAGGCGCAGGGCGGCATCGCGGATCGCCTCTGCTACGGTGGGTGGGGTCTGCGTCATGCGGCGCTCCTTCGGCGGGGCCCGGGTGCTGCGACAAGCCGTTATCCTTCGACACGCTCGGGATGAGCGGTGTCGGACGCCAAAATAGAGCGCAATGGCGTGCAATGC
>NZ_JBHLWK010000031.1:0-142 GCF_042432915.1 Novosphingobium soli
TAATGCTGTCATTTGTGATGATGCTCATGTCGGAGGCAATGCAAAAATAAGTGGCTCTGCTTACATTTGTGATGAATCACGTGTTTTTGATGATGCCGTTATTTGTGATGCTCTTATCTCTGGTTCTTCATATATTCATAGC
>NZ_JBHLWK010000031.1:363-518 GCF_042432915.1 Novosphingobium soli
TTAAATCTCTATAAAGGAATTGTGCTCATGCAAAAGAAGTTTGCACTCACAAATGAAACGCGTGTAATTAATAATCATACCCTTTATCGCATTAAAGCATTAAAAGACTTTGCTGATGTTAAGGCTGGTGCCTTGGGTGGCTTTATTGAAAAGGA
>NZ_JBHLWK010000032.1:0-176 GCF_042432915.1 Novosphingobium soli
AGCAATGCGCTTTAACTTTTTATCTAGGATATCAAACAAAAGAAGACATGTTTTCTGTATTATCTAAAGTTAATAATGTGATTTATAGTTCAGATCTCGGACAATTAGGGGGAACTGATATTCCAACATGGTTGAAAGAGAGTGCAAACTGGTTCCAAGAAGCAAAACTTTCTCCT
>NZ_JBHLWK010000032.1:399-505 GCF_042432915.1 Novosphingobium soli
AAACAACATTCTCATGTTCATGATAAGAAGCTTGTAAATGAGTTTCAAACGGTAGTTAAATTTTTGCAAGAGAGATGTACTAGTTTATTCAGGTGCCATACAGGTG
>NZ_JBHLWK010000033.1:0-1370 GCF_042432915.1 Novosphingobium soli
GTGATGAGGTGGACGGCCCCCACCCAAACGGCATCGAGTCGTGCCATGATGGTGCTGTCATCGACCATCAGTAGGAAGGAACCGCCCACATGGAGATTACCACGATCGGACTGGATATCGCGAAAAACGTTTTTCAGGTCCATGGCGTAAACTGCGAAGGTAAGGTGGTGCTACGGCGCAAGGTCAAGCGGGACCAGCTGCTCACGCTGCTCGGCGAGCTGCAGCCATGCCTGATCGGCATCGAGGCGTGCGCGACGGCGCATCATTGGGCGCGTCAACTCCAGGCATTTGGTCACGAGGTAAGGCTGATGCCGCCAGCCTATGTGAAGGCGTATGTGAAGCGGAACAAGAATGACGCAGCCGATGCCGAGGCAATTTGCGAGGCGGTAACGCGACCGACGATGCGGTTCGTACCGATCAAATCCGCCGACGCGCAAAGCGTGTTGATGCTGCATCGTGCCCGCCAACTGCTGGTCCGTCAGCGGACCGCGCAAGTCAGCGCGATGCGCGCGCACCTGGCGGAGTATGGCGTCATCGCGCCCAAGGGGCGTGCGCATGTTCGCGAACTGGTCGAAGCGCTTGCAAGTGGCACGGCGCCGATACCGGACCTTGCACGTCAGACCTTGCTGCTGATCGCCGACATGATCGAGGGACTGAGCCAGCAGATCCGCGCGATCGAAATCGAGTTGATGAGATGGCATCGCGCCACCATTGCTTCCCGTAGGCTGGAGACGATCCCTGGGATCGGGTTCATCACCGCTACCGCGCTCGCGGCAACCGTCGGCGACGCCCGCGTCTTTCGTTCGGGTCGGCAATTCGCCGCATGGCTCGGGCTCGTACCCAAACAACACTCCTCGGGCGGCAAAGAGCGCATGGGTGGGATATCGAAGATGGGCGATCGCTATCTGCGCCATCTCCTCGTTGTCGGCGCCACCGCCGTCTTACGCTACACGCGCCGCAAGACGACAACCGTTAGCATCTGGGCCGATCGGCTGCTGGAGCGCAAGCCGGCGAGATTGGTGAGTGTCGCCGTGGCCAACAAGATGGCGAGGATCGCCTGGGCGGTCATGACGCGAGAGGAGGGTTACCGCGCGGCTCCGGCCATCGCCTGAAGCCGCACGGAACAAGTTTGGGCAGGAGAGAACGAAACGAATGATGCCAACCCGGTCAAGCCGGGGATCGGAACAACCTGCCTGATTCACCGCGCCCCGAGCGCGACACAGTGATGAGGATCCGATCCACCGACACCATCATGGCCAGCGGCCTCTCGCGCCGCGCGAACAGGCCGGACACATGAATGAACCTGACCAGGGAAAGTATCATTCGCTAAAATCGATCTTGCCCAACGGGGGTCGTCCACACATGAATCA
>NZ_JBHLWK010000034.1:0-20629 GCF_042432915.1 Novosphingobium soli
TAATTTATGCTGCTTGCAGCCTTCTTTGGCCGGCGACAAGCGGGCCTGGGGACCACCTCCTCAGCCGTCCATCGCCGCCAGGCGCTTGGCCTCGTCTTCGGCGATCAGCGCGTCGACCAGTTCGGCCAGTCCGGGCCCTTCGAGCACTTCGGGCAGGCGATGCAGCGTCAGGTTGATGCGGTGGTCGGTCACCCGCCCCTGCGGGAAGTTGTAGGTGCGGATGCGCTCGGAGCGATCGCCCGAGCCGACCATCGCCTTGCGCGCTTCGGCCTCGGCGCCCTGGGCCTCGTCGCGCATCTTCTCGTAGAGCCGCGCGCGCAGGACCTGCATCGCCTTGGCCTTGTTCTTGTGCTGGCTGCGCTCGTCCTGGCAGGTGACCACCAGGTTGGTCGGCAGGTGGGTGATGCGCACCGCCGAATCGGTGGTGTTGACGTGCTGCCCGCCCGCACCGGACGCGCGGTAGATGTCGATCTTGAGGTCCTTGTCCTCGATCTGCACGTCCACCTCGCTCGGCTCGGGCAGCACCGCGACGGTCGCCGCGGAGGTGTGGATGCGCCCGCCGCTCTCGGTCACCGGCACGCGCTGGACGCGGTGGACGCCGCTCTCGAACTTGAGCTTGGCGAACACGCCCGAGCCCGAGACGTTGGCGACCACTTCCTTGAAGCCGCCGATCTCGCTGGCGTTGGCGCTGACCATCTCCACCCGCCAGCCCTGCTCGGCGGCATAGCGCTCGTACATGCGGTAGAGGTCGGCGGCGAACAGCGCGGCCTCGTCGCCGCCGGTGCCGGCGCGGATTTCCAGCATCGCCGGCCGCACGTCGGCCGCGTCGCGCGGGAGCATGGCGATGGCGAGGCGGCGCTCGGCGCCGGGCAGCTCGGCCTTGAGGCGGGCCGCTTCCTCCGCCGCCAGCGCGCGCATGTCCGGATCGGGGTCCTCCAGAGCCTGGAGCGATTCGAGCTCCCCGCGCATCGCCGCGACGTCGGCGGCCACGCGCGCGACCGGCTCGAGCTCGGCATAGTCACGGCTGGCGGCGACGAAGGCGTCCCCCTCCAGCGTGCCCGAGGCCAGGCGCGCTTCCAGCTCGGCGAGGCGCGCAGCCATCTGCGCCAGGCGCGCGTCGGAGATCGCCATCAGCGGGGGCCTTCCGGGGCTGCAAGGCGCTCAGCCCGGGCGGGAACAGAAGACATCTGCCCGCCGTCCATCGCAGCCGGACACCAACCCCGCTCAGGCCGAGCCTGTCGGAGCCCCCGGCGAAACTGTGGCGATCGGGCGATCACGGCTGGATCGTCACCAGGACCTGCTCGACCGCGAGCCGTTCCGCCGTCGTCTCGCCCGCGCGCAGGTTGGCGGTGGGAGCGCCGTCCTTCATGCCGAACGAGACCAGCACCCGGGCGCCGAGCTTCACAGCCTTGTCGAAGCGCTTGCGCGGCGATCCGGTGGCGATCATCTCGGCGTCGATGCCCTGGTGGCGCAGCGCGGTCAGGACCCGGACCGCGAAGCCCAGCGCCCCGTCGTCCTCGACCGCGAGGATCGCGGTGAGCGGGGCTTCCGCGGCACCGCCGGCGTCCGCCACCAGCATCGCCAGCCGCTCGATCCCCGCCGCCCAGCCGACCGCCGGGGTCTCGGGCCCGCCGAGCGCGACCATCAGCCCGTCGTAGCGCCCGCCGCCGAGCACGGTCCCCTGCGCACCGAGCCGGTCCGTCACGAATTCGAAGGCGGTGTGGCGGTAGTAGTCCAGCCCGCGCACGAGCGCCGGGGCGCGGACGAAGTCGACCGCCGCCGCCGCCAGCCCTTGCGTCACCGCGCCGAAGAAGTCCTGCGCCGCGCCCGAGAGGAAATCGTCGATCCGGGGGGCATCGGCGGTGAAGGGCTTGTCGCGCGGGTCCTTGGAATCGAGGATGCGCAGCGGATTGCGCTCCAGCCGGTCCTGCGAATCCTCCGAAAGCGAGGCGCGGTGGTCGCGGAAATACTCGACCAGCGCGGCGCGCCAGGCCTCGCGGCTGTCGGCGTCACCCAGCGTGTTGAGCTGGAGCGTGACGCCTTGCGCGATGCCCAGCTCCTTGAGCAGCTGGTCGGCCATCACCAGCAGCTCGACGTCGGCGAGCGGCTCGGCGGCGCCGATCACTTCCGCGTCGATCTGGTGGAACTGGCGGTAGCGTCCCTTCTGCGGCCGCTCGTAGCGGAACAGCGGGCCGTGGGTCGCGACCTTGAGCGGCGCGTACTGCTTCCAACCGTCGGTCAGGTAGGCACGGGCGATGCCGGCGGTGAACTCGGGCCGCAGGGTCAGCGATTCGCCGCCGCGATCCTCGAACGAGTACATCTCCTTGGAGACGACGTCGGTGGTCTCGCCCAGCGAGCGCGAGAACACCGCGGTCTTCTCGAAGACCGGCATCTCGACCCGGCGGAAGCGATAGAGGCGGCGGACCCGCTCGAACGTCTCGACGACATGCGCGAAAGCCTCGGCTTCGGCGCCGAAGATGTCCTGGGTTCCGCGGATGGCCTGTGGTGTGGTGTTCATGACGCGCGCGCTTAGCGCGATTGGGCGTGTCTCCACAAGCGCGGGCCACAGCCACCCGACCTGGCGCCGTCCGCGCGCGGCGAGACGGCTCGGGCTGGAATGTGTCAGAGGTTGCCAAACGCGTTTCCAGGCGCAAAGAAACCGCCAATGACAAAGACGATCCCGGGTGCGACCCTCCTAGCCTCCCTTCTCCTGTCCACTTCTGCCCTGGCGCAGGACCCGGCGCGGACCACGCCGATGGCGCCGCCGCTGCCGCCCGCGGTGCCCGTGGCGCAGGACGTGCCTTATGCCGGCACCGTGGCGCTCAAGATCGACGCCAGCGACATCGCCCGCGGCGTCTACCGCGTGACGCAGAGCTTCCCGGTGGCGGCCGGGACGCGCGAGCTGATCCTGCTGCAGCCGGGCTGGCTGCCGGGCAACCACTCGGAGACCGGGCCCTACGCGCTGCTGGCGGACATCCACTTCTTCGCCGACGGCAAGGAGATCGCCTGGGTGCGCGACACCGTGGCGGTCAACGCCTTCCGCCTGGCGCTGCCGGAGGGGACCAAGCAGGTCACCGCCCGGTTCGTCCACACCTCGCCGCTGCAGAGCAGCGAAGGCCGCGTCACGATGACGCAGGAGATGCTCAACCTCCAGTGGGAGAAGATGAGCCTCTACCCGGCGGGCTACTACACCCGCGGCATCACCGTGAAGCCGACCGTGACCTTCCCGAAGGGCTGGACCGTGTACACCGCGCTCGACGGCCTGGCGCGCTCGGGCGACACGCTCACCTGGACCGCGACCGACTACGAGCGCCTGGTCGATTCGCCGATCTTCGCCGGCGTCCACGCGCAGCGCTGGGATCTGGGCCAGGGCGTGTTCATGGACGTGGTGGCCGACGAACCGGACCTGCTCGCGATCAAGCCGGAGAACCTGCAGAGCTACCGCCGGCTGGTCACCGAATCGCTCGCCACCTTCGGCGCGCGGCACTTCGACCACTACGACTTTCTGCTGGCGCTGACCGACCGCATGGGCGGCATCGGGCTGGAGCACCACCGCTCGAGCGAGAACCAGATGGAGCCCAAGGCCTGGACCGACTGGGACGACATGGACTGGGATCGCAACGTCGTCCCGCACGAGTTCGTCCATAGCTGGAACGGCAAGTTCCGCCGCCCCGCCGACCTGTGGACGCCCGACTACCAGCAGCCGATGCAGAACACGCTATTGTGGGTCTACGAAGGGCAGACCCAGTTCTGGGGCTACGTGCTGGCGGCCCGCTCGGGCGTGCAGTCGCGCGACATGGTGATGGCGATGTTCGCCACCGCGGCGGGCAAGTACGCCGAAGGCACGCCGGGCCGCGGCTGGCGCTCGGTCGAGGACACCGTGAACGCGCCGCAGCTCAACCTGCGCCGCCCGCTGCCCTACTCCTCGCTCACCCGCGGTGAGGACTACTACGTGGAAGGTGCGCTGACCTGGCTCGAAGCGGACCAGATCATCCGCGAGGGCACCCGCGGCGCCCAGGGCCTGGACGATTTCGCCCGGGCCTTCTTCGGCGTGCGCGACGGCGACTGGGGCGAGGTGACCTACGACTTCGACGAGGTCGTGCGCACGCTCAACGGCATCTACGCCTACGATTGGGCCACCTTCCTGCGCACCCGGATCTACGCCACCAACCAGCCGGCGCCGCTCAAGGGCATCGCCATGGCCGGCTACAAGCTGGTGTGGAAGGAAGAGCCCAACGTCTACGAGAAGGGCATCGCGGATGCGCGCAAGACGCTGGACCTCACCTACTCGCTGGGCATGACGCTCAACAAGGATGGCGATGTCATCTCCACCTTGTGGGACGGCCCCGCCTACGACGCGGGCGTGGTGAACGGGACCAAGATGGTCGCGGTGAACGGGCGCGCCTACGCCGACGACGTGATGAAGGATGCGATCACCGCCGCCAAGTCGGCCAAGGCGCCGATCAGCCTGCTGGTCAAGCGCGGCGAACGCTACCAGACGGTCTCGATCGACTATCACGGCGGCCTGCGCCATCCCTGGCTGGAAAGCGCCACGCCCGGCAAGACCGGCGGGCTCGACCGCCTGCTGGCGCCGCGCGGCAAGTGACCGCCGCGCGGCGGCGTCCCGTCGCGGACGGGCCCGCCGCGCGTCCGGCAGCGCCTAGCGCGATGAATTTGTGGCGATCCGAATTGATTGTTGCGACGCAATAAGGCCAAGGCTAAGTCCCCGCTCATCGTGATCGCAGGGCACGACTTGGCAGCGCCAGTAAAGAAGGACCATTATGCGCATCGACATGATCCCCGTTGGCGACAATCCGCCGGAAAGCCTCAACGTCGTCATCGAAGTTCCGGTGGGCGGCGAGCCGGTGAAGTACGAGTTCGACAAGGCTTCGGGCGCGCTCTTCGTGGACCGCATCCTGCACACGCCGATGCGCTATCCCGCCAACTACGGCTTCGTGCCGCACACCCTCTCGCCCGACGGCGACCCGCTCGACGCGCTGGTCGTCGCGCGCTCGCCCTTCATCCCGGGCTGCGTCGTGCGCGCGCGCCCGATCGCGGTGCTCAACCTCGAGGACGAGCATGGCGGCGACGAGAAGCTGCTGTGCGTGCCGGTGGATTCGACCTTCCCGTACTACTCGAACGTGAACGAGAAGGACGACCTTCCCGAGATCGTCTTCAAGCAGGTCGAGCACTTCTTCACCCACTACAAGGATCTCGAGAAGGAGAAGTGGGTGCGCGTCGGGACCTGGGGCGGCGCCGAGGACGCGCGCCGCATTGTGGTCGAGGCGATCGAGCGCTACCAGGCGGACAAGGCCGAGAAGGCCGAGAAGGCTGAAAACGCCTGACGCGAAGCCCTCGCGGGCTTTGCGCCAAGTTCGAAAAGGGCCGGCAGCGCAGGCTGCCGGCCCTTTTCTGTTTGCGGGTCAGGTCACCACGCGCCCGCCGTTGACGCCGATGGTCTGGCCGGTGACGTAGCCCGAAGCCTCGTGGCACAGCCAGGCGCAGGCGTTGGCGATGTCGTCGGGCTCGCCGAGGCGGCGCACCGGCACCGTCTGGAGCAGCACCTCGGTCGGGATCTGGAAGCGCTCGCGGTTCGCCTCCGACATGATCGTGCCCATGACCGAGCCGGGCGGGATGTTGTTGACGGTGATGCCGTAGGGCCCGAACTCCTGCGCCATCGAGCGCGTCATGGTCACCACCGCGCCCTTCGACGAGGAATAGCAGATCATGTTGATCGCGCCCGTCTGCGCCGAGGAGGACGAGATGTTGACGATGCGGCCCCAGCCCGCGTCCTTCATGTCCTTGAGCACCAGCTGGCTCAAGATCATCGGCCCGCGCACGTTGATCGCGTAGACCATGTCCCAGCGCTCGTCGGTCAGCTCCTCGAACGGGGTGAAGTCGGTCACGCCGGCGTTGTTCACCAGGATCGAGATCGGGCCCAGCGCGTCGCGGCACTTCGCGACGGCGACGGCGGCCTGCGCGCGGTTCGACACGTCGCAGCCCAGCGCCAGCGCGGTGCCGCCGGCATCCTTGATCGCCTGCACCGTGTCCGCGCAGCGCGCCTCGTCGAGGTCGAGCACGCCCACGGCGATGCCGTCCTGCGCCAGGCGCTTCGAGCAGGCGGCGCCGATGCCGGCCGCGGCGCCGGTGACGATGGCAACTCTGTAAGTCATTCGCGGTCTCTCCCGGGGATCGTCTGGCCCTCAGGCTTACCCGCGGCGCGCGCAAGCGGAAGCGGCTGCACACGCCGGCCGGCAGAATCCGCCCGGGCGACGTGGGGGTAGGGGGCTGAGGTCGCTACGAAGGCTTCCTCGCGAGAGTCCTCATGCTTCGACAAGCTCAGCATGAGCGGGTTTGGTGGAGGGAGCGGGGATGTGGAGCTGCGGGCGAATGGGCAAGGAGATGCGAGGCGCAGCCAGCCCGCCCCTGCCAGCCCCCTCTCCACCCCGCTCAGCCTGAGCCTGTCGAAGGCCCCGCGGCAAGGCGCGAGGGTCTCCACGCCATGACCGGCCCGGCATCCCGAGGCGCCGATGCCCGACCCGCGCCTCACACCGGGATGCGGTAGAGCTTCGCCGCGTTGCCGCCGAGGACCTTGGCCTTCTCCGCGTGCGTCAGGTCGCCCATGCGGCCCTCCAGGTTCTCGATCGGGTAGAGCCCGGTGGGGTGCGGGAAGTCGGTCTCGAACAGCACGTTGTCGACGCCCACCTTGCGCACCATGTCGGCGGCGTTCTGGCCGGTCTCGAACCAGAAGCAGGCGTAGAAGTTGCTCTGGAAGTACTCGCTCGGCTTCTTCTCGAAGCTGCGCCCCTCGGCGATCTCGACGAGCTGGTAGTCGAGCGCCTCCATCATGAACGGCACCCAGCCGATCCCGCTCTCCACCGAGACGAACTTGAGCTTGCGGAAGCGGTCGAGAAGCCCCGAGTAGATCAGGTTCGCCACCACCTTGCCGTTGTTGAAGAACAGCATCGCGCCCGAGATGCCCGAACGCAGGTCGCGCGTCAGCGAGGGCCAGCCCTGCTGCCCCATCCAGTCGATCGAGGTTTCCGAGGCGCCGATGTGGAAGTTCACCGGCATCTCCAGCCCCTCGCAAGCTTCCCACAGCGGGTACCAGTGCTCGTGCGCAAGGTCCGGGATCGTCTCGCCGTCGAGCGCGACGAGGTGCGGGTCGGAGTTGATGTTGATGCCGCGCAGGCCCATCGCGGCGCAGCGCTCGGTCTCCGCGATAGAGAGCTTCACGTCCCACCAGGGCAGCAGGGCCATCGGGAAGAAGCGGCCGTTGGAGTCCGCCTGCATCTCGGCCACGGCATCGTTGTAGATCCGGACGCACGCGAGCCGGAGGTCGGCATCCACCTTCGCCGCCGCCTGCCCGCCGAACCCCAGGATGTTGGGATAGACGATCTGCGCGAAGATCCCGCACTCGTCCATTACCTGCAGCCGCTCCCCGAGCGAGGAGGAGCCGACGTGGACGTCCTCGAACTGGAGCTTGAGGAAGTCGTCGAGCACGCGCACCTTGCCGCCGTCCTTGAGGATCGCGCTGTTGGGGTGCGCGCCGGTGCCGATCGACTTGTCGCCGTCGATCACCCAGCAGCGCTGGCCGTTGAGCATCTTCACCTGCGGCACCCGGTGGCGGATCGAGGCCGGTGCGCGGCGGGTCCACATGTCGTGCGGCTCGGTCAGGTGCGTGTCGGCGTCGATGACCGTGTAGGCACTCCGGGTGGAGGGCCGGTCGAGGGCGGCGGTGGCCATGGTGTTCTCCCGTTTCCTGCGTGTGGCCCCCTTGCTCGCGCAGGTCCCGGCGCCGGAGAAGCCCCGCGCCTCCATCCGCCTTGACCGATCGTCCAGCGCCCGCCGGGTCAGTCGCGGCGGCTGCCGGCGAGGAAGACGTGGCCCGGGGGGAGCGGGGGGGCCGGTTCGGCCGCGCCCCCGCTCCCGCCGCTGCCCCCGCCCTCGCCCTCGCCCTCACCGTCGCCCCCGGCCGCCCCCTCGCGCGCGGCGGCGCGGCTGCGGGCGCCGGCCAGCAGGGCGCGGAAGGCGGGCGGCGACGCGGCCTCGGCGCGGGCGAGGCGCGTGGCCTCGCGCATCTGGCTGGGACTCACCCCGAAGTGGCGGCTGAAGCGCCGGCTGAACGCCGCCTCCGACCCGTAGCCCGCCAGCTCGGCGATCTCGGCGATCTTCATGCGACCCTGCCGCAGGAGCATCGCCGCATGCTCCATCCGCCGGGCGGCGACAACCTCCATCGGCGCCTTGCCGACGCCGGCGGTGAAGTGCGCGGCGAAGTTGGAGCGCCCCATCCCCACCGCGCGGGCGAGCGATTCCACCGTCCAGGGGTGCGCCGGGCTGGCGGCAATGAGGTGCAGCGCTTCGTCCACCGGGTCGCGCTTCTCGCTGGAGAGGATGCGCCGGCAGGCCGGATCGGCGCGCAGGCCGGCGACGAGCAGCGCCTCCGCCAGCCGCGTCAGCAGCGCCGCCGCGCCCGCGCCGATGCCCGCCAGCGCCATGCCATCGGGCGCGAGCGGCGCGGCGCGCGGGACCAGCAGCGACGGCAGCGAGGCGCGCGCGACGCCGCCGGGCCAGGACGCCGCGAGCCGGGCGCTGAGCACGCGCGCGGCCACCCGCCCCTCGCCGAACGCCTGGACCGGGGGCACGTCGACCGGGTTCTCCTGCCGCAGCGTCTCGTGCGGCTGCGCCGCGGCGCCGGGCGCGGTCCGCAGCGCGTGGGCCTCTCCCGAGAGGACGAAGGCGATCTCTCCCGGCCCGAGCTGGGCCAGCGCCCCGCCGGTGCAGGCAACGCGGATCTGGCCGTGGACCACTGCGTGGACGAAGACCGCATCGCCGCCCGCGACCGCGCAGCCGGCGTGCGCGCCGAAATCCCCGTAACACCAGGTCCGGCCCGCGAGGCGCACCTGTGCCAGCAGCTCCGACAGGCTGTGCCTTGCGTTCTGGGCCGCTGCGGGCATCGCTCCCTCCCTGCCGATCCTCCGGACGATCGGTCATGTCCGGGCGAGGATATGGGATTGCCGAGCGGGGTCAATCCGCGCGACAACCGCCGCGACGGGAGAGGATCGGAAGAAGGCGTGCGGCAGGTCGAGATCACCATCGACGTCAGCGATGCGGTCGGGCTGGGCGTCGCCGCCGCGATCTCCGCCACGCTCGTCCTGCCCGACCCCGCCGCGCTGCCGGAGCGCCCTGTGGTCTGCGTCGCCATGCCCAGCAGCAGCTACGCGCGCGGCTACTATACCTGCAACCTGCCCGGCGCCGGCAGCGGGGCGCAAGCCGCCTTCCACGCCGGGCGCGGCTGGATCTTCGCCGCGCTCGACTGGCTGGGCTGCGACGGCGCCGGCGGCATCGACCCGGAGGACCTCGGCTATGCCGTGCTCGCCGCCGCCGCGCACGCCGCGCAGGAGGAGATCGTGCTGCGGCTCGCCAACGGCCTACTCGCACCCGGCTACCCGCCGGTCGGCGGCGCCTGCGTGATCGGGCTCGGCCAGTCGCTGGGCGGTGCGCTGCTGATCTACCAGCAGGCCCGCCACGGCAGCTTCGACGGGATCGGCGTGCTCGGGTTCAGCGCGGTCCACGCGCACCCCGCCACCCCGCCCGGCGGCGCCCCCGTGGTGGTCGCCTGGTATCCGCGCGATGCCCGCCTGGAGGACTGCCGCGAGCCGCTCAACGCCGCCGCCCTCGCCACTGCCCACGCCGCCGCCCACGCCGGCGGAGCGAGCGGGCATGCGGCTTGGGAAGCCGTCGCCTGGGGCTTCCACTACGACGACGTGCCGGCCTCCGTGGTCGAGCAGGACCTCGCCCATTACGAGGGCATCGCCCGCGGCGGCGACCCCCAGGCGCCCTCCCCGCCCTGGTATGCGCGGCGCACCCCGCAGCGGGCGGCGCGCTCCACGCTGACCCCGGGCATCGTCGCCGCGGAGGCCGCGGCGGTGACCGTCCCCGTGCTCGCCGCCATGGGAGTGCGCGACCTCGTCCCCGACCCGCGCGGCGAGCCGCGCGCCTATGCCTCGGCGCGCAGCGTCGATCTCTTCGTCTGCCCGCGCATGGGGCACGTCCACAACATGGCGGGAACCCGCGCGCTGCTGTGGCAGCGCATCCACCAGTTCGGCGCATGGTGCGCCGCGGCGAGCGACGCCTGAGCCGGGCCGCATCGACAGCCCCGCTCCGCCCGCCTATCCTGCCGCGGTCCGGGGGGACGACAGTGCGGGGGAAACCGATGACTTACGAAACGCTGATCGGCGTCGACGCGCTCAGGGACCTGCTCGGCTCGGGCACGCCGGTGCTGGTGCTCGACTGCAGCTTCGACCTGGCCGATCCCGACGCCGGCCGCGCCGCCTACGCGGAGGGGCACATCCCCGGCGCGCGCTACGCCCATCTCGACCATGACTTCGCCGCCCCGCCGGACGGGCGCAACGGCCGCCACCCGCTTCCCGCCCGCGTGGCGCTGGCGGCGTGGCTGCGCACGCAGGGGCTGCGCAACGGCCGGCAGGTCGTCGCCTACGATGCCAGCGGCGGCGCCTGGGCCGCGCGCGCCTGGTGGCTGCTGCGCTGGCTGGGCCACGCACCGGTCGCCGTGCTCGACGGCGGGCGGCAGGCCTGGGTCGAGGCGGGGCTTCCGCTGGAAGCCGGACCGCCCCCGCCCGCCGCGCCGGGCGACTTCGAGCCGGGCCCCGCGCTGGTCCCCGCCCCGGTCACCGCGGCGGAGGTCGTCGCCAACATCGACGGCGGCGCCGGGCAGGTGCTCGACGCGCGCGATCCTGCGCGCTTCGCCGGCGCGCCCAACCCGCTCGACCCCGTGGCCGGCCACATCCCCGGCGCGCGCAACCGCTTCTTCCGCGACAACCTGGGCCCCGATGGCCGCTTCCGCGCCGCCGATGCGCTGGCCGCCGCGTTCGCGCCCCTGCTGCAGGGCCGGCCCGCGATCCTCCAGTGCGGCTCGGGCGTGACCGCTTGCCACAACGCGCTGGCCATGGCGATCGCGGGCCTGCCAGCCGGGCGGCTCTATCCGGGCTCCTGGAGCGAATGGATCGCCGATCCCGCGCGTCCGGTGGCGACCGGGGACGACTGAGCGCCGCGTCGCCGTCGTGCCCGGCGCATGGCCAATCATGACAGCACTTGTGCGTTGCGTCGGGCGTAAGAAGCGTTTCTTCTTCGCACCTTGGCGCAGGTCACGGGCCACGTGGCCGCCGGCGGGGATAGGTATCGGAATGCGCAAGGCCTTGTGGGCGATCGCTTTGTCGACGGCCGTGTGGGGAGGGGCAGTGCCGGCGGCTGTGCTGCCCGGCGCCGAGGCGGCGGCGCCGGGCAGCACAGCCGCCGGAGCGGAACTGCGCGAGCTTCGCGGCTACGACACTCGCGGCGATCCCCAGGCGGCGCTGCGCCACGTCGACGCGGTCCTCGCACGGGCGGCGCAGGACCCCCGGACCGACCCCATCGACCTGCTCTATGCCCGCGCCGTCCGCGCCCGCGCGCTGTCCTCGCTCGCCCGCAACGCGGAAGCGCTGGCGCTGTTCCGCGCGGTCGACGCCGGGCTGGAGGCCCGCAAGGCGCCGCTCACCCCCGACCGCGCCGGCCTGCTGCTCCACATCGGCTCCGAGCTCGGCGCGCTCGGCCAGCTGGACGAGGCGGAGGGCTATACCCGCCGTGCGCTCGACCTGGCGGTGCGCCTCGCCGGGCGGGAGAGCCCCGAATACGCCGAGGCGCTCTACAACCTCGCGCTGCTGGACTACCAGCGGGGGCGGCAGCCCGAGGCGATCCCCAAGGTGGTCGAGGCGCTGGCGATCGCCCGCGCCCACGCGCTCGCCACGGGGGAGGACCTGGACGCCCCGGCCGAGTACGGGATCAGCCTGGCCGCGCTGCAGCTCAACGTCTCCGACGCCGAGACCGCCGTGGTCACCGCCCGCGAGACCGCCTCCTGGGCCGAAGCGCGCCTGCCCGAGAACCACCGGCTGCGGGTCAGCACCGCGCAGCAGCTCGGCGCGATCCTGTCGGAGGCGGGCCAGTACGCCCAGGCGATCCCGATCCTGCGCGCGACGCTGGAGAAGCGCCGCGCGATCCTGCCGCCCGACAGCCCGCAACTGGCGATGTCGCTCCACACGCTCGCCTACGCGCTCGACAACGCCGGCATGCGGACCGAGGCGGGCCCGCTCTACGACCGGGCGGTCGCGATCTTCGAGGCCAACCCCGACCGCATCCAGGCCAACGCGCTCGCCACGATGGTCGGCCAGCAGGCCCGCATGGCGACCTGGGAGGGCGATCCGGCCAAGGCGCTGGCGCTGCGCGAGAAGGCGCTCGCGATCGCGCGCCGCACCTCCACCTCGCCCGAGGACCCCGCGGTGCTCGGCGCCGAGTACAATCTCGCCTCGATCCTGTTCGACGCGGGGCGGGAGGCCGAGGCGGTCCCGCTCCTCGCCCATGCCCGCGCCGGCCTGATGCGCAGCACCGCGCCCGGGAACCGGCGCCGGATCAGCGCCGCGGGGCTTGCGGCCCGCATGGAGGCAGAGCACGGCCGCCCTGCCGCCGGGCTGGCGCTGCTGCGCTCCGAGCTCGCCCCGCTGCGCACACGCCTGCTCGACCGCGCCACCGCCCGGCTCGACGTCGTCGCCATGGCCTTCGAGTTCCGCGCCGCGTTCATGCAGCTGGCCCGCATCGCCCTGCGCAGCGGCGCGCCGGCGGACGGCTTCGATGCGCTGCAGATGGCGAACCTGGGCGACCTGCAGAGCGCGTTCTCCTCGCTCGCCGTGCTCCAGGACGATTATGGACCCCAGGCGCGCGAGGCGATCCGCGGCTATCTCGCGCTGGCGGCGCAGTCCCGGCAGCTGCGCCGCGCGCGCGACCAGGCGATGATCGCCGCGGACGCCGGCAGGACCCGCGATCTCGACGGGCAGGTCGCCGAGCTCGACCGCAAGCTGCGCGATGCGGACGCGCGCCTCGCCGCGCTGGTGCCCGGCTACCGCACGCTGACCGCGGTGGAGCCGGCCCGGCTCGCCGACGCCCGCGCCCGGCTGCGGCCCGGCCAGGGCCTGCTCCTCGTCGGCAGCGACGAGACCGGGCTCGTCACCCAGCTGGTCACGCGCGACGCGGTGGTCTGGGGCGAGGCGCCGGTCGCGGCACGCCGCCTGGTGGCGTTGCAGCAGCGGCTGCGCGCCTCGGTCGAGGCCGGCCTGCTCGACCAGGGCCGCTCCGGGTTCGATCGCGAGGCCGCCTTCGAGCTCTACCGCCTCGTGTTCCCCGATCCGGTCCGGCGCGCGCTGGGGCCGGTGCGGGACCTGCAGATCCTTGCCCCCGGCAGCCTCTCGACCGTGCCCTTCGCGGCGCTGGTGACGCGCCCGCCCGAGGGCGACGACGCCGATCCGCAGGCCCTGCGCGGCACCGCCTGGCTGCTGCGCGACCGCGCGGTGAGCGTGATGATCAGCCCGGAGCCGCTTCCCCGCCGTCCCGACCGGACCGGCCACGCGACCTTCGCCGGCATCGGCGCGCCGGTGCTCGGCCGGCCGGTCACGCTCGCCATGCGCTCCGCGGGGCGGGTCCGGTCGGGCGATCTTGGCCCCGCGGCGCTGCGCGAGCTGGGCGACCTGCCCGAGGCCGCCCGCGAGCTGCAGGCGATGGCCAGTCGCTTCGACGGGGCGAGCCGGTTGCTGGTCGGAGCGCAGGCGACCGAGACGATGCTCAAGCAGACCCCGCTCGAAGGCGCCCGGGTGGTCGCCTTTGCGACCCACGGCCTCGTCGGCGGATCGCTGCGCGGCATCGTCGAGCCGGCGCTGGTGATGACGCCGCCGCAAGTGCCCAGCCCACTCGACGACGGGCTGCTCACCGCCTCGGAAGTGGCGCAGCTGCGCCTCGACGCCGACTGGGTGATCCTCTCCGCCTGCGACACCAGTGCCGGCGACAGCGAGAACGCGCCGACCTACTCCGGGCTCGCCCGCGCCTTCATCGCGGCGGGCGCGCGCGCGCTGCTGCTCTCGCACTGGCCGGTGCGCGACGACGTCGCCGCGCGGCTCACGCTGCGCACCGTGGAGGGCGCCCGCAGGCTGTCACGCCCGGCGGCGCTGCGCCAGGCCCAGCTGGAGGTCCTGCGCGACCCCGCCGTGCCCGGCGGGGCGCACCCGGCCACCTGGGCGCCGTTCGTGCTGATCGGCGACTGACGGGCTCGCAGGCCCCGACGGCCGCTCCTACCCCGGAACTGCATGAGAGAGATGGGTGGAAAGCTGCGCTGCGGTCCACCCGTCCCGCTCATGCCGAGCTTGTCGAAGCACCGGGTGCCCCGCGCCACGCCTCAGGGCCTTCGACAAGCTCAGGCCGAGCGGGTCGATGAGGTTTGATGTGGCTGGTGAGCGGAAGTCCACTCAGAACGGTGGATGGCGTTCTTCTCTTCTGAGCGTCAACGGACCCGCACTTAAGTGACCAGTGCGATTGAGCTGTTTCAGAACTTCCCTGATGGGCAGTGCAGCCTCATTACTCGTCCGCTCAAACAAGGCGTTCACATGTCCTTTCGACTGGCTTTCAGTCGTGATGAGTTGCCAGCCGAGTTTAGCGAGTTTCTTCTTGATATGAGGCAACCGCCAATCTGCTGAACACAGTCTAAGTTGATTGCATTCTTCGTCTTCAAAGGCTTCAATAGCTCTGTTGTTTCGACGAACGCTGACTGTGAATCCCGCAGCTGCAAGTACGATAATGCTTAGTCCGATTAAGATTTCGAATGTGGTCATGCGTGTCAGCCTGCGAACATTGTCCTAAGGCTAACCATTAACCTAAAAGTCCGCAACGGGGCGGAAGCCGTCGTAGCCATCCTCCCCGGAACGGGGAGGGGGACCACCCGCAGGGTGGTGGAGGGGCACCCTCGGTTTGCGTGCCATCGCGTTGGCCCACAGCAGAACCTCCTGCCGGTCAAGGTCACGCAAAACGGCCGTGCCCCTCCACCATGCTTCGCATGGTTTCCCTCCCCAAGGGGGAGGATGGCGCGATTCCCGCCATCCTCTCTGCGAGTCTAGATTCCGAGGCCCTAACCGCAGTGGCAGGGAGCGAGGGGCGGAAGGCCCCGGCACGCCGCCGGGGCCGGGGGCGTCACTTCGCCAGTTCGGCCTCGATCGCGCCGACCAGCAGCGGATCGTCGGGCGCGGTGCCCGGGGCGAAGCGGCCGGCGACCGCGCCGTCGCGGCCGATCAGGAACTTCTCGAAGTTCCAGAGCACCTCGGGATCCTCGTTCGGGGTCATGCCATAGCCGCGGAAGCGTTCCTTCATGCCGTCGACGTCGCCCTGCTTGGTCGGCACCGCCTCGGTCAGCGCGGCGTAGAGCGGCTGCTTGCTCTCCCCCGTCACGTCGGCCTTGGCGAAGAGCGGGAACGAGACGCCGTAGTTCACCGAGCAGAACTCCGCGATTTCCTCGTGCGTTCCGGGCTCCTGCGCGCCGAAGTCGTTGGCGGGGAAGCCCAGCACTTCGAAACCGGCGTCCTTGTGCGCCTTGTACAGCGCTTCGAGCCCTTCGTACTGCGGCGTTAGGCCGCACTTGGACGCGACGTTGACTACCAGCAGGACCTTGCCGGCATGCGCGGCCAGGGTGTCGGGCTTGCCGTCGATGCGGGTGAGCGGGATGGAGGCGAGGTCGGCCATTCGAGAATCTCCCAGTAAGTTGCGCGCAGGTTATGCGGTGGTGCCGGTGTCCCGGCAAGGCTCTGCGCCACCCGCGCCCAGCACCGGCGACGTCCAGCCGGGGTCGTGCGCGAAGGGCATCGGCCGCCCGTCGCGCAAGGCAGCCAGGATCGCCGCGAAGTCGGTGCGGGCCCGCCAGCCGAGCAGGCGCTCGGCCTTCGCCGGGTCGTAGACGCGCTCGATCCGCTCGGGCAGGATCCAGCCGGCGCGGGCATAGAGCGCTTCCGCCTCGGGCAGGCGGCGCCGGATGACCGTTCGCGCGTCCTTGGCCAGCGCGGCCGCATCGTCGCGCGTGAACGGCGGCGGCGCGGACAGGACGAAGGTCTCGCACCCTGCGATCCGCTCCAGCGCGGCCAGGTGCGCGCGAGCGGCGTCCTCCACCGTCAGCCGGCGATGGAGGAATTCGTTGGCCTTGAGGTTCGGTCCCGAGGGGACCGCCTGGGTGTCGTCGTCCTCGGGGAAGAAGCGGCCGGTGCGCAGGATCGCCACGGCCATCCCGCTTTCGCGCGAGACGAGGCGGCACATCTCCTCCCCGGTGCGCTTGGTGATGCCGTAGACGTTGCGCGGCGCGACCGGGCCGAAGTCCTCGTCCATCCACCAGGCGCCCGCCGGGCCGGCCCCCGCCCGCACGTCGTCGCGCACCATCAGCGAGGTGGTGGAGGTGAAGACGAAGCGCCGGTGCCCCGCCGCCGCCGCGGCTTCCAGCAGGTTGAGCGTGCCGGTCACGTTGACGGCCACGAACGCCTGGCGCGGAAAGCGGGCGATGTCCGGCTTGTGCAGCGCGCCCGCGTGGATCACCGCCTCGATCCCGTGATGCGCGAAGACCTGGTCGACCAGCGCGCGGTCGGCGACCGAGCCGACGATCGCGGTCGCGGCGCCCGGCACCACGTCGAGCCCGGTCACCGCATGGCCGCCCGCCTCCAGCAGCGGCGCCAGGTGTCGGCCGAGCCAGCCGGAGGAGCCGGTCAGCAGGACGCGCATCGCCTCAGGCGCCGCGGCGATGGTCGGCGAGGATCTCGCCCGCCTGGGCCAGCTCGGCCTCGTGGCTTTCCTCGCGCCAGGTCTCCGCCAGGGCCTCCTCCTCCCACTGCTGCATGGCCGGGTGGGCGAGCATCGCATCGACCCAGGCCTGGCCCTTCCCGACCTCGAGGCCATACGTGCGGATGCGGAAGGCGACCGGGGCATAGAACGCATCGATCGCGGTAAAGGCCGGGCCGGCCAGCCACGGGCCGCCGAAACGGTCCAGCCCTTCCTCGAACAGTTCGCGCAGGCGGAAGACCTCGCGCACCAGCGGCCCGCTCAGCGGCCGGGGGCGGACGCGGACCCCCACGTTCATCGTGCAATCGCGGCGCAGGGTCGGGAAGCCCGCGTGCATCTCGCAAGTCGCGCTCTGGGCGAAGGCGCGCGCAGCCGCCTCGCCGGGCCAGACGCCTTCGTGCCGCTCCGAGAGATGGAGCACGATGCCGAGCGAATCCCAGACCGTGCGCGCGCCGTCGATGAGCACCGGGACCTGCCCGGTGGGCGAGAAGCTGCGGAAGGCCTCGTAGTTCACCGGCAGGGTGAACGGCTCGAGCTTGTCCTCGAAGGCGATGCCCAGCGCCTTCATCAGCACCCAGGGGCGCAGCGACCAGCTCGAATAGTTCCGGTTGGCCGTGATCAGCGTGTAGGTCATCGCGTCTCCTCCGCCCGGGCGCCGCGGCATGGGCGCCCCATGCGCCTCAGCTCAGGTAGTGGGCCGTCGTCTTGGCCGCGATCTCCTCCGCGGTGACCCCGGGTGCCATCTCGACCAGCCTGAACGGGCTCTCGTGGTCCGGCCGCTGGAACACCGCGAGATCGGTGATGACCATGTCCACCACGTTGCGCCCGGTCAGCGGCAGGGTGCAGGCGGGGATGAACTTGGGATCGCCGTTCTTGGAGGTGTGCTCCATCACCACGATGATCTTCTTGACCCCGGCGACGAGGTCCATGGCGCCGCCCATGCCCTTGATCATCTTGCCCGGGATCATCCAGTTGGCGATGTCCCCGTTCTCGGCCACTTCCATCGCGCCGAGGACGGTCAGGTCGATGTGCCCGCCGCGGATCATGCCGAAGCTGGTCGCACTGTCGAAGTAGGCCGAGTGGGGCAGTTCGCTGATGGTCTGCTTGCCGGCGTTGATGAGGTCGGGGTCGACCTCGTCCGCATAGGGGAACGGTCCGATGCCGAGCATGCCGTTCTCGCTCTGCAGGGTGACGGTGATGTCCTCGGGCACGTAGTTGGCGACGAGCGTCGGGATGCCGATGCCAAGGTTCACGTAGAACCCGTCCTGAAGCTCCCTGGCCGCACGGGCAGCCATCTCGTTCCGGTTCCAGGCCATTACGCGGTCTCCCTTTCGCGCGTCGTCATGAACTCGATCTTCTTGTCGTAGGGCGCACCCAGCACGATGCGCTGGACGAAGACGCCGGGCAGGTGGATGCCGTCCGGGTCGAGGCTGCCCACCGGCACGATCTCCTCCACTTCCACCACGCAGACCTTGCCGCAGGTGGCGGCGGGCACGTTGAAGTTGCGCGCGGTCTTGCGGAACACGACGTTGCCCGTCTCGTCCGCCTTCCACGCCTTCACCACCGACAGGTCGGCGAAGATGCCTTCCTCCAGGATGTATTCCTCGCCGCGGAAGACCTTCACTTCCTTGCCCTCGGCCACCTGGGTGCCGACGCCCGTCTTGGTGTAGAAGCCGGGGATGCCCGCGCCGCCCGCGCGCATGCGCTCGGCCAGGGTGCCCTGGGGGCAGAACTCGACCTCCAGCTCGCCCGAGAGGAACTGCCGCTCGAACTCCTTGTTCTCGCCCACGTAGGACGAGATCATCTTCTTCACCTGCTTGGTCCGCAGCAGCTTGCCGATGCCCTCGTTGTCGATGCCGGCGTTGTTCGAGGCGAAGGTCAGGTCCTTCACTCCCGAATCGCGGATCGCGTCGAGCAGCCGCTCGGGAATGCCGCAAAGGCCGAAGCCGCCGCTGGCGATCAGCAGGCCGTCCCGCAGCACGCCGTCGAGCGCGGCTTCGGCGCTGGGATAGATCTTCTTCATCGAGGCAAATCCTCCTCCGGTTCGGCGGGGAAGCTAGACAGGTTCTTCCATCACGAATAGCGATTGTTGTTTATCGGTTCCGATAGACGAGGCTTATCGGCCAAAGCCCATGAAGCGTATCGCCCTGTTCCATCTCGAGACCCTGATGTGGATCGACCGGCTCGGCACGTTCGCCGCCGCGGCGCAGCGGCTGAACACCACGCAGCCCGCGATCTCGGCCCGCGTGCGCGAGATCGAGGAGCAACTGGGGGTTCCCCTGTTCCAGCGCGACGGACGGCGGATGGTGCTCTCGGCGCGCGGGCGGCGGCTGGTGCAGGCAAGCGGGCCGCTCTACCACGGGCTCGAGCAGGTGCTGCTGGAGGCGAGCGACTTCGCCGGGGCGACCGGGTCGGTCCGCATCGGTGCGGGCGAGATCGCGGCGGCGACCTGCCTGCCCGCCTTCATCCAGGCCATCGAGCGGGAGCGCCCGGGCGTTGCCATGGAGATCGCCATCGACCTCACCGCCCCGCTGCTCCAGGAGCTGCTGGCAGGCACGCGCGACATCGTGTTCCTGGCCGGTCCGGTCGCCAGCCCCGGCATGCGCACCGCACCGATCGGCTCGGTCGAGCTGGTGTGGGCCGCCGGCGCGCAGGTGACGACGGACCAGGCGCGGGCGGGCGACCTCCCGGTCTGGTCGCTGCCCGACCACTCGCCGCTCCACGCCATCACGCACGAGGGCCTCGACGCCCACGGCATCGTGCCTCGCGCGCTGCACACCTGCAACAACGTGCGCACCTTGATCGAGATCGTCGCCAGCGGCACCGGCGCCGCGGTGCTGCCGCAGACCATGGTGCGCGACTGCCTGGCCGCCGGCACCCTGCACGAGATCCTCCCCCGCCCGCGCCCGCACGTCCACTTCGAGGCGGCGATCCGCACGCGCGAGCGCGACCCGGTGATCCTCGACCTGTTCGACCGGGCGGCGCGGCTGACGATCGAGGATGCGGGCTGAGCCCCGCAACCCAGCGGGGCCCCGCTCGTTGCCTTGGCGTGAGGCATGTTTGATCCCGGTCATGAAGCCTATCGCGCGATGCGCTATAAGCGGCCGGTCAGAGGGAGAAACACGATGCGCTCGATTCTCGTCTATGCCGACCGCAAGGCGGACAACGATATCCGGATCGACACGGCGGTCGCCATCGCGCGGCGGGCCGGAGGTCACCTCACCGTCCTCGTCGACACCCCGGTTGCCCGCTACATCGCGATGGATCCGGTTGGCGGCAACTACGTCATGTCCGAAGCGCTGGAGAAGGCGCGCGAGGACGACGACCAGGCGGCCGCCATGGTCGAGGACAAGCTGCGCCGCACCGGCGTCGGGTTCGAGGTCCTGCGCTCGGAGGAGGAACCGGTGACGGCGCTCGCCTACGCGGCGCGGCTGGCGGATCTCGTGATCGTCTCGCGCAAGGGGCGGCTGGCGGGCGATCTGGCGCTGAGCACGCGCGCGCCCGTGCTGGCGCTCGGCGACGAGGTGCTGGCGCTGCCCGTGCGGCGCGCGGTGGTCGCCTGGGACGGCGGCGAGCAGGCGGCGGCGGCGCTGCGCGCGGCGGTGCCGCTGCTGGCGAGCTGCCAGTCGGTGCGGGTGGTCTGCGTCACCGAGAAGAAGGGCGGCTTCCCTGCCGCCGACGCGCTGCGCTACCTGTCACGCCACGGCGTAGGCGCCGAGTTCGAGGAGCACGAGCGGCAGGACTCGACTGAGAAGACGCTCGCCCGTGCCGTCGCGGATGCCCATGCCGAACTGCTGGTCATGGGCGCCTACGGCAAGAGCCGGATGCGCGAGTTCCTGTTCGGCGGGGTGACCGCGCACTTCCTCGACGACGACGGCGACGTCCCCGCCGTGCTGCTGGCGCACTAGGCTCCGGACTCAATTGCACCAGAAGATGATGGCAG
>NZ_JBHLWK010000035.1:0-50797 GCF_042432915.1 Novosphingobium soli
GCGAAGCCGCCTGATCCGCGGTTCTCACCGGATGCTTACTCCCCGCCTTGCCGAGCAGCGTGAAGATCAACGGCACGCCGATGCCGCGCCATTCAACACAAATCATCAGGATGTTGATCTCGGTCTTGCCCAGTTTCCAGTTGGTGCGGTCGATCGCCAGCGTCCAGGGCTTGCCGGCAAGTCCCAAAAACCCGACCACGATCCGCGCGCCAATTTCGGCATCGAGCCGCACGAACTGGAAGAAGCGATAGAAGCGCCGCCGCACGCTGGCCAGGTCCGCCTCGCTCGCAACATGCGCCGCCAGCCGCCACAGCGACACCGTGCCCAAACGCACGATCAGCACAACCAGCCAGCCGAGCGTTTCATGTCTTGTCCGCGACACCGATAAGTGCTTGGCTGTCGCTTCGGATAAGGCGTTGGAGAATAGTGATTTGCATCGGGCGATCCTTTCGCAGCTAACGAAGAATCGCTTTTGTGAATCACTTCAACGCCTTATCCAACCCCTGACGCCAAGCGTCGAGTACTGTGAGTAAACTCACTCTGCTACAACGCAGCATTATCTACTTAGACGGAAGTTTGAGGTGACGCCCCAAGGAAATCATTACCCCATCTCCCAAATAGAGAGAATGCTCCGAAGCACTGTTACAAAGGCCAAGGGCTGATCGAGCATCAGATGGTGGCGTGCTTCCGGTATGGCGATCATCACAATGTCGTTTCCGCCCAGTTCACGGACGTAGGCGACGGATTCCCGAGTGAAGAGCTGGCTCTTGCCGCCGTGCACAATTGCCTTGCGACCCGGCGCTTGCACCAGACGCTCCCCCATGGTGAGCCATTCTCCGGGTTTGTTACTTCTCCGGAAGACTTCGGGTGAGAACTTCCACGTCCAATCGTCTCCTTCGCGCCGCAGGGAATGATACGCCATGTAGTCCAAAAGGAACGGCTCCCCGACCAGCTGGGGTGGGGAAAGGACGTATCGCGCGCGCGCCGCTTCATAGCTAGGATAGCGCTTGTTAGGCTTATCTGGGTCACCAGATCCAGGGCTTGACTGACTGAGTTTCCAGTATTCTTCGAGGAGCTCGGGCCGCATGATTATAAGATCGCAAACTACCACTCCGGAGAATGCCTCGGGCGACTGGGTCACAGCTGTCAGCGCTGCGCTCGAACCGAAACTGTGCGCAACAATCGTTGGTTTTTGGCCATTAGAGAACATGTCGAGCGCCTCGGCGATCTCGCGGAACTCACGCCCTCTTGCTGCGATGTCGGCTTGCCCGCGCATTTCGCTGTCGCCCATGCCGGCAAGATCGAACGCCACCACGTCATAATCTTCGGCAAGAAATGGTGCAATGAAGGCAAAGCAACGTGAATGGGCAAGAAGGCCGTGCGTCATCAACACCTTTGGCTTGTCACGGTCGCCCCAGCGGAAATAGTGCGCCCTGGCGCCATCGATCTCCGCATAGCCCTCTTCCCGCGGCACTTTCAGCGCGGATACAAACCATTCGGGCAGTTGCGAACCATCGCCAGCCCAAACAGGATCGATGTCCGTCGGAAGCTCTTTTATCATTGCTTTGTCATTCATTGCGTTGCGGATTCCTTACCCGGGAATTCAATCCCTACGTGAGTCAGCATCACAGGAGGTTGGTATAACCCGGCCACCTCTGTGGTTTGGCACTTGGAGCGGGCTTCGAGGGACGTCAAGCCATAAACCATACGCATGAGTATTGACGTAAGCCTTCAATTTTCATAAGGGTGTCATTAGTCTCCCCAGAGACAGAATATATCAGGAGAGTAAGTGGGATGAGCTGCGGATCTGTCGAGCAGTTACTCTATGACGTGAGTACGTCGCGTAGCCGCCGGGAGGCGTTCTGCCAGAATCCCAAGGAGGCGGTAGGCAAATACGCGCTCACCGACCCAGAACAAAATATGGTCGTGGGCCTTAATGTCGAAGACCTGTTTGAATATGGCATAAATCCGATGCTCTTGATGGGTTTCTGGACCAGTGTGCGTGGGCCACAGTCGATGCCCGAATATCTTGCTCGAGTTCCCGATCTTGCATCCCGCTTAGAAGCCTCGTCTGGCTGATTGGGTAATTCACTGCCCTTCTCAAGCCTGAGCAAATTGGACCGCGAAAGAGAGTTGTCAGATGGCGGAAATTGTTAGCGGCTATATAATGCCGCATGATCCCTTGCTGTTCATAAATCCGCATAAGAAGGAGCGAGACTATCTGCTCGGCGCTTACAAGAAAATACGTGATAAGGTGGAGGCGCTGGGGGCGACAAGGGCGATAATATTCGGAGCGGACCATTACATTCTTTTCAGCCCCCGCTGCCTTCCGCAATTTCTCATTGCCACAGGCGAGTTGCATGGCCCGATTGAGAGGTTGCCTGGAGTTCCGAACTCACCGATCGCCAGCGATCCGGATTTCGCTCGTATGCTCGTGGATTTCGCCCACGGTAGCGGGTTCGACGTAGCGGTCTCTCGCGATCTTGGTGTTGATCATGCCATAGGCGTGCCGGCCCAGCTTGCCTTACCGACAGACGGATCCGTCAAGACCGTTCCCGTCTACATGGCCAGCGGGGTTGAGCCGTATGTTCGTCTTCAACGTGCGTATGAATTCGGACAGATGGTGCGCGAAGCAGTCGCCGCCATGTCAACCGACGACCGGATTGTGCTGATCGGCAGCGGAGGCATAAGCCATTGGGTCGGCACGGGCGAGATGGGACGGATCAATCCCCAATTCGATAAGAAGGTTCTCGATGCGATCCAGTCCGGTGATCCTTCGACGCTTCTGGCGATGACTGACCAGGAAATCATGCGTGACGGTGGGAACGGCGGGATGGAAATCCGCCATTACCTCGCCGTGATGGGTGCGCTTCCCGCAGGGGCGGGCGAGGTGCTGGCCTACGAGGCTTGGCCGGGCGGTGTAACTGGAATGGGGTTCGCGGAAATCCTGCCAGCGGCTTGAGATTAGAAGCGCAATCAACTTGAACGGGAGAATGGGGTGCCAAAACTAGTCAAAGAAACGGCCGACCGGGAAGAATTGGGTTCTAAAGTAAGCGCTTGGGTCAGCGTAGGCGACGGTGCGCTTGATCGCCGGATTTTCTGGCAGGAGGATATCTATGCGCTCGAACTGGAACGAATCTTTGCCAGATGCTGGATCTTCGTTGCCCATGATTCTCAATTGCCTGAGGTTGGGGATTTCCTGACAAGCACGATAGGTGAGGATGCGGTCATTGTCTCCCGCGGGGAAGACGGCAACATTCACACCTTCCTCAATTCTTGTTCTCATCGAGGGAACCGTGTGTGCTTTGCTGAGGTAGGTAGCGCCCGCCGGTTCACCTGCAATTTTCATGGGTGGTCTTACGGCCTAGACGGCAGCCTGAAGAGCGTGAGCCGACCACAATCCTACGATGGGAATGCCAATTTCGACAAGGCCCGGCTCGGTCTTCACCGGGCCCGTGTAGAAAATTACAAGGGTATGAATTTTGCCTGCTTCGATCCCGATGCGCCATCCCTTGAAGAATATCTAGGTGAATTCCGCTGGTATCTCGATGTTATTCTAGACAATGACGAAGGAGGTATCGAGTTTATTGACGGCAACATCAAATCCCGTCTCAAATGCAATTGGAAGTTCCCCGCAGAAAACTTTGTGGGCGATTCCTACCATGCACCCTGGACCCACAGTTCAGCCTTGATCGCTATGTTCGGCAAACAGCCGACCATGCGCCCTGATCGCTCTTATCACGCTAACGTCAACGGCCATGGATGGGAGTTCGGACTGGATTTCATCGGTAACGCTGCAACCCTCAACTCGCCGCAGATCATTGAGTATCTTCGTGAACAAGAAGTCAAGTTTGCTGAAAGACTGGGGAAGATCCGCAGCAGGATGGTGGGTGCGCTCAGTTCGGCCAACGTATTTCCCAACCTGTCCTTTCTGGCAGGGCATAACACCTTTCGGACCTGGAACCCGAAGGGACCCAGCGAAACTGAGCTTCACACATGGGTGTTTCTGAATGCCAATGCCCCGCAGGAACTGAAGGATGAGTATCGGCGCGGAGTGATGCTGACCTTTTCTCCAGCCGGTGTCTTCGAGATGGATGACGGAGAGAACTTCGAAAATTGCACTTCGGTCAACGCAGGCGTCGTGACTCGACGACAAAAGCTTCACGTTGGAATGGGGCTAAATTCAAAGATTGACCATAATGAACTTAAAGGGAACGTTTACCAGAGCCAGATCAACGAGGCAAACCAGCGCGCATTCTATCAGCGTTGGGCAGACTTGATGGGTGCAGAAAATTGGGCCGATGTGCCCATCCGCTGAGTATCAATTAGAGGTGAACGTGACTCAACCTGATCAAATCGAACTTTGCGATAGTCCCGAAGTTCCAATCGTTTTGCTGTTCGAGATTCAGCAGTTCCTGTATCGAGAGGCCCGTCTTCTCGATGGCGAACAATATGATGAATGGCTGAATTTGCTAGCAGATGATATCCATTACTGGGTTCCTGGCGTGCAGGCTCGCTATAGGAAGGATAACACGAAATTCAGCCTTGGCCGCATGGCATTTTTTGACGATGATCTCGAATATCTCAAGATTCGAGTTGCCCGTGCGAAGCAGCCGTCTGCTTGGGCCGAAGATCCTCCGACGAGGCACTTCCATCTAGTGGGCAACATAGAGGTGGAAAAGACCGAGAATCCCGCCGAGTGGACGGTACATTCTGTCATTCTGAACAACCGAAATCGAGCTGAGGATGATGAAATGGAGCTCAAGGCTCGCCGAGTTGATCTGATCAGGCGAGATAAAGATGGTTACCTCAAATTGGCAAGGCGCAAGGTATTCTTACAGAATACAGTATTACAGGCAAAAAACATAAATACGTTTCTTTGATCGTATTGATATCAGCTCCATTTTCTTCCCCAGAATGGGACTTGAGCAGAATCCGATCACTTTTCTGTCGTAGCTGTGTTATTCGGTGAACGCTTCATGCGGGCCATGGCGACCTGATGTTCAACCGCCACCCCACCACGAAATTCCTGACAGTCCCCTTTAGAGCGGTCGAAAACCGCTTTAACAGGCTGCTGAAAAAGGGCTTGGCTATTGCACTGTGAGATGATTCATCGTGGCAGGACGCGATGAACGGGGCCGGTGGATGGGCGGGACGGACGAACGATCGGGCAAGTTTTTTTCCTACGTCGATCTGGAGCAGCGCGTGCCGGCGCGCCATCCGCTTCGTGCGATCCGTGGGCTGGTGAACGAGGCGCTGGCCGACATCGGGCCGGAGAAGCTGTTGCGGGCGCTGCTGTTACAGATGTTCCACGGCGTCCGCTCCGAGCGGCAGATGATGGAGCGGCTCGACTTCGACCTGTCGTTCCGCTGGTTCGTCGGGCTCGGCATCGACGATTCGGTGTGGGACGCGTCGACCTTTTCGAAGAACCGTGAGCGCTTGCTGGACGGCGAGATCGCGGCGCGCTTCCTGTCGGCGATCCTGGCACGCCCGCAGGTGAAGCGGCTGCTGTCGACCGAGCATTTCTCGGTGGACGGTACGCTGATCGAGGCATGGTGCAGCATGAAGAGCTTTCGTCCCAAGGCGGAGGCCGGGGCCGACGAACCGCCCGCCGACGGCCCGGGTGGGCGAAACGGCGAAGTCGACTTCCGCGGCACCAGGCGCAGCAACGATACCCATGCCTCGACCACCGATCCGGACGCGCGCCTGTATCGCAAGAGCCCGGGGGCAGGCGCCAAGCTGTGCTACATGGGGCACGTCCTGATGGAGAACCGCAACGGACTCGCGGTCGATGCCGAGACGACGCGGGTGGCAGGCTTTGCAGAACGACTGACTGCGGTCGCGATGCTCGACGATGTCGAGCGCCCGGACGCGCGCCGGATCACGCTGGCGGCCGACCGGGCATACGACACGAGCGACTTCGTCGACGAGCTGCGGGAGCGCCGCGTTACCCCGCACGTCGCCCAGAATGTGAGCGGCCGGCGTTCCGCCATCGACGGTCGCACGGCACGCCATCCAGGGTATCGCGCAAGTATCCGCATCCGCAAACGGATCGAGGAGGTGTTCGGCTGGGTGAAGTACGCTGCCGGGCAAGGCAAGACCCGGTTCCGGGGGCTGGCCCGGGGACGCTTCGCCTTCACATTGACCATCGCTGCCTACAACCTGGTCCGACTTCCCAAGCTGCTGGAGACAGGGTGATGGTCGTGAGCGCTACCCTCATTGGCAAATGGCGGATTGTGGCCAGCGGAGCCTGGCCGCGCGACCATCTCGACCTGTGCGGCCCCGCTTTCCTGCGCATCGACGCCGATGGCACCGGCGAAATGGCGTTCGGGGCGCTCTGCGCCTCGGTGGACGGCGGGTTCACCCCCAGCGGGGTCGACTTCGACTGGAATGGTGCCGATGAGGGCGACCAGGTGACCGAAACCGGTTGGGCCGACCTGCGCGACGATGGATGGCTCGAAGGCGAAATCGCCTACGACAATGGCGACGACACCTCCTTCATCGCCAAACCGTGGGATTTTTCAGCAGCCTGCTAAAGAGCCGATCCACATGGCTGATCAGCTCTACCATGCCAATACTACCTTGCCGACTGTATTTCGCGTTCCTAAGTCCTTGATCGCCTCTATTAATTCGCTAATCGGGCGGACCTGCTGGATCAGAGGACTGATCTTGCCGTCAGCACACCGGCCAACCAAATCCTGCTGTATTGTAGCGATTTCCTCTGGATTGCGGTCAAAGCTCCAGTAAACGCCATGCACACTGGCCGATTTCACCAGCATGTAGTTCGCTTTCAAGGCCGGTATCTCGCCACTGGCAAAGCCACACACGAGCAACTGCCCCCGCCATCCCAAAAGGCGTAAACTTCGCTCCGAAGTTTGTCCTCCTACCGGATCGAGAATAATATCGACGCCTTGCGGCGCCAACGCTTTAACCTCGTCGTGCCAATCCGGCTGGCGGTAATCGATCACGTGTTCAGCGCCATTCTCGCGTGCTATCCGACGCTTGTCCTCCGATCCTGCCGTTGCGATGATACGAGCCCCGGCGGAGCGGGCCAGTTGCGTTGCAGCGATGCCAAGCCCACCTGCGGCGGCATGAATCAGAATTGTCTGTCCGGCGGTCAGATTGGCTTTCTGGAACAATGCTACATGAGCTGTCGTGTAGGAAACAGGGAGCGCGGCAGCGATCGGGGCGGGCAAATCGCCGATGGCCATTAATCGGTGCGAGGGAACCGCGCAATATTCCGCGAATGCCCCGCTGCGAACTTGGCACGCCACTCTATCGCCGATTTGAAACCGGGAACTACCACTTGTTTGAACCACGGTTCCGGCAAATTCATTACCAGGCACAAACGGAGGCTCGATGCGGTCCTGATAGCGGCCTGCAATCGCTATCTCGTCTGCAAAATTCAGCCCGACAGCCTCGATTTTCACCAGCGTATCAACCGGTTCCGCGCCACCTTCGCGCAAGGATGGAACCGGGATCCGGTCGAGAACAAGATCCTCCGGCTTGCCGTATTGCTTGATTACCCATGCCCGCATTGTCATCGCTTCGACCGTTCCCTTGCAAAGTATCCATTCGTATGAGTATGGGGGGAAGGGAGTCCTGACAAGCAGCAAAGTGTAGAGGATGGCTTGATGACAGCCGACAAGAATAGACCGGTCTGGGTAACGCATTACCCTTCTACCGCGCGCGATCTCTCGCCGCCCGAACCGCGTGCGCTGACTGCGCTGCTTGATGAGGCAGCGCAGTCCTTTCCCGAAAGGCCCTGCCTCACGCTGGAGGATTGGACGCTCACTTACGGTGACGTTGCTCTGCTTGCATCTCGCCTTGGCGCGGGCCTAGCGCAGATGGGTGTTATGCCTGGGGATCGGATCGGGTATATGGGGCCGCCTCACCCCCTGTTCACGCTTAGCTGTTTCGCGATGTGGAATATCGGTGCGGTATATGTCGGGCTTAATCCCTTATACAGCGCCGAACGGCTGGCTGGACAATGTATCGACAGCGGTCTCAAGGCGATCATCACGCTTGATGAGCCCCGTTTACTGGCAAAGGCGCATCATATTCGCGAATTGATCGTGCAGCCAGTCTCCTTTCTGGTAGGTTCCTTCAGGAAGGACCCGCGCGAGGCGACCCACCCAAACGAACCGTTAGGGCAAGGTGAGGTATGGCTCATTGCCGACTTGCTGGCTGCTGATGGGGCGGTAGAGCGGGCGACCTTCGATCCCGCGACTCAACCGGCTGTGCTGCAGTTCACAGGTGGCACTACCGGCACACCCAAAGCAGCAGTACTCACCCATTTCAACTTATTGACCAATGCTGCCCAGATGGTCAGTTGGTATCCCCAGTTGAAGCCCGGCAGGGAGGTCATGCTTTCCGCTGCACCGGTGACTCATGCGGGCGGCATCGGCCCGGTCCAGAATTTTACCGTCCAGTTGGCGGGAGAGCTTGTATCGCTGCCGCGCTTTGATCCGATGAAGACGCTCGACCTGATCGAGGAGCGGAAGATCACCATTCTGCTGATGGCGCCAACGATGGCCATCGCCTTGCTTGAAGCGGCTCGGGAGCGACCGATCGACTGGTCCGGTGTGAAGTGCATCCAATGCGGTGCCGGTCCCGTACCGGCAGAGCTGAAGGTCCGGTTCCTGCGGAACACAGGGCACTGGATCACTACTCTCTACGGGATGAGCGAAACTGCCCCTGCCGTCGTCTATTCACCGTCTGACCGGACGCTCGCAGAATATACGGGTGTACCGTTGCCGTTCACGGAGGTCGAGATTCGCAAGGTCGATGATCCGCATCAACGTGCGGCAGCGGGTGAGGTAGGAGAAATCTGCCTTCGCGGCCCGCAAGTGATGAAGGGATACTGGCGCAATCAGGAAGCTACCAGCAAAGCATTTGTCGATGGCTTCTTCCGCAGCGGCGATCTGGGTTCGATGAGCGAAGACGGACTAGTCACCGTCAGCGACAGGCTCAAGGACATTATAATTGCCGGTGGGTACAATATTTATCCCGCCGACGTGGAAAACGCGATACTTGGCCATCCCGCTGTGCGCGAAGCGGCGGTTATCGGAGTGCCTGACGAATACCGGGGCGAAACCGCAAAGGCGATTGTGAGCCTTCGTGAAGGCGAGGAGCTTGATCTCGAGAAGCTCAAGACGTTTCTCTCCAGTCGCCTGTCGCCAATGGAAATTCCCACGATCCTGTCCATCGTCGATGAAATACCGCGCAATGAGAACATGAAGATTTCGCGGATGGACCTGCGCGAGCGCGACGCGCTTGACTCAGGCTAGTCTAGCATGCGTGAGCGTCTGCCTTTGCCTTGAAGCGATACGCCCGATGTGCCCACATGGCACGGCATGTGCAGGGCTAAGGAAGGACCGGACGGTGAACTGCAGCGCCGCCCGGTCTGCCTGGTGTCATGTTCCAGACTAGATCAGTTCGCGTGCCTTTGCCATCGAAAGAGCCGTGTCCTCGATCATGTCTTCCTGACCACCGATCATCTTCTTGCGCGCCAGTTCCATGAGGATGTCGCGAGCAGAGAGGCCGTATTTGCTTTCCGCTTCTTTGGCCTTGTACAGGAATGTAGAATAAACCCCGGCAAAGCCTAGCGTGATGGAATCCCGATCCGCCCTTGGCGGCTTTGGCATGATCGGTAAGACCCGATCTTCCGCAACATCCATCAGTTTGAACAAGTCGACACCAGTCTCGATCCCCAGTCGTTCGCTAACGGCAGCCATCAGTTCCAGCGGCGTATTGCCAGCTCCCGCACCAAGCCCGGCAGCCGAACCGTCAATCCGGCTTGCACCGGCGGCAACAGCGGCCAGCGAATTGGCAACTCCCATTCCAAGGTTGTGGTGGGCATGAAAACCGATCTCTGTCTCATCTTGTAAGGTCGCGCGCAATCCGGCGATGCGGATGGTGACGTCATCCGGCAGCATATAGCCGGCCGAATCCACGCAGTAGATCGTCTGTGCCCCGTAGCCTTCCATCAGCAGCGCCTGTTCGAGCAAGTGCTCGGGTGTGGTCATGTGTGCCATCATCAGGAAGCCGACGGTATCCAAGCCCAATTCCCGCCCCAGACCGATATGCTGTTCGGTTACATCCGCTTCGGTGCAATGGGAAGCAACGTGAACGCAGGTCGCCCCGCAGTCTGCCGCCATGCGCAACTCATCGAGCGTGCCGATGCCGGGGACATGCAGGACCGAAATAGCTGCATTTTTCACATGCTTGGCCACCGCCATGATATACTCGCGATCGGAATGTAGGCCTCGACCGTAGTTGAGAGATGATCCCCCCAGCCCGTCGCCATGGGTGACCTGAATCAACGGCACTCCCGCTTCGTCGAGTCCCGAGGCTATCTCGATCATCTGTTCCAGAGTTATCTGATGGCGCATCGAATGCATACCATCGCGCAGACACATGTCGTGCAACTTGACCTTTCGGCCCTTGACCTTTTCTCCTAGGGTCATCATGCGTTCTCCTTAACTGGTTCCAACTTAAGTCGACCGGCTAATATGTCCCGCGCGAACATCTCGGCGGTGCGAGCGCCAGCTGCGGTCATTATGTCGAGATTGCCAGCGTATTTTGGAAGAAAATCACCTAATCCCTCGACCTCGAGAAAAATCGATACCTTGCGACCTTCGAAGGTCGGCCCGTTTTTCAATTTGTAGCCGGGCACATACTCCTGAACCGTGGCGATCATCTCGTGCACCGAAGCAGTGATGGCTGCCTGGTCGGGTTCATCGACAGTTTCGCAATAGACGGTATCGCGCATCATTAGAGGCGGCTCCGCCGGATTCACGATCACGATCGCCTTGCCTTGCGCAGCACCGCCGACTTTCGCCACCGCCGCCGAGGTGGTGCGAGTGAACTCGTCGATATTTTTGCGCGTGCCCACCCCAATAGACTTCGACGCGACAGTGGCAATGATTTCCGCATAGGCCACTTTCTGAATCTTGCTGACGGCAGCAACCATGGGGATCGTTGCCTGTCCGGCACAAGTGACCATATTGACATTCATGGCCTGGCGACCGGCAAGGTCCTTCAGATTGACCGGGGGGACACATAGCGGGCCGATGGCAGCGGGGGTAAGATCGATAACCAGAACGCCCAGCTCATTGAGCTTGCGACTGTTCTCGGGATGAACATAGGCCGAGGTCGCATCGAAGGCGATCTGCACTCTATCAGCGATCACATGGGGAACCAGCCCGTCAACACCCTCCGATGTTGTCTTGAGGCCAAGAGTGTTCGCGCGTGCAAGACCTTCGGAACCAGGCTCGATACCGACCATCCAGACGGGTTCTAGAACCTCGGAACGCAGTAATTTATAGAGAAGATCGGTGCCGATATTTCCCGGCCCGATTATTGCGCATTTGATTTTATCCATCTGGTCCTCTTTCTTGTAAATGGATTCTGCCGGGAATCACATCATAGTCTAATGGGCCCGCCTTTTCGGGGGGGGGATGAATAGGACTACTCGAACGTGAGGCGGCACGTTCCCAGCCCGTCGCTGAGACTGAGCAATAAGACGTCACCGGCGGTTATTTCGATCATCGGACCGAGCGCCCCGGAAAGGATTATCTCGCCTGCCTTGAAAGGCAGGCCGAGATCACCCAGGGTATTGGCAAGCCATGCAACCGAGTTGAGCGGCGAACCCTGGACAGCAGCCCCTACGCCGTTGGCAGCTTCAATTCCGTTGCGCTCGATCTTCATTTTCACGCCAGCAAGATCGATGTCCCTCGGATCGACCCGGTCCGAGCCTAACGCGAAGATGCCGCACGAGGCATTGTCGGCAACCGTGTCCTGGATTCTGATGTCCCAGTTGCCGATGCGGCTGTCCACGATCTCGAAACAGGCGGTGACATAGTCGGTCGCTTCCAGGACATCGGCTGCAGTCACCCCTGGCCCGACCAGATCCCGCTTCAGGCGGAAGGCGATCTCGCCCTCGGCCTTGGGCTGAATGAGAGTTGCGAGATCGACAGTTGCCCCATCGGGGACCAGCATTGC
Organism: Novosphingobium soli; assembly: GCF_042432915.1. Taxonomy (NCBI): domain Bacteria; kingdom Pseudomonadati; phylum Pseudomonadota; class Alphaproteobacteria; order Sphingomonadales; family Sphingomonadaceae; genus Novosphingobium; species Novosphingobium soli. The sequence continues at coordinate 12,007 of NZ_JBHLWK010000035.1, forward strand.
ATCGGTCAATTGACCAAAATCGGGTTCATAGACCCCGATCATTTCCTGCACCACCTTCGAAGTAACCCCGATTTTCTTGCCGATGATCTTTTCGCCCGCATTTAGACGCCGTGCAATCATGCGCTCCTGAACCCGATAGGCATCGATGACATCCATCTGCGGATTACGGTCCCGAAGATTGGGGATCGTCGCACCTGCAACAAGAGCGTCGTAGAGCTCATCGCCAAGCGACGTGATTTCAGAAATTTCGATTGCCATTTCTAATACCTCACCGGATTATTCTGTATTTCCAAAATTTTTCTATGAATTCATTTTTTCCGTCACGACTGGTAGAAGCCCCATCAAGATTTGAATGGGTTCGCGAGCCTTCCGCCGCCTATCCCACATTGCCTTGCTTCGCCTGTATCGGCCACCCTTGACAGGCAAGCTTTTCGGGATAGATTCTCACTCAATGAGAGGTCGCGCCGGAATGAGGGACGAAACCGGTACATCGGTTGCCGAGCGATTGCTCGATTTGCTAGAATGTCTTTCGTCTGCGCCTCTGACGGTGAGGGCAATATCCGAAAAGTCGGGAATTCCTATATCGACGGTTCACCGCCTCGTTCGGCTACTTCTGTCGCGGAAATATTTGGTGCGGCAGGATCGTGGTCGCTATGGCCTTGGTTTGGCAAGTGTGGAACTCTCGTCACGCGCGGATCTCGATGCCATCCTTACTAGCACAACCCGGCCGGTCATCGCCAATCTGGCCAGGAATTGCAGCCGCACTGCACATCTGGGTGTTTTCCAGAACAATCTTGTCCGGTATCTGGTCAGGGTCGAGGCTGGGTATTCACGCCCGCCATCGCGCGAGATGACCGAGCTTGAGGCCTATTGCACTGCGATCGGGAAGGTCCTTCTCGCCCAGCTTTCTCCCGAGCAACTTGACGAATACCTGGTCCCGGGGGATTTCGTTTCCCTCACGGAGAATACCATCTCGCAGCCCGGTTGTCTGAGAACAGAGTTAGAGGCGGTTCGCAATCAGGGCTGGGCGATCGACCGGGGCGAAATGTATCCCGAACTGTGCTGCCTCGCTGTACCGATACAGGACCGGACTGGCCGGGTCATCGCGGCAGTATCCGTCACTGACACATGTAAACATGAAAGACTGAGCGAGGTAGAAGATAGATTGCTCAAGCTGCTGCCACGCATCAATGCAGCAGCAGAGGAAATTTCCACTTTACTGCGGTTTCCTTAAAGAGAATTTCTACCAAGCATATCTGAATTTTTACCGACATACTTATCTCATTATCGTGCTGAGCCCAGCATCGTTTATCAGGATCGTTCCGTTGATGTTCTTGCCATCACGCCTCGATGCAAGCAGGACATAGCATCCAGCTTGATCTTCGGCAGCTGCGGCTCGTCCGAGGGGAGATGCCTTCGCGACCATCTCGACGGTCCTGCCCTCTGCATCCAGCCGCCGCGTCGAGCTGTCCAGCGCATCAAGCCCCGAAAGACCGGTCACCGTTCCTCCGGGAGCGACACCATTCACCCGAACATGGGGTGCCCATTCATAGGCCAGCTGGTACACCACGCCACGCAACGCAAACTTGCTTGCGGTGTACAATGTCCCCCCGCCGCCGGCCCGGAAGCTGGCATTGGAACAGCTCACGATGAAGGAGCCACCCGATTCCCGCAGTGCCTCGGCAGAGGAACGTGCAATCAGCAAGGTGGATAGAACGTTAATGCGAAACATCTCTTCAAACGCAGCTTCCAGATCGGCTGGGGACATTCTATCTATGCGCTTGTACCAGTCATAAACGCCCGCATTTGCGATCACGCAATCAAGTTTTCCGAATTTTTCCAGCGCCAGTGCGACACCGCTATCACAAATAACTGAATCCCTGCAATCGCCCATCACAACTGCGCAACGATCGCCTAGGCGATCTGCAAGCTCGGCAAGTGCATCCGTATTGCGATCTAGCGCTACAACATTTGCCCCTTCTTCCGCGAACCGGAGTGCCACGGCCTCGCCAATGCCTGACGCCGCACCTGTGATCAGTGCAGTTTGTCCCGAAAGATTCCCAGCCATTTCTCATCCTCTAACTTTTATTGCATGCTAAATACGGCACCATACTCTTACGTATTGACATTGCACGCCTCTCCTAGCAACAGGAAACCATAACATTGACACATTGCTGAGTCTGGAGAGAGAAGCATGCCCGATAACGCGGTGCTCCCCGATATAGGGGTTTCGATGGATGTCGGCGGAATTAAGACGAATTATCATGAAATCGGTGAAGGCGACCCAGTGATTCTTCTTCACGGTTCCGGTCCGGGAGTCACAGCTTGGCAGAACTGGCACAAGATACTGCCTCGCCTGGGCGAAACGCATCACGTTCTGGCCCTGGATGTCGTGGGGTTTGGCTTCAGTCCGCTTCCCGAAGGTGAAAAGCCAGGCATCAAGCTGTGGACCAAGCATCTGGCTGATTTCATCGATGCCATGGGGCTAGATCGCGTGACCTTGATCGGCAACAGTTTTGGTGGCGCGCTTGCTCTAGGCATGATGGCTCATCACGCCCACAAAGTGCGCTCGCTCGTCCTGATGGGAACGCCGGCGGGCGAGTTCGAGCAGAGTCAGGGCTTGGCCAACAGCAGAAGTTTTGAACCCAGCCTAGATGCCATGAGGGCGATGCTGCGCGCCTTTCCCTACGATCCTTCGATCGTCACCGAAGAGGCTGTCGAGGCCCGGCTGCGGGTCGCCAAGATCGCCAGCGGGAAAGAAACCATCGAGAAACTGCAGCCCGGCGACGAGCAGGACGCGAAGGGTCCGCGGATTGTCAAGGGCATCCCCCTCCAGCAACTTGAGGCGATCGATGTGCCAGCGCTCATCCTGCATGGTCGGGAGGACAAGATGATCCCGCTGTCGGTTGCCGTCAGAATGCACGAACACCTCAAGAGGTCGGAAATGCACGTGTTTGGTCAATGCGGCCACTGGGTGCAATTGGAGCGCGAAGATCAGTTTCTTGACCAAGTTTGTGGTTTTCTCCGCAACAACTGACCCGGGGGGGGTAAGCAAGATGGGTTCCACCTTTCCCTACTCTGTTGCCGTTGGAAATGGTGCACAAATGCAGAAATCGAAAGCCAGGTTCGAGATACTCCGTCGCATCGAGGATGGCGATCCGGTCTTTTCCCGGAAGGATTATGCCGATGTCGTGACGATGTTCTGGGACACCGTGGAGGCATGTCCGGATCAAATAGCGCTTGTCGATGGCGACAGGAGGCTTTCCTATGCGCAGTTTGGCGCAGCGGTGGCCGGTCTTGCGGGCCGGATTGGTGAGAAAGTCACACCTTCAGCACGCGTCGCGATTTGCATGTCCAATTCGATCGAGGCAAATGTTGCCATTTTCGCGGCGCTGAGCGCCGGTGCAGAAATTTCGATTGTCAACGCAGGCTATACCTCGCGCGAGATTGACACACTGTTCAATATAGCCCCACCAGAACTCGTCCTGGCTGGTCAGAGCAATTCCGAGGTTGCGGGGGCTTCCGCCCGGAATGCCGAGGCACCTCTGATTATCGTCGGAGAGGGCGGGGTCTCCATCGACGCACTGCTCGATACCCCGCCGACAAGGCCGGACGTGGAGATAATGGGCGCCAGTCCGTGCATTATCATGTTTACCGGCGGATCGACCGGCGCACCCAAGGGGGTGCAGCGCGACCATCGGTCCGAAATGAGCGTCATCAAGGCGATGCACACTGCGTGGCCAACACGCCTGCAGGAAGAGGTGTGGCTCAATGTCGCCCCGGTAAGCCATGTATGGGGGATACACATGGGCTGCTTCAATCCGGTCTATGGCCGCTCGTGCCTCATAATTGTTCCCCGCTTTCACCCCGATCTGGTGGCAGGCTTGATGGAAAAGTATCGCGTCAGCGTATTCAGCGGCGGCCCCGCGGCGATCTATCAAGGTCTTCTCGCTGCGCCTGACACGGATATGTCGGCCCTGTGGCTTTGCCCCGGCGGTGGATCGGTCTTCTCACGGCAAACGCTATCGCGATGGGAGGCCAAAACCGGCCTGCCCATCCTTGAAGCATTCGGCATGACCGAAGGTGGCCCGCTGACGGCGCAGCCGCTCGACGGCACCCATCAATACGGCACGGCCGGGCTTCCCCTCCCGGGTATAGAAGTTGCCATTGTGGCTCTGGACGGTAGCGGTGAGCGGCTTTCCGCCAACGAGAATGGCGAGATATTTCTGCGCGGCGAAAGGGTGATTGACCGGTACATGGGGCTGCCGCCAGTGGCTGAGGATGGTTGGCTTCCGACGGGTGACATCGGCTTCCTCACACCGGACGGCTTTTTGACGGTAGTGGACCGCAAGAAGGACATGCTGATTGTAGGCGGGTTTAATGTTTATCCAAGCGAGATCGAGGAAGTCCTATCCCTAGTTCCCGAAGTTTCCGACGCGGCGGTGGTCTCCGTCCCGGACATCCGCAAAGGCGAGGCTCCGTTTGCCTTCGTGGCAGCTAGCCCGCAATCTGGGGTGGACGAGAAGTTCCTAATGGAACACTGCGCAAAAAACATGACAAAATACAAGATTCCGCGAAATATTGTCGTGCTTGATGAAATTCCTAAAACTCCTGCACGCAAGCCGGACAAGAAACGCCTTAAAGAAATGGCAAAAGAATTATTGGAATGACTGGGGAATTTTGGAATTTTGGAATTTTGGTTAGTTAATATATAAATTATTGGGAGGGAGGCAAAGTAAATGAAAATCAAACTTTTTAATAGTGCCGCACTGATGCCGTTCGTGCTTCTTCCTGCTGTGGCCCACGCGCAGGAAATCAGAACCGACCCAGCGTTAGATGCCACACAGGAAGTCAGCCAGCAGGCTGATCCTTCGAGCAGTGAGATTATCGTTACAGCGACCCGACGAGAAGCAAGCTTGCAGAAAGTTCCTGTCGCAGTGACTGCGGTCTCAAATCTGGCGCTGACGACCTCGGGTGTCGAGAACGTGCGTTCGCTTAACCTAGTCGCTCCCGGTTACAACGGGGGGCGGAATCAGAACGTGATGCAGCCCAGTATTCGCGGGGTTGGGTCGAACGGAACTTCGGTCGGCGACGAATCAAATGTCGCCGTCTATGTTGATGGTATCTATCAAGGCGATCCCTATTCGACGCAGATCGACCTTGTCGAAATCTCTCGAATAGAGGTTCTTCGCGGACCGCAGGGCACAGTTTTTGGTCGCAATGCGACAGGTGGTCTCGTCAACGTGGTGACCCCGGATCCGCAGTTCAATTCGCGAGGGCGAATCAAGGCGAGTGGCGCGCGTACGCGGGAACGCGCGAATAATTTCGACATCAGCGGCTATGTCACGGGCGGCTTGACCGACACGATTGCTGCCGATCTTGCGGTGCTCTATCGCAACCAGGACGGATACGCAGTCAACCTGTTCAAGGGCGGCACTGTTGGGGACAGAGAAACCATTTCGGTTCGCTCAAAGCTTCTGTTCCAGCCTAGCGACACGGCCAAGTTCGTTCTCACGGTCGGCTATGTCGACACCCATGAGGAAACGGCTGCTCTCGGTCAGCCATACAAAGGAAATACACTGGGAGCGAAGTTCGATGGAGCGATCGTGCCCAATAAACCATGGCAAGTATCTAACTTTGTCGCAGCCAGCGGAACAGCCGGATTGTCAGACTATACGCGGCTCGACCTCGCCCTTAAGGGGCAGTTGGATCTAGGGGGGGTCATCCTGGAATCTACTAGTTCCTATATGCGGACGCGCGTGAATCAAAACGCCGATTCCGACGGAACCAACCTTTTGCTCGGCGAAACCGATATGCGGGTCCGACCCGATACGTTTACCCAGGAGCTTCGCTTGGTTTCGGATAACAGCGGTCCTTTGAGTTGGACCGCCGGACTCTATTATTACGAATTGGAAGGTGAACAACCTCTTACCTTAATAAATCGCCAGGACCCGTCACTGCCTATTGTACCAACTAGGATGGAACCGAAGGTATCGACTGCATCCTATGCGGCCTTCGCCGAAGGTACTTATGAGCTTATGCCGAGATTTTCTATCACACTCGGTGGTCGTTTCACTACAGAGAAAAGAAAATTTTCTCAGCGTATCAATGGAAACCAGCTATTCACAGATGCGGAAAAGAAGTTTGACAAATTCACATACCGCGTTTCTTTGCAATATGAAGCCTCTCCGGATCTTAACATTTATGGTACTTACGGAACGGGCTTCAAAAGCGGTGTATTTAACACATTCAGTCCCTCCAGAGTTGCAGTGGACCCGGAAACGATCGAAGCATTCGAGTTCGGCATAAAATCTGAGCCACTATCTTGGTTGCGCGCAAACCTAGCGACCTTCTATTATAAATATGACGACATGCAGGTGACGGCACGAGGGGGCGACAACTCTTTCGTGTTGCAGAACGCTGCAAAAGCCAAGATCTATGGTGGCGAACTCGAGCTCACAACAGAACCCGTCACAGGCTTAAATCTGCGGTCTGCAATTGCTTACACGCATTCTGAGTATGATAAATTCACCAATGCCCAAGTTTTCATTCCTCGTCCGGGCGGCGGAAACTTGGTTTCCTCTGTCGATGCATCGGGCAATCAACTGATCCGCACTCCCGAGTTCACGTTAACCTTAGGCGGGCGCTACAGCTTCGATGCATTTGATGGAAAAGCATTCCTTGGTGGAAATATATTCCATTCAAGCCCAGTTTATTACGACTATCTTAATACGTTCAAGCAGGATTCCTATGAGCTTATCTCCAGTGAGATCGGTTGGACCACTCCGAATGATGATCTTACTTTCCGCATATTCGCCAAGAATCTGACTAATGAAGCTGTGGCCCAGCAAATTTCACCTGGACCGCTTGGGGCTTACATCATCTACGAACGTCCGCGTGAAGTAGGTGCGAGTGTAGAGATCAAGTTCTGATTGATATGCGGTGCAGGGTAATTTTTGTATCCTGCACCGCCACTCATCTACCGTACGCCACCTGACCTCCGAAAGTTCCCTCGGACTGGAATGTAGATTATGCTCACATACGCTCAGGTGCATAAGGAATATCTGGCCTGCTGCTGGTTTCGTAGGCACTAGGATAAGTGGCACCAAAAATGAGATCGTGTCCCACAGCGTGGTGTAGGTTCGCTGGGATAGCCACAGCGACCTCCGGCTAAGCCGTATTGATCATGCTGCCATGGCAGGCAACGTGATGATGGGATTATCGCTTAAACCTGAGACGCTCTCAAGTGTCATGTAGCGGCAGCGTTGGACGGCCCATTCGTCGTTCTGTTCCAGAAGGATAGCGCCGACGAGACGGGTAATCGCCTCTTCGTTGGGGAAGATGCCGACAACATCAGTACGCCGCTTGATCTCGCCATTGAGCCGCTCGATCGGATTGTTGCTGTGCAACTTCGTGCGGTGTTGGGCTGGGAAGGTCATGTAGGCCAGCACATCCTCCTCGGCGCTGTCCATCAGGGCAGCGAGTTTTGGCACGGTAGGGCGCAATTGATCGGCGACGGTACGCCATTGGGCCTTTGCGGCCTCTGGAGTTTCCTGGGCGAAAGCGGTGGCGATGAATGCCGACACGACCCGGCGTCCGCTCTTGCCGGCATGGGCCAGCGCATTGCGCATGAAATGAACCCGGCATCGCTGCCAGGTGGCGCTGAACACTTTGGCGACAGAAGCTTTTATGCCTTCATGGGAATCGGAGATCACCAGCTTCACGCCGCGCAGACCGCGACGGGCAAGGCTGCGTAGAAAGTCGGTCCAGAAGACCTCAGCTTCGGAATGACCGATCGCCATGCCGAGCACTTCGCGCCGGCCATCGCTGTTAACGCCAACGGCAATGATGACCGCGACAGAGACAATGCGACCGGCTCGCCGCACTTTGATGTAGGTCGCGTCCATCCAGAGATAGGGCCAGTCGCCTTCGATCGGACGATCGAGAAAGGCCTTCACCCGCTCGTCGATCTCCACGCACAGTCGGCTGACCTGGCTCTTTGAGATCCCACTCATGCCCATGGCTTTGACCAGATCGTCCACAGAGCGGGTCGAGATCCCCTGGATATAAGCTTCCTGGATGACGGCCGTCAGTGCCTTCTCTGCCATACGGCGGGGCTCCAGAAACCCTGGAAAATATGTTCCCTTGCGCAGCTTGGGGATCCGCAGCTCGACCGTGCCTGCCCGCGTCTCCCAGTCCCGATCCCGATAGCCGTTGCGCTGCGCGAGGCGCTCGGGATCCTTATCGCCATAGGCCGCGCCCGTAAGGTCGCCCACTTCCAGCTCCATCAGCCGCTGCGCGGCAAAGCCGATCATATCGCGTAGAAAATCGCCGTCGGCTGTCTTCCCAACCAGGGCGTGCAGGTCCATGTCAATCGGCGTCCAAACGGGACCCCCTATCGGCACGCAAAAGGGACCCCCTGTCAGGATGGCGGAACGTTGATGTGACGCACTCCCTTGCGCTGCGGGCGACGTAGGGAGGGCGTAGCCCGACCGGAGGCGCGCGCAGCGCAAAGCATCTTCTAATTGATGGCCGCTCGGGCGGATCAGCTTCGGTTTTTGAAGCGCCAGCTGTCATTACCGGTCTCGACAATATCGCAATGATGGGTGACGCGATCCAGAAGCGCGGTGGTCATCTTTGGATCGCCGAACACGGTGGGCCACTCGCCAAAGGCGAGGTTGGTGGTGATGATGACACTGGTCTGCTCATAGAGTTTGCTGATCAGGTGGAACAGCAACTGGCCGCCCGATCGGGCGAACGGCAGATAGCCCAGTTGTCGGTGCCGGACGTATTCTCCCCAAAAGTGCCGAATGAAAATTCCCCAGTTTGAGGTGAGCGCCAATCCGCTCCGGGGTTAACCCCGGAGCGGATTGGCATCGATCTTCACGTACCGCTCAATGCGCCTGGGTTGTCCGGGAGAGTGCTGGGTGGTCAGGCTTGAGGAAATCGTCATGATCCATGATCTGCGGCGGCAGGGGCTGTCCGTGTCCGCTATCGCGCGCAAGACCGGTCTCGACCGCAAGACCGTGCGCAAGCATCTTGCCGGTGGCATCGCCCCGCCCGCCTACAAACCGCGGCCCGAGCGCCCCAGGCTGCTGGAGCCTTTCGAGCCCTACCTTCTGGAGCGGATCACCCAGTTTCCTGATTTGTCCGGCAAGCGGCTCCTGCGCGAGATTACCGCGATGGGCTTCACTGGCGGCTACACGTCGGTGACTGACTTTCTGCGCTCGTGCCGGCCTGAGCGGATCAAGCCGTTCGAGCGTCGCTTTGAAACGCCCGCGGGTAGGCAGGCTCAGGTCGACTTCGCCCAGTTCCGCGTCGAGTTCACCGATGATCCCGGGATTACCCGGATCGTCTGGTTGTTCTCAATGGTCCTGGGGCACAGCCGGTGGCTGTGGGGCCGCTTCTGTCCGACCCAGGACCTGCAGACCGTCATGCGCTGCCATATTGATGCCTTCGCCGCGATGGGCGGGGCACCGTCAGAGGTCCTGTACGATCGCATGAAGACGGCGGTCATCAACGAGGATGCCGACGGCGTGGTGATCTACAATCGCTCCTTGGTGGCGCTGCTGGACCACTACGGGGCACTGCCCCGGGCCTGCAGGCCATATCGCGCCAAGACCAAGGGCAAGATCGAGCGCCCGTTTCGCTATATCCGCCAGGACTTTTTCCTCGGCCGCAGCTTCGGCAACGCCGATGATCTCAATGCTCAGTTCCGCGAGTGGCTCGACACGGTCGCTAACGTCCGACTCCATGCAACGACGAGGCGGATCGTCTCCGAGCATTTCGGTGAAGAGCAGCCGGCGCTGACCGCACTGCCGGCAGCGGCCTACAACGCGGTGCTGACCGTCGAGCGCCGGGTCAGCCACGAGGGCATGGTCTCGGTCGGCGGCAATCTCTACTCGGTCCCGGACGTCACGCGCAAACGAGTGGTGGAGGTGCAAAACCATCCTCGCGAGATCCGGATCTTCGAGGATCGCAAGCTCATCGCTGTCCATCCAGTCCTCGACGGACGCAACCAACGCCGCGTCGATCCGGCCCACAGGCGCCTTGCTCCGGCTCGCACGACCACACCTGCCCAGCCTTCCGGCCGTGACATCGGACGGCGCTCGCTGGGCTTCTACGAGGCGGTAGGCCGGCGCCTGGCGGCGGGCGAGGTGCGGCCATGAGCGAGATCATCGACCGCATTCGCGCAAGCCTGGTAGGCTTGAAGATGCCGCGTGCCCTGGAGGCACTCGATCATACCATGCGCTGTCTCGAACGCGGCGAGATGACCGCAATCGAGGCCATCGACATCCTGCTGTCCCACGAGCACGGCAACCGGGAGAGCCGACGCTTCAGTGTCGGCGTCAAAACATCGCGCCTCGTGCCGATGAAGACGATCGACGAAGGGTGCTTAGTGATACGCCCGGAATAAGAATTTATTTATTCTGAATATTAGAAATATTCATATAATAAATTAGAAGATCTATATGGAATTCGCCGTAATCATAAATTAATGATATAGTCCTTGAAATAATCCGGAATAAATAACTCCATGAAGGCATTTTTATCTTCGGATTGGTGCTCAAATTTCTTTGATGGCATGAGTATGTTGAGTCCAATGAGGTGAGCGAGAGCCATTGCTGCTGTTTGGCGCGCCCTGTTTTTGCTCTGACCAAGTTCGATATAAGCCTCTGCTATTAGACTCATTCGATCCTGATCAACGCGCTTTGTTGTTTCCGCAGCAATGTCGGAAACTCGTGCCCATTCCCGCAGGGCCTGTTCAATAGGGCCGCCAGGGACGTCGGGACCTTTATTCAAAGCCAAGGTAAAGAAATATCGCAACCGATCACGCGGAGCATTAAAATCACGCTTGCCCGCCAAACCGATGGCGATGGTGGCGGAATTATACCAATATTTTAGTGTCTCAGAGAGTAGAGAATCTCTATCTTTGAAATGCCAATAGAAACTTCCTTTTGTTACTTTTAGTTCCCTTGCCAAGGATTCTATTTGAATAGCAGCTACGCCTACATCACCTATCTTACCTAAGGTATGTTTTAGCCATATATTCTTCGACAGCCTAGCCGTTTTTATAGATTCACTCCTATGTTCAGGCATGAATTCTCCTTCAATTGACTGAATAGTATCCGGAACACGGTCTAGCAGGTAACTTAATAGATGCCTCAAATCTGACCGTCCAGCTTGCCTGAGGCTCCTCTGGGAAACGGAGCCGCGTCGATAATGAGCAGGTGCTTCGCCTGCAACGCTGCAATATGATAGCCTTATCTTCCTCCTCTATCCACGTTCTCCGTTAAGCGGCTTCATTCCTGCTCCTATATGTGATAATGTCCTTTATCACATACTCTTCCCCTTCGGCGCGCCGCATGGTAGAAAGGTGGCCAATTTTCCAGAAAGGCGCACCATGAGCCTCAATGTCAAAGACCCCGAAGCGCACCGGCTTGCGCAGGCCATCGCCCAGGCGACCGGCCAGAGCATGACTCGCGTGGTGACGGAGGCGCTGCGCGAGCGTTTCGCCACGATCGAGCGTCAGAAGGGCAAGGCGAGCGTCGCGGAACTGCTAATGATCGCCGACCGCGCCGCCACCTATGTGAAACGCCCCTACGCCGATCATGCGGACCTACTCTACGACGAAAGCGGCCTGCCGGCATGATCCTCGACACGTCGGCCCTGGTCGCGATCCTGTATCGCGAACCCGAAGCGACGCGCTTTGCGCAAGCCATCCATGATGCCGATGCCTGCCGCATCAGCGTTGCCAGCTATGTCGAACTGTCCATGGTCATCGAAAGCCAGCTCGGTCCCGAAGGGATGCGCCAGGCCGAAGCCTTCTTTCGCCGCGCCGGCATCACGATCGAACCGGTTACGCTCGATCATGGCGAGCTGGCGCGACAGGCGTTTCTCGATTTCGGCAAAGGCCGGCACAAGGCGGGGCTGAACTTCGGCGATTGCTTTTCCTATGCGCTGGCCAAGGCGACCGGCGAGCCGCTATTGTTCAAGGGCAATGATTTTGCCCTGACGGACATAGAGGCGGCGGCATAATGCGCGCGGTGCATGACAAGATCGAAGGCCCCTTCGCCATTAAGGAGGACATCGCCCTTTATGGCATGGTCGCGGGTGACGCGACGCTGCATCGGGGCATCCGCTTCATTCTCCACGATACGATCGCGGGCAACCTGACGATCGAGACCGGCGCGCGCGCGATCGTCCACGGCACCGTTGCGGGCCGCATCTACAACGAGGGCGGCCGTGTCGAGATCTTCGGGATCGCCGATGCCGCCGCCCATGTCCGGGGCAGGCCATGACCGAGGACGATGACGACAGCTTTGCCGACAATCATGCCGAGCGCGCCCAGGCCAGGGCGCTGCGCGAGCAGGCACGCGCGGGCGGCTTGCGCTTCGAGGCGTATCTTACCGGCGACCAGGCCGACTGGCTGCTGGAGCGGATAGAGCGCGGCCTGTTTCATGATCCATCCGAGGCGGTGTTCGCGATCGTCCAGAATTTTCGCGAACTTGAGCCGCATCGCGATCTGCGCGATGCGCTGCTCGGCCGGATGCTGGACGCAGCCCGTGCCGATCTGGAACCAGGTCGTCCCATCGACGAAGTATTTGACGAGCTGCGCCGGGACATGGCGAAGCCGCGCCCTGAACCGGCGCGCTGGGAGAAGAGCGCGCGATGAACCAGGTCGCCCCCCTCCCCTCCCCTACGCTGGCATTGCCGGCGCTGATCGCGTCGGCCGATGATGCCACGCGGCTGCGCTTCCTTGAGTTCTTCGCCGTCACCATCCGCAACGCGCATACGCGCCGCGCCTATGCGCGCGCGGCCGGCGACTTCCTGGCCTGGGTAGCGGCGCGCGGGGTGACGTCGCTTGGGGCAGTGCAGCCGCTCCACGTCGGGGCGTGGATCGAGGCGCTGGGGGGCGAGATGAGCGCGCCCAGCGTCAAGCAGCAGCTCGCCGGCGTACGCCGCCTGTTCGACTGGCTGGTGATGGGCCAGGCCATGCCGGTGAACCCCGCCGCATCGGTGCGCGGACCGGCGCATAGTCAGCGGCGCGGCAAGACGCCGGTGCTGGCCCCCGAAGAAGCGCGGCGGCTGCTCGACACGATCGACATGACGCCAGCGGGATTGCGCGACCGCGCGCTGATCGGGCTGATGGTCTATTCGTTCGCGCGGATCGGCGCGGCGCTCTCCATGCGTGTCGAGGACGTGTTCATGCAGAATCGGCGGCTATGGGTTCGCCTGCACGAGAAGGGTGGCAAGCGCCATGAAATGCCCTGTCACCACAACCTTGAGGATTATCTGACCGCCTATATCGACGGCTGCGGCTTGCGCGGGCAGGCCAAGGGGCCGTTGTTCCGCACGATCGCGCGCGGCACCAAGCGACTAAGCGATACCCCCCTGCCCCAGGCCAATGCGTTCGCGATGGTGCGTCGGCGCGCGGCGGCGGCCGAGATCGGCACGGCGATCGGCAACCATTCGTTCCGCGCGACCGGGATCACCACCTATTTGAAGAACGGCGGCACGTTGGAGACGGCCGCGACGATGGCGAACCATAGTTCGACCCGCACCACCCAGCTCTATGATCGGCGGCCCGACGACGTGACCCTGGACGAGGTGGAGCGGGTGTTGATTTAGGCGGCCATAGCTGGCGCACATTCCCAGCGGCCACCATTCCAATGAAGCCCTACCCGCTCCGCGTTGCTGATCGCGGGCGGCTCGCCTTTGCGCCAGACGGCGCGCATCTTGCCCCGATCGTCCAGAGGGGCGTCGGCGCCGATCGCGCGCGCGGCCTGGATGAATTGCCCGTGCCGAACATATAGACCAGCGATCCGGCACGCATGGCGGCGAGGCGGGCCAGCGCCGCGTCGCAGCGGCCTAGAGCGGTTTGCGATCATACGGCAGCATAACCTGGGTTCGTCCCGGCAAAGGTACGTATCGCGACATATGATTTTCGATAACATATTGCTACATATAGGAAATACAGTCTTTTCTTCCCCCCAAAAATGGTTCGATTTTGGGACCTCAATTTAGGGGGAGGATTCCGTGGCTGTCGGTCAGCTTCGCGTCGGAGAAATCGTACTCGCCGAGCAGGTTAATGTGGAGGTCATCGCATCAGATGTTATCTGAATTACCCTAAGTGTAGCGGCTTGCAATGATGATCGCCCGGAACTGCAATAAAGGGCGGTTTCCGGCTCACATTGGGTGAGACGTTAGGGGCCGCCAGGCTCACATTGGGTGAGACGCAAATCACAATCGGTGCGACGGACGCGAGATGTTCGGCGATCGGCGCAGGATCGCGGAAACGCCATGATGTTGCGACTTCGTGGCCGTTTCGACCTGTGAGGTTACTAAGCCATGACAGACCGCAGGCATGTCCGCTCCGCACGACGCTTGCAATCACGCGGTGCTGCCTCCAGTCGAAGGCGACGTGCTCACGATAGCTGCATCGAAAGGACGGGTGCGAGATGACCGATGCCAACCGGATCGCTGCCGCCATTAACCTGCGGGTCCGCCAGCTTGAAGCGCAGGGAATCACCGGGATCGCGCTGGCCAATCATATGATCGGCCACATGCAGGATCTGCACGCCATCTACGCCACTGCAGGCGACCGGGCGTTAAGCGATTTGTGTGACCGCTTTCCCGGGTTTGAGCGTTATGCCAAAATCATGGAGGAGATGTCGGAATGGAACCAGGCCATGATGGCCTCCGGCAGCCATCCCCATGGCGATTTACCCGAGTTGCCGGAGCCAATGAAGGCAAAGCTCGTGCATGTGCTGCGCGCTGCCGCCGAACTGGAGCGCGAGGCCCAGGCAGCCGTCGATGGTCGCCCAGGCGACCTGGCGGAGCGATTGCCGGAGCTGGGACGGTGCTGGGCCGAGGACTGCGGGCGATTGGTATCCGAATTCAAATCCTCGGATTTGCCGCTCGGGTCCCAGGCTCTGGTGGAACAGGTGCTCAAGGCGACAGCAGAAAGAATTTGCAAGACGATGGAAAACCCGTAGCCCGGCCTGATCGTTGGAAACCGGTGCCGGGACCGCCAGGAAAACGAGCGGTTATCTCGCGGTTGTGCAATGCCGCCCCGGGCAGTCCGAAAACGACAAGAAAACCCGTTGTGAAAACCAGCGCTATCTTGCACCATGCCGGTAGTCTTTTCTGGCGGGGTACGCATTGCTCATCGGCTATATCCGGGTGTCCAAGTCGGACGGCACGCAAACGCTGGAGCCGCAGCGCGACGCGCTGTTCGCGGCCGGCATCGATCCATCGCGCATCTATGAGGATATGGCCTCGGGTCGGCATGATGCACGGCCGGGCCTTACCGCCTGCCTGAAGGCGCTCCAGCCAGGCAACACGCTCGTCATCTGGAAGCTCGACCGCCTCGGTCGCGATCTGCGTCACTTGGTGACGACAGCCGAGGATCTCCGGTCGCGTGGGATCGGGTTGAAGGTACTGGCCGGTGCCGGCGCGCAGATCGACACGACGTCCGCCAATGGCCGTCTCGCTTTTGGCATCTTCGCGGCGTTCGCCGAGTTCGAGCGCGAGCTGATCGCCGAGCGCACCCATGCCGGCCTTGCCGCGGCTCGCGCTCGCGGTCGCATGGGCGGTCGGCCCCGCAAGATGAACCGGGCGACGCTGACGATGGCGATGGCGGCAATGTCCGATCGGGGTGCCGTCGCGGCCGATGTCGCCAAGCGCCTCGGGATCACGACCACCACCCTCTATGTCTACGTCAACGGCGACGGCAGTCCCAAGGCGCCGGGACAGGCGTTGCTCGATGCTGTCCCGACCCGACAACTGCAAAGCCAGGCTGCGTGATGAGCGCGGGCGTCACGGTCCCCATCGAGGCGATCGTGACGCTCCGGCGTCGTTTGGCGGCGCTTCCGGCAAGGCATCCCGAGCGGCAGCCTCTGATGGCATCGACCGCCGAACTCTACGACATCAGCCGCGCCACGCTCTACCGGCTGTTGCGCGGCGAACGTCGCCCGAAGGACGCACACCGCGCCGATCGTGGCCTGTCGCGCACCATGCCTGCCGACGAGATCGAGTGGTGGTGCGAGGTCGTCGCGGCGATGAAGAGCCGCACGACCAACCGTCAGGGCCGTCGCCTCTCGACGAAGCGTATCCTCGAAATCGTCACCGAACACGGCGTCGAGACCCCCGATCGCGGTCTGGTGAAGCTGCCGCCAGGGCGCTTGGCGGCCTCGACGCTCAACCGCCACATGCAGCAACGTGGATACGACACCGAGCGTATGACGCGCGAGCCGGCCGCGGTGCGCTACCAGGCCGAACGCGCCAACATGCTCTGGCATTTCGACATGAGCCCGTCGGACCTCAAACAGTTGAAAGCCCCGACCTGGATCGATCCGGATCGGGGCGGCGCACCGACGCTGATGCTGTTCTCGGTGGTCGATGACCGGTCGGGCGTCGTCTATCAGGAATATGCGCTGGTTTACGGCGAGGATGCCGAGGCGGCGCTGCGCTTCCTGTTCCGGGCGATGGCGCCGAAGGAGGACAATCCGTTCGAAGGCATTCCGGAGAACATCCAGCTCGATGGCGGCCCGGTCGGCAAATCGAGCGTGTTCAAGCGGGTCATGGAATGTCTCGGGATCAGCGTCACCCCGCACATGCCGGCAGGGTCGGACGGACGCCGCACGACCGCGCGCGCCAAAGGCAAGGTCGAGCGACCGTTCCGCACCGTCAAGGAAGCGCACGAGACGCTGTACCACTTCCACGAACCCACCAGTGAGGAAGAGGCCAATCGCTGGCTGGCCCGCTACATCACCACCTACAACAGCGGCGATCACCGTCGTGAGCCGCATTCCCGGATCGACGACTGGCTCGGGCATCTGCCCGACGGCGGCATTCGCGCCATGTGCGGTTGGGAGCGCTATTGCGCGTTCGCGCGCGAACCCGAGCGCCGCAAGGTGGGCCTAGACTGCCGGCTGACCGTTGCCGGCGTCACCTATGAGGTCACACCCGAAGTGGCCGGCGAAACGGTCGTCGTCTGGTGGGGGCTGTTCGACCAGGAGCTATGGGTTGAATATGGCGACGAGCGGTACGGACCGTTCGATCCGGTCGGAGGGCCGGTGCCGCTGCATCGCTATCGCAAGCATCGCAAGAGCCGGCGCGGGGTCCGCGCGGATCGCGTCGATGCGCTGGCAACGAAAATCGGGATTCCCCGCTCGGTCCTGACGGGCGAGGACGACATCGTGGTGATCGGTCGCAAGCCTGCCGATGGGATCTCGCCTGTGCCGGCCCGGCCATTCGCCGATCCCGACCCGTTCGCCGAACTCACCTTCGCCACGCCGCTCAAGGCACGCTTCGCCATATCCGAGGAGTTGCGCCTGCCCCTGGGCGGGCTTTGCGAGGACGACCGCGCCTTCATCGATGCACTGCTCGCGCGCACCCTGTCCCGGCCCGAGGTGATGGATGAAATCCGCAGGCGATTCCCGCCCGGTCATAGACGGAGCGGCTGATGCAGACCGAGGTGATGCGCTATTACGGACTGGCCCGGCCTCCGGTCGATCTCGGCTTCTTCGAGACCGAGCATCACGCCCAGCTCACCCATGATTTGAAGACCGCGATCACGGGCGGACGCCTGATCGCGCTCACCGCCACCATCGGCTCGGGCAAGACCGTGCTGACGCGGCGACTGCGCGAGGAACTGGATCGCGAGGGGCGCGTGATCGTATCGCGCGCGCTCAGCCTGGAGAAGGCCAAGATATCCGTACCGCTGTTGGTCGCGGCCCTGTTCTACGACCTCTCGTCGGAGAAGACCGTCTCGATCCCCAGCCAGTCGGAACGGCGCGAACGCGATCTGCAGGAGCTGTTCCGCAAGGCCAAGCGACCGGTCGCATTATTCGTGGACGATGCACACGACCTCCATCCCAAAACGCTGACCGCGCTCAAGCGCCTCGTCGAGCTTGTCACCGAGGGCGGCGGTCAACTTGCCGTGATCCTCGTCGGCCATCCAAAGCTGCGCAACGACCTCAAGCGCCCGCTGATGGAGGAAATCGGCGATCGGACGACGGTGTTCGAGTTTGGCGGTCTGCGCGACCGGCAGCGCGACTATATCGACTGGGCGCTTCGTACCGCATTGTCGCCGGGGATTGAGCCCGATGCCGTGCTGACCGAGGATGCCGCGATCCTGCTCGCCGCCAAGCTCAAGACCCCGCTCCAGATCGGCCGCCATCTCGTCCGCGCGTTCGAGGCGGGGTTCGAGGCCAGCGTGAAACCGATCGACGCCGCGACCGTCGAGGGTGTGCTTTCACGCCAGATCGACGACCTCGAACCTCAGCTTACCCGCCACGGCTACGACAGAAGAGCCTGGCGGACCAGTTCGACGCCAAGCCGGCGGAAATCCGCCAATTGCTCCGGGGCGGGCTCGACCCGG
Source organism: Novosphingobium soli (assembly GCF_042432915.1). Lineage (NCBI taxonomy): Bacteria > Pseudomonadati > Pseudomonadota > Alphaproteobacteria > Sphingomonadales > Sphingomonadaceae > Novosphingobium > Novosphingobium soli. Next base: position 30,395 of record NZ_JBHLWK010000035.1, read on the forward strand.
CTCGTGCGCGCGAACTGACCGACGATATGCGGGCAGCAGGATTGCCGCTTTGACCGCCGTGTCCGCGATCCTGCGCCCATCGCCGAACATCTCACGTCCGTCGCACCGAATGTGATTTGCGTCTCAACAAACGTGCGTCTGCCGCGCCCTTCCGTCTCACCCAATGTGAGCCGGAAACCGCCCTTTATTGCAGTTCCGGGCGATCATCATTGCAAGCCGCTACACCTAAGTACGAACGGATGGCGAACACCGCTCAGGGGGCAGTGCGCCGGACGCCAGCGAGCGCCATTTCCCGATAAACGGTAGCACGGCCAAGGCCGAGCTGGCGCGCAGCATGGGTTGGCGACATTCCCGCCACGACCAGGTTGAGGGCGGCTTTCGCCTTTTCAGGGTCCAACGGCGGGCGGCCCGGTAACTTGCCCTTGACCCGCGCCGCGGCGATACCGTCCTTCGTCCGCTCGGCGATCAGCCGCCGCTCAAAATGCGCGATCGAGCCGAAGACGGGTCGTGCGGCTGAGCGGAACAGGAAAGTGTTATAAGGAACTGTTTGGCTCGATACAGCGATAGATGGTTGCCGGGTGGACGTTGAAGGTTCTCGCGATGGCGCTGATGGACTTGCCGTCGAGCACGAGCTGGCGGGCGAGCTCAGCCTGATCGGGTCGCATTTTCTTTGGGCGTCCGAAGGCCACGCCGCGCGCCCTCGCCGCCTTTCGCCCCTCGTCGGTTCGCTTCAGGATGAGGGACCGTTCGAACTGGGCGATGCCGGCGAACACGGTCATGATCATCACGCCGGAGGGCGATGTGGTGTCGGCCCAGGGTTCATCAAGCGATTGTAATCCAGCCTGCTTTTCCTTGATGCGTTCCGCAATGTGCAGGAGATCGATCGTGGATCGTGCCAGGCGGTCGAGGCGTGCGACCACCAGCACGTCGTCCTTGCGCAGGTGCGCCATCAGCCTTTCGAGCTCGGGGCGACCGCGCGCCGTCCCCGATATCTTCTCCTCGAACATCATTTCGCAACCGGCCTGCGAGAGCCGTCCGCGCTGGATGTCGAGGTTCTGGTCCTCGGTGGAAACGCGTGCGTAGCCCAGTTTCATGCGGCCGCTCCGAGTAGCGTGCGAAAGTTACTGCAAAAGGACTTTGTTTCGCACATATGTTTTGCGAAGAAATTGCCCTTGTTTCCTGGTGCCGCCCTCCGCCTTCGCAAAAGTTGAAAGTTTCGCACGGTATGCCGACCCGTCACCTTACTGACGCCCAGCGTCAGAGGTTTGCTCGCTTCGACGGCGAACCGTCGGCCGACCAGCTTGCGCGATATTTCCATCTGGACCAGACCGATCGCGACCTCATTGGAGCGCTGCGCGGCGACCATAATCGGCTTGGCTTTGCCGTAATGTTGACGAGCGTCCGATTTCTGGGCGCATTTCCCATTTCGGCCGCGGAGATCCCGGCGTCGGTGTTGGCGATCGTGATCGAGCAGCTGGACCTTGAGCCCACCACCGGCGTGCATGCGTATTTTCAGGGGAGCCGACGCATACGGCACCTCGCGCTTATCCGGACGCATTGCGGCTTCACGGACTTTGGCGACAACGCGGTGGCGCGTTTCCGGCTGACGCGGTGGCTCTACGCCCTGTGCTGGAGCGGTGATGATCGACCCGCCCCGTTGATCGATCGCGCGGCCGGCTGGCTGATCGCCAACAAGGTGCTGCTGCCGGGCGTCACGGTGCTCGAGCGCCTGGTCGGCAGAATCCGCGATCGTGCGCGCACCCGGCTTTGGCGGAATCTGGTCGCCTCTCTGAGCGATGACCAGCGCGCACGCATCGCCGCGCTGTTTGACGAAGGGGACACGTCGACGTTCGCCGCCCTGGACGCGCTGCGCACCATTCCCTCCAAGCGCATGCCGACCGAACTCTACCGCCACCTCGATCGGCTCGATGCGGTCCGCGCGTTCAATCTGCGGCCATCGCCGCCACGGGGCGTTCCCGCCACAAGCCTTGAGCGGCTCGCGCGGGTGGCGCGCGTTGGCAAGCCGTCGGCCATCGCCGTTCTTCAGGAGCCGCGTCGAACCGCGACCATAGCCGCGCTCTTTCATACGCTCGAAGCGGCCGCTCAGGACGATGCAGCCGAGCTGGCCGAGGCGCTGCTCGCGGACATGGTCAAGGGAGCCGAAGCCGCCGACAAGCAGGCCCGGCTGCGCAGCCTGCGCGATCTCGATGGCGCTGCGATGCTGCTTCATAGGGTGGGTCTGCTGGTATTGACCGACGACGCCTTGCCCCTTTCCGAATGGCGGGACACGCTCTTCGAGCAATTGCCCAGGCCCGATATCGAGGCGGCCATGGCTAAGGTGGAGGCAATCGCCAGGCCTGTTGACACAAAGCCCTACGACCAACTGCGCACGAAATGACGGAGCGCCCGACGACTGTTTCGCGAAGTCGTCACCCGCATCGAGACCGATGCCGCCCCGGGCGGCAAAGCCGTCAAGGCCGCGATAAGCTACCTCAAGGGCGTGGACGACTGGTCGTCGCTCGCCAGGATGCGCGGTGCACCGACCGCCGCGATCCCGAAGGCGTGGCGGCAACAGGTCCTGGATCATGACGGCAGGGTGCATGACCCGAAAGCCTATGTCTTCGCGATCATCGATGCGTGGCGTCTCGCGATCAAGCGTCGCGACGTGTTCGCCACGCCGGGCATCCGATACGGCGATCCCCGGCGCGGGATGCTCGAGGGCGAGAGCTGGCACACGTCCAGGTTGATGGTCGCACGCGCGCTGGGCCGATCCCTCGACGCCAATAGCGAGATCGACGGTCTCTCGCGCCTGCTCGACGAGGCATATCGCCATGTCGCCGCGCGCAGCGTCGACAATCCGGACCTGCGGTTCGAGACGGTCGCCGGCAAGACCGGGATCGTCGTCACGCCCCTAGATAAGCTCCATGAACCCGAGAGCCTGCGTGCGCTTCGCGCCGCCATCCAGACCCGCATGCCGAAAGCGGGCATGCCGGACATCTTTCTTGAAGTCATGGCGCGAACCGGATTTGCCAAATCCTTTAGCCATCTGAGCGAGCGTCAGGCCACCGTCGAGCATTTCGAAACAAGCCTGTGCGCGGTCCTGGTCGGCGGTGCCTGCAACATCGGCCTTGAGCCGGTGGTCCGCCCGGAATTTGCGGCGCTGCGGCGCGACCGGCTTTCCTGGGTCAGTCAGAATTTCATTCGCCCCGAAACCATCGCCGCGGCGAACGCCGCGATCGTTGCCGCGCACAGTCGTCTGGATATCGTCCGTCACTGGGGCGCCGGCGAGGTGGCCAGCGCCGACGGCATGCGTTTCGTCGCTCCATCGAGCGCCATACACGCCGGTCCCAACCCCAAATATTACGGCCAGGAGCGCGGCGTCACCTGGTACAACATGATCTCCGATCAGTTCAGCGGTCTGGCCGGCGCGGTCATCCCCGGCACCTTGCGCGACAGCCTGGTCGTCCTGGCGCTCCTGTTGGAGCAGGAGACCGAACTCGAACCGCTGGAAATTATGACCGACACCGCCGCCTATTCCGACGCCATTTTCGGCCTGTTCTGGCTCCTGGGTTACCGTTTCAGTCCGCGTCTGGCGGACATCGGCGGCGCGAAGCTCTGGCGGATCGACCGCCAGGCGACTTACGGACAATTCGATGCGCTCGCCTGGGGCAGGATCAACATCGCTCTGATCCGGGAAAACTGGCCGGACCTGATCCGCCTGGCCGGATCGCTCAAGCTTGGTCACCTCAAGGCCGCAGGCGTCATGCGCATGCTGCAGGTCAAAGACCGCCCGACGACGCTGGCCAAGGCCCTGTCCGAACTCGGGCGCATCATCAAGACGCTGCACATCCTGCGCTACATCGACGACCGACCATTCCGGCGTCGGATATTGTTTCAGCTCAACCGGCAGGAGTTGCGCCACAAGCTCGGGCGGCGCGTCCATCACGGCGACCGCGGCGAAATCAGAAGCCCTCTGCGCCAAGGCCAAGGTGAGCAGCTTGGCGTCCTCGGTCTCGCCCTCAACGCCATCGTCCACTGGAACGCCGTCTACATGCAGGAAGCCGTGCGCCAACTCGGGGATGCAGGGACACCCGCGTTGCCCGCCGATATCGCCCGACTTTCGCCGATATCCTGGCGTCACATCAATTTCCTCGGGCGCTACGACTTCTCCGTGCCCGACGCCGTCGCCAACGGCGGTCTCAGGCCGCTACGCAAACCTAATTCCGAATGGGACTTTTGAAAAGAAATATCGACCCTTACGACACTTTCCTGTTCCGCTCAGCCGCATGACCCAGGTCCGGGTTTGATGTCGAAGCGATACCATTCGGGGATCGCGCCGGGGTCGCACATTGCGTCCTCCGCGCGATGCAGTTTGCGCGGCAATATGCGAATAGTGCTGGATATATCGACCGGCAGAGCGGATTGCGGTTCCTCGGTATGTGCAGGCTGCTCGATAGGATCATCATCCTTCACTTTCCGGTCCCCTGCCGCGCTGGTGCAACCGGGAATGGAAAGCGGCACGATCAACGCGGCGTGCATCAGCGTCGATATCAGCAGCCATGTGATCCTGGACGAGGATGTTGCACGCCTCTCGCCGCTCGGGTCCAAGCACATCAATATGCTCGGGCGCTACGCCTTTACCATCCCAGACATGGTCGCGCGCGGCGAACTTCGGCCGCTCCGCGATCCCAGCGCCACGGGCATCGACGATCCCTGAAACCACGCCTTATGTAGGTTTTCTGTTCCGTTGCTACTCAACCCCATCGGTCAGCTCGATCGTCGCAAGATCATGGCACGGCACGCCGGCGTTGCCGGTGCTTTCCCCGTGGAGGATGCATATCGCCCTCATGGGCTATTTCAGTAGCAGGGCGTCGGCCCCCTGCCCTTTCAGCAGCTTCACCGCTTTCCTGTCGAACGACACGAAAGTTTCGCCGCCGTGATATCGGCCGTCAAACGCGATCACCCCATCCGCGAAGTCGCCGCCAGCATCGAGGACAGCAAGACCTGCTTCGACAATAGGACGGTTCACCACGACATTGCGCGTGTTCATAAAACGGCGGATCGCGGCGGCCACGTCGGGCCGCGCCGCCTCGTAGCTTCGTTCCATCACCCATGCGAGTTCACAGAGGGAATGGACGCTGATCGCCACGGAATCCGCTTCCTTGAGCGTTTCGATCGCAAGCTTTTGCTGCGCCTCATCGCCGGGAACAACCAAGCGCAGCAGCACATTCGTATCAGCGGTAATCTTCATTTCTTGTCCATGCCGGCCATGCCGGAGGCAGCGCCCGCTTCGGCGATCGCGTCATTGATCTCTTCAATCGACAGCCGCGCGCCATTCGTCTTTCCGGCGAAAAAGTTTCGCAGATCGTCCCAGGAGCCATCGGGTTCATCGGCCTTCAGCTCCGCCTTCCCATCGGGCAGCAGGTCGAGTCTGATCTTGTCACCGGGCCGGATGCCGAGATGCTTCAGAACATCCTTCCGGAAAGTCACCTGGCCCCGCGCAGTTACGCTTAATGTCGTCATGGCTAATACCTCCGTATCGCACGGTAGTAATGCATAATAGCATTATTTTCAAGGTCGAAATCCCGATAGCCAAAATGACTAAGCTACTAATAGACTAAGCGACTAAGTTGTTAAACGCCTGCCGCTGGCGCGGCACCGTGGCTCTAGGACGTAGACTCATTACGCGGCACACCAGATGCGGGCACAGATGAGTTTGACGGCGGCGAGATAGTTCTCGGGGCACTTGTCGTAGCGAGTTGCGATGCCTCGGAAGTGCTTGATGCGGTTGAAGAAGCGCTCAACGAGGTTGCGCTGCCGGTAGAGCCAGCCCGAGAAGGCAAAGCGCTGCTTGCGGTTGGAGCGCGACGGGATGTTGGCCCAGGCATTCTTGCTGGCAGCGGCTTCTCGGATGGTGTTGCTGTCGTAGCCCTTATCGGCAAGCAGCGTGGCGCCCTCGGGCATCGCATCAAGCAGGGCTTCGGCTTCCTGGCTGTCGTGGACCTGACCGCCAGTCAGGCGCAGGGCGACGGGACGACCGTCAGCGTCAACGAGGGCATGGATCTTGCTCGTGAGGCCGCCTCGGGAACGTCCCATGCCGCGATCATCGGGTCCCCCTCACATGGGGATTTCCGAGTCAAGCGCCTGTGCGGGTGTGGCATTGGCAATCTCCCGGTTGTTGGATCCATGGTCTGAGCCTGCTGCAACAAGCGCCCCGTGTAACCGGTCCGCTCTAACCTCACATCCGGTCGCCGCTCGTGACGGCCGCACCACAATCCCGCTTGCGTCGGGTCTGGCTCAGGAGACGGGACCAACCTTTTTGTCGGCGAGTGAAGCCAAGAGGGGCCGACGGTCCGTCCACCTGGATCCGGCAGGGACGCTGCCCTGCGGGATTCGTATCGGGTAAGCCGCTCAAGCCCCCTTCAGTAGCGCGCCCTTCGGCACGACGCCGGCCGAGCTGAACTGCCACAGCGCGATCAGCAGCTTGCGAGCGAGCGCCACGATCATCACGCGCCGCACCCGGCCGCCGTTCGCCTGCACTCGTTCCGCGTACCAGCGGCTCAGCTCCGACTCCGGCTGATGCCGCAACCACAGCCAGGCGACCTGGATCATGGTGGCGCGCAGCCGCTTGTTGCCGGCCTTGGACACGCCCTGCTCGCGGTCCATGGCACCGCTCTGCCACGGCGATGGCGCCAGGCCCGCATAGCAGGCGACCTGCCGCCGGTTGCTGAAGCTGCGGAAGAACGCCTCCGCGTGCAGCACACCGGCGAACTCGGCGCCGATGCCGCGAAGCTGGAGAAGTCGGGCGCTGGCCGGCTCTGCCGCTTCGTCTGTTGTCGTCTCCAGCAGGGCATCCCGTTCGCGCTCGACCTCCTTGATCTGGCGCATGACCAGCTCCAGCCGGTCCAACTCGCGCTCGATCTCGCGCTTCACATGGCAAGGCAGCGGTCGGCCATCGCCGGTGCTCAACTCCTTCAGCCGTGCCCGCCGGTTGGTGCGCAGCGGCTCGTAGTCGCCGACTCCTTGCGCGAACAGCAGCCCCTTGATCCGGTTGATGTGCCGGATGCGCTCGACCACCAGCGAGCGCCGCTCGCGGCAGATGCGTCGGCGGTCCTCGTCCTCGACGCTCGGCACCGTCACCATCGCGCAGACCCGCGGCTCTCCGCGCTTGTAGGCCAGCAAAGTGCGCACCAGGGCCTCGCCGTCCAGCTTGTCCGTCTTCGCGCGCCGGCTGCGCCGCGAGGCCGCGATCGAGGCGGCATCGACGACGTGACTCTCGATGCCCTCGCGCACGAGGCAGCGGTGAATCCAGAAGCCGTCCAGCCCGGCCTCCTGAATGGCGACCAGCGGGTACTGCTGGCCCGTCCGTTCCCGCGTCTTCGCTTGCAATTGCGCGAACCGCTCCAGCAGCCCCGGCACGTCGCCGCCCTTCACCTGATGGCGCGAGATGCGCTCGCCGCAACCGGGCGACAGCGACGTCACCAGCCAGGTGGAACGGCTCAGCTCCAGCGACACGAAGATTGCGTTCAGCTGCGTGCTGACGGCAGTATGGGACGAAGTGGACATGGGCAACCTCCTCACGACAAAACGGGAAGGTCAGTCTGCCTCAATCGGCGCCAGCCCGCGCCCATGGGATCTTTTTGCCCGTCGCACCGTGCTGGTGGACGCGGACGCAGGTGGAATCGATCATCACGATCTCGCCTTCGAAAGCGGCGGAAACCGCAGCCAGAAGCCGGTCCCACACTCCGGCTTTGCGCCAGCGGACAAACCGGTTGTAGCAGGTGGTCGAGGGACCGTAGCGCTCTGGTATCTCTGCCCATGGCGAGCCTGTCCGGAACCGCCAAAGAATACCGTTCAGCACTCGCCGGTCATCGACGCGGGGAACGCCGCGCGGCTTGTTCGGCAGCAACGGCTCAATGATCGACCATTCCCAATCCGTCAGTTCGTAGCGTCGCCGTGTCATCCAAAGCTCCTTCCTGAAGCCTTGAATCAATCCGGCAGCCTTCCCGCAAGCCAGTTTATGAGTTTGCGCCCTAGTCGCTCGCGCTCCCCAAGCCCGCAAGCGGTCTTGTAGGGGTATACTGTGAGGACCGCGCGCAGATGGCTGGAGCTGGCCGGAGCGCCGCTTTGCCCGATCGAGGATCATGGGGTCATGGCGCATGAACTGCTGGACGACGACGAGAGTGAGAAGGAAAACTAAGCCACTAACCTGCTAAGCGGCATGACTTGCCTACTAAGCGACTAGGCGATATAAGCCGCATAGTCGCTTAGTAGGAGCCGTCATGCAAACTTGGGCCATCATCGCGCAGAAGGGCGGGCAGTCGAAAACGACCATCGCCACCGCCTTCGCCGTCGAGGCCGCCTGCGAAGGGGCGGCCGTTGTGATCCTCGATGCCGACGACCGGCAAGGGTCCGCGCTCTATTGGTCGGAGCGGCGCGATACCGACGATGTGATGGTGAAGGACAGCAGCGTCGCGGGCTTGCCGCTGCACGTCTCGCGTGGGCGCGAGAGCGGCAAACTGGACCTTATCATCATCGACACGCCAGCGAACTCCAAGGACATCGCCATGTTGGCCGCCGAGCAGGCCGATTTCGTGGTGATCCCGGTCGCGCCCAGGGGGCTGGACGTTCATTCGGTTCTCCAGACCGTCAAGCAGGTGCAGCAGGCGGGAACGCCGTTCGCGGTGATCCTAACCCAAGTGCCGCACCAAGGCGGGGAGGGGGCCGAGGCCCGCGCGGGCTTCGCCGCGAAGGGCATCGCCGTGTTCGATTCCGTGCTGCACTTCCGCAAGGACTTCTACAAGGCGACGCCGATCGGCAAGACGGCGGTCGAACTGGAGCCGGACAGCAAGGCGGCGACCGAGTTACGCGCCGCCTATGCGGAGGCTAAGCGACTAAGCGGTTATGCGAATAAGCCACTAAGCGAGGTAGCCTGATGGCCAAGAAATCCTCCGCCCTCGCCGGAATCTTCGATGATCCCGAACCCGAGGCATCGCCCACGCCCGTTCCAGCGCCCGAGCCGGTGCCCCAACCGGAACCCGCAGCCCGATCGCGGCCTAAGCGGGCAGGGGAGGGCGCGCGCGGCGCATCCAGCGCGGCGCCGGCACGGCGCAGCAGTCACCCGGGCAAGAAACCCGTGCTGATCCATATCCCCGAGGATATGCACCGCACCTTGCGGCAATTGAGCGTCGAGGAAGGGGGCGAGCCGCTGACCGTCGTCACCGAGCGGCTGTTGCGGCAATATCTCGTGTCGCGAGGCCATACCCGGTTCGCCCCGTGAACAAGCGCCGCGATCCCAATCCCACGTTTGACCTGTTCATTCCGCTGGTGAACGACCTTCCGCTGAAAGATCAGCGGGAGGTGATGGAGCGGCCGTTTTTCTCGCTCCAGAAGCGCAAGCGCCTCAAGCCGATCGAATATCGCAGCCCTGACGGCGAGGCGTGGGTGAAGGTCGAGGCGATGCCCGCCTATGGCATGGCGACGATATGGGACGCCGATATTCTGATTTGGGCCGCGTCGGTTCTCAACCGGATGAAAGAGCAGGGGGTCAACGACCTGCCCAGGACGCTGACCACGACCACCTACGATCTGTTGCGCGCCATCGGGCGCGGGACGGGCGGGCGCGACTATACCGAGTTGCAGGCGGCGCTGTCGCGTCTGGAGACGACTTCCATCCGCACGTCGCTGCGCGCGCCGAAGCGTCGCACCGAAGCGCAATTCGGGTGGCTGGACGGGTGGAGCCTGGAGGTCGATCCGGCGACCGAACAGCCGCGCGGAATGACCATCACCCTGTCGAACTGGGTCTATGAAGGGATTGTCAGCGAGCGTTCGCTGCTCACCATGCACGCCGATTATTTTCTGCTGACAGGCGGGCTTGAACGGGCGCTGTATCGCATCGCGCGCAAGCATGCCGGCACTCAGCGGGGCGGGTGGATGTGCCGCGTCGAGCTGCTGCGCGAGAAGGCCGGGAGTGACGCCCAGCCCAAGGAGTTCAACCGCATGTTGCGGAAGGTCATCGAAGCCGATCAACTCCCCGAATACACCATGACCATGACCAAGACGGCCGAGGGCGCGCCTGCGGTGCGGTTCGACATGCGCGGTGCAGCCGAGGCGGCCGAGCTGCACGCCAGGTTGGAAGCGGAACGCGAGCGCCACGAGCGCCTCACCGCTGATCGCCGGCGCGCCGAGGAAGTGGACGACCTGATGGACCGCCTGGCGCGCGGCGAGCGACGCTAACTATCGTGGTTTCACACACCGCCGCCCCGGAAACAGGGGCAAGCCGCCCCCGATTTCGGGGCGGCGAGTTGCGAAGGACCAACAAAACAACGAATCAGGCTGCTCCCAAGGGCTATTATCGGGGTTTCACCCACCGTTACCGACTCGAACGCGACTCCCGAGGCGCCTGTCAGACCATCGGGGCATTACCCACCAAAGCGTCGGGGGATCACACACCCCACTATCGGGGGATTACACACCGAATCACGGGGTTTCGCCCACCGGAGAGAATCATAAAGCATTGAAACAACTAGACGAAAACAGAGATTTTTTGGGCTTAACTTACTTAACGATTCATATTTAACAGAAGCCTTTAACGGCTCCAGCTCACCTGCCGCTTGTGGATAACTCTAATTCGAAAGGTGTGTGCCTGCGGCGTAAAAAACAGCACCGCCTCTTGGGGCTTCGCCCCGCCGGCTCGCGGCCTCCGGCCGCCCCGGATCACTAAAGCGATCCTCTTACCCGGCACACTATGGTTTGATTAGACTCGTTTAAACACTGCGCTTCTACCGACAACATTGTGCTAGCGGCACCCTTAAAAATTGGCCTTCCAGAAAAGCCAAGCGGGTAGGGGCGGTGATCAACCAAAGAGCGCAGGACGGGCGGAAACGGCGCCACAGGCGCGATTTCAGGGCCGTCGAGCGTCGTTTCGGACATTTGGCAGCTCAGAGAGGGGGCAAGCTCCTACGGTGCTGTACGGGCTGCCTGGGCAACCGCCGCTCGAATGATGATCCTGGCCATTGATCCGCCGCGCCGATCGCTAACGGTATGGCCATCGCGGTTGCGATCCAGGGCGCGACCACAGCAGGCGGGCCGCTGCAATACCAGGGGTCACTACACGAAAGTGCATTTCATGTACGCTAAGGAAGAACGGATCGGCAACATCATGTTGGGGGACCATGAGGAAGTGTGGGGATCGGTAGCGAAGTAGGCTTCGGGGCGCTATGCAGGGCTGGTGGCTCGGCCTTCGACATGGGCCCAAGCTGCGACATTAGACGCGCCCGGTATCGTACAGGTGAAGGTCTGGCTGTTGGGGATCAGCCCGATGGTGTGGCGACGAGTTCAGATCTTGGACAGCTGCACCTTGCGCGAGTTGCACGGCGTGATCCAAGTGGCGATGGGATGGGAAGGCATTCATCTCTACCAGTTCCGTCTGCGCTCCCGGTGTTATGGCTCGTGGGAACTGTCCGCTTCCTCGGCAGACGTGACGCTGGCATCGCTGAAACTGCGCAAGGGCACCCGATTCACGTACGACTATGATCTGAACCTCCCGTGGCGGCACGAGGTCAGGATCGAGGAAAACCGCCTGGATAGGCTGCCAGGCAAGATATACCCGACCTGCGCGGCAGGCGATGGTGCCTGCCCGCCGGAGGATTGCGGCGGGCCCCAGGGCTATCTGGCCGGCCTGGATGATGCATCGTCATGGGAGGCCTTCGAAGACCTGCAGACCATAGCCGAGATCCTGAACGAAGCGGTTTTGGAAAACCGGCCGCAAGTGCTGAACGATCAGGACACGCGCTGGCGACTGGAGGTCGCTGTCGAGCGTAGCAAAGCCCGCGAAGATGCGCGCGGCAGGGCGTTCGTGCGCCGCACGGTAAACGCTCGGCTCCGAAAAGGCGATCATCTGGCGCTTATGCACCAGCAGTGCTGACCTGCTCAGCGCGGCGCCGGGCGAGGAGATCGGCGGCGAGCAGCGCGGCATCGTCGCCGCGCTGCTGCTGGATGCTAGTTACCAAAGTGTGTGCCGCGGGATCGGTGAGCTGATCGAACCGGCGCTGCAGCGTGGCCGCGGTTGTCTCGGCATAATGTCGGGTGGTCGTGATGCTTTCATGACCGAGAAAGCGTTGCAAGTCGGTAATGTCCATGCCGAGCGCCAGCAGGCGGGTGGCGACAGTGTGGCGCAGCAGATGCGGATAGACGCGCTTGCTGATCCCTGCGGACGTCGCCACGGCACGAACGACCTGACCGACGCGCTGGCGTGTCAGGGTGTAAGGCAAAGGTCCCGATCCCTGCTGCCTGCTGACGAACAGTGGCCCCGCCCGGCGGGTGCCGATATGCAGGCGGAGCAATTGCGCCAGGTCACGCCGGATCGGCACTTCGCGGCGTTTGCCGCCCTTGCCAGGCCGGATCGTGACGACACGCTCTGCTAGGCTGACCTCCTCGACCCTGAGTTGAACCAGCTCCGACGCGCGGGCACCGGTCTCAAGCAGGGTTTGCAACATCAGCCCGGTCTTGCCGTCGCGGGAATAGGCTTGGTCAAGGAAACGCAATTCCTCCTCGACCGTCAACCGGTCGACACCCCCACGGCGCTCGGGCGAAGCGTGCAGTCCCGCCCGCGCCCTGGCAGCTTTAAACACGGCTTTGCTCTGTGCGTAATCGACGCCCTCGCGGACGAGTATGGCGGAAATAGAAGCAGCGGCGCGAGCGATAGCAGTCATGTCTCAGTTTGCACAAGATTATTCGGAGTGCAAACCAATGATGCTTCGAGGCTCCAAATGTGTCAGGATCGGCGGGGTGGCCACCTATTGGGCCACCTAGGTTTTCCACTCCGGTCCTTGTGGAAAGCTCGCTCGTTGTTTCCAGCATCGGAGGTTTTCATGCGTGTCAGCGTCCTGCTCCAGATCACCACCGATGACGGCGCCATGATGACGCCCGAGGAAGTCGCCGTGTTCGATAAGACGACCGAGCGCGCCGAGGACATCGGTCTCCTCCTGGAAGACGGCAAGGCGTTGCTTGCCGCCGTCCAGCGCCGAATAGTCGAGACTCAGGTCGATGCATGGGCCTGCCGGCAAGCGCCAACAAATGCAGTGGACCAGGCGCGGCGCTCACCTGCTCCTGCAAACGCGTACCCGTGCCCTCGACGGCACGCTACGGCCCCTGTTCGAGAGATGGTATCCGGGCCTGGCCAACGACAATTACGGCGACACCGCCTCCAAGCAGGCTGCCGCAGCGTGAATGCTCACACTTCCTCATGGTCCCTCATGTTGGGCGACCGTGCGGGAAGGGGGCGAAATCCTACGCTAAGCCTCGATGAATTATTCGGACAGGGATTCACGGCAGGACGGGCGTAGGCGTCGAAAGTACGCCAGACAACGCCAAGAGAGAACATCCGCGACCGTTTAAACGCTGTCAGGCGGGATCGAACCTGCCTGCGAACTCGCGATCGGCATAGTAGCCCAGCTTGGCGGCGACGATCGGCCGTTGCCTCGCAAGGAACAGGATCTGCAAATCCTCGCGCAGCGTGCGGACCTCATCGGGCATGAGCAGAGGGGCCGACATGCTGCGCGCCGGCGTTGGACAGGAAGGTGTCGGCGCGGGGCTCGTATAGCGCGCGGAGCTGGTGGACGTCTTGCAGGATCGGCCAGAGATGGATGCCGTAACCGGCCATCAGGCCCATGGCGCGCTCGACAGGTTCGAGACGGCCCAATGCTGCGAACTCGTCGAGCAGGAACAGCACAGCCCGCTCCGACGTGGCCAGCGCGCGGGCCAGTTCGGTCAATCCTTGCGCGAGCATCAGGCGCAGCCAGCGGGCATAGGTAGCGAGCCGGTCGGGCGGCAGCACCAGGTAGACGGTGGTGGCGCGCGCCTTCACATCGCCGAACGTAAAATCCGAGCGTCCCAGCACCGCCGTCATGTGCGGGCTGTCGAGAAAATGGGTATGGCGCTGCGCGGCCGACAGTACGCCGGCGGCTTCGCGATCGGACTTGCCAAGGTAGCGTTTGGCGGCGCGGGCGGCTAGGCCACCCTGCGCCTGCCATATCGGCGAGCTGGGCGGCGAAGGCTTGCGGCGCGAGGGTGAGACGGTCGCGCAGGGTGGTGACGATCGAGAGGATGATGCCCGAGATCAGCGCCCTGGCTTCCTCGTTCCAGTGCGCTTCCCCCGCTTCGCCGGGTGCGTCGTAGACCAGCGCGTCGGCCAGCGTCATGCAGTCGTCGGCGAGATCGAGGCCGGCAGGGTCGATGCGATCGAGCGGGTTGAATGCGGCCGAGCCGATGCCCGTCACCCTAAAGGGATCGAGGACATGGACCGGGCCGAACCTGGCGCGGTGGCGGGCGGTGATGCGGGCGTTCTCGCCCTTGGGGTCGATGCAGACGACCGGGCCGGGATAGTCGAGCAGGTTGGGGATGATCGTGCCCACGCCCTTGCCGGTGCGCGTCGACGCGATCGAGAGCAGATGGGCGGGGCCGGTGTAGCGCAGCGGCTTGCCTGACTTGCGATCACGGCCGATCAGCAGGCTGTCGCCGCCCTGGACGAATGGCCGCGTCTCGCGATCGGTGGCGAATCGGGCCGAGCCGTGGGTGTCGTCGCCGGCGGGGCCTCCGTAGCGCAGGATCAGGGGCTGGAAGAGGGCGCGCAAGCCGATGAGGAGGATGACGAGGGCCGTCAGCATCATGACGATCTGGTAGATATGGGAATCGCGCGCCAGGCCGAGCAGCGCGTGCAGCGCGAACTGCATCCCGCCAGCGAGCACGATGCCGACGATCAGGACAGGATCGCGACGCGGAACAGGTGGCGGACGAGCACGATCGAGCTGAGGGTCAGCGCCGTGATCGCCCAGATCGGATTCTGGCGCGATAGGCGGGCGAGGTTGCGGATCGCGCGGCCGAGCTGGCGGAGCCATTCCATTGCCGATCACCTTTCCGCCGCAATCGCCAGCGCGGGATCGGCGTAGGGATGGCCGAGCAGCTTGAAGACGATCGCGGTGGCGAGGGCAGGGGGCACGGCTTCCTCGCGCAGCATGTCAAACAGGGCTCCTCATCGGGCGTGAGCGCCATGCCTTCGATCGCGAGGTTGGCGCGCGAGTCTGCATCGTCTTCGCGCCACATCGCGATTTCGGCCGCCGTGCCGCGCGTGAAATCAAGCGTGCGGACCCAGGCGCGGATTTCTTCGACATCGAGCCTGGTCATGGTGTTTCACTCCCTTCGGTTTCCGCGTCGAAAGCGCGTTTGCCGCGCCGCTTCCACAGCGCCAGGACATTGCCGGCATCGTCGCCCTGGGCGCGGGCGACCAGTTCGAGCATTGCGCCATAAAGGGTGGCGCGATCATCGTCGGCGAGATCGACGAGGCCGGCTTTCTGGACGAGGCCGCCCAGCTCGATCAGGTGGCGGGTGCGTTCCCGGCGTTGCACGACCCATCCCCTCGTATCGGTGCGACGCTGCCCGGCCTCAGCCCTGCGAACCGCCTGTTGAAGTTTCGCCGCTTGCCGATCCGCCGAAACGAGGGCGGAGCGTAGTCTTGCGCCGCCCGCCCTGAAAGAAGGCGGCGCCTTTCGCGCGCCACGCCTCCTTTTCTTCCGCGGTTGCCTGTTCCACGGCGGCGAGCAACGCACCGGCCAGCACATCGGGATCGAGCGCATCGGCCCCTGTGGACGCGACGAGTTCGCCGAGCTGCTGTATCTTCCTGGCCTTCAACGTCCTGGCCTTGTCGCCGAGCGCTTTCAGCTCCGCGTCATAGTCCCGCACCTTGCGCATCATCTTCTCCCTCGCGCCTACAGCAGAAGCCGCCGCGTAGCACAGCATGCGTGTGACAAAACTGGACGGATCAGAAAATGCGGTGAAGTCAATCATGCGAACGGCAGAGAGTTTGAGTGCGCGCTTATACGTCGTTGCCGACATGCGCTGAGTAGGGCAGTGTGCGGAGCGTCATGGCGATCTACCATTTCTCCGCCAAGGTCATCAGCCGCGCCAACGGATCGAGCGCGGTTGCATCAGCCGCCTACCGTTCAGCGTCCGAGCTGCACGATGACCGGCTTGGACGCGATCACGATTTCAGCAACAAGGCGGGCGTCGTCCATTCGGAAGTGATGTTGCCGGGGCGCGCACCGGGGCGTTTAAATGATCGTTCGACCTTGTGGAACGAGGTGGAGGCAGGGGAAAAGCGCAAGGACGCGCAGCTTGCCCGTGAGATCGAGTTCGCGATTCCGCGCGAAATGAACCAGGCGCAGGGCGTGCAGCTCGCCCGCGATTTCGTCGAGAAGCAGTTCGTCGAACGCGGCATGGTCGCGGACCTCAATGTGCATTGGGACAGGGGCAAGGACGGCGAACCCAAGCCGCACGCGCATGTCATGCTGTCGATGCGCGAGGTTGGCGCGCAAGGGTTCGGGCAGAAGGTGCGCGACTGGAACAGCAACGCGTTGTTGCAGGAATGGCGGGTCGCGTGGGCGGATCATGTCAACGCGCGTCTGGCCGAACTGGATATCGATGCACATATCGATCATCGCACGTTGGAGGCGCAGGGCATCGACCTTGAGCCGCAGCACAAGATCGGGCCGGCAGGATCGCGCCGGTTCGGTCGGGGCGAGGATGCCGAGCGGGTTGAGGACCATGCTCGGATTGCGCGCGAGAATGGCGAGAAGATCATCGCCAGGCCGCAGATCGCGCTCGACGCGATCACGCGCCAACAGGCCACGTTCACGCGGCGCGACCTGGCGCAGTTCGCGTTCCGGCACAGCGACGGCAAGGACCAGTTCGACCAGGTGATGGGGGCGGTACGCGCCAGCTCCGAGCTGGTCGCATTGGGGAAGGACGGGCGCGGCGAGGATCGGTTCACTTCGCGCGACATGATCGAGACCGAGCAAAGGCTTGAACGTGCCGCCGATCGGCTTGCTGACAGGGCGGGGCATGGTCTCCCGGCGGCGACCCCTGGCAAGGGGCGCGCCGCCGGGAGTGGGGGCCTCGTGCTCGGGGCAGAGCAGCAGGCCGCACTGGACCATATAGCTGGTGACAGAGGGCTTTCAATCGTCATCGGCTATGCCGGCACCGGCAAGTCGGCCATGCTGGGCGTCGCCCGCGACGAATGGGAGCGCGCCGGTCACATCGTGCGCGGTGCGGCGTTGTCGGGAATCGCGGCGGAGAATCTGGAAGGCGGCTCTGCTATCCCCTCGCGGACGATCGCCAGCCTTGAGTATCAGTGGGAACAGGGCCGCGAGCTGCCGGGGCCGCGTGACGTGCTGGTGATCGACGAAGCGGGCATGATCGGCACGCGGCAGATGGAGCGGGTGTTGTCGCGCGCCGAACAGGCGGGGGCGAAGGTTGTGCTGGTCGGCGATCCCGAGCAGTTGCAGGCGATCGAGGCTGGTGCGGCGTTCCGCGCGCTCGCCGAGCGCCACGGTGCGGCCGAGATCACCACGATACGCCGGCAGCATGCGGACTGGCAGCGCGCCGCGACCCGGGCGCTGGCGACGGGCCGTACCGGCGAGGCGGTCCATGCCTATGAAGCCCATGGCATGGTGCAGGTGGCTGAGACGCGCGAGATCGCGCGCGCTGACCTTGTGGACCGCTGGGACGCGCAGCGCAGCGCCGACCCCGATCAGACCCGGATCATCCTCACCCACACCAATGCCGAGGTCCGCGACCTGAACCTGGCCGCGCGCGATCGGATGCGGGCCAGCGGCGAGCTGGGCGAGGACGTGCGCGTGTCGGCCGAGCGGGGATTGCGCGCGTTCGCGAGCGGCGACCGCATCATGTTCCTCAAGAACGAGCGCGGGCTAGGGGTGAAGAACGGCACGCTGGGGAAGGTCGAGCGCGTATCGCCCGATAGCATTGCGGTGCGGCTCGATGACGGGCGATCGATCGCGTTCGACCTGAAAGACTATGCCCATGTCGATCATGGCTATGCCGCCACCATTCACAAATCGCAAGGTGTAACGGTCGATCGGGCGCATGTGCTGGCGACACCGGGGATGGACCGCCACGCTGCCTATGTCGGGTTGTCGCGGCATCGTGATGGGGTGCAGCTCCATTACGGCCGCGACGACTTCGCCGACCAAACGAAGCTCGTCCGCACGCTGGGGCGCGAGCGGGCGAAGGATATGGCGTCGGATTATCCAATGGTTCGGGACCGCGACGCCGAGGCCCGTGCCTTTGCCGATCGGCGCGGCCTGGCGGGCGAGATCCGCTTGGGCGAAACGCTCCGCACGCCGCGGCGTGGCATGTTCGACGGATTGAAGCTGCCGACCGAGCTGGCGAAGGGCACGGAACGCCCGCCCGCGCGTGCCGATCGGGTTGAGGATCGTGCGTTCGCGCGGGCGCTTGAGCGCACGTCGCGTTCAGCCGAGGCGGTGTTGCAGGCGCGTGCATCGGGCAGGCCGGTGCTGGAGCATCAGAAGGTCGCGCTCGAGCGCGCGACCCAGGCGCTCGACAGGATCAGGCCGGGAGCCACGCGCGACCTGTCGGCGGCGATGCAGCGCGATCGCGCCTTGCTGTTCGAAGCGGCGGCGGGGCGCAGCGGCCCGCTGCTCGATGCGATGGCGCAGGAAGCGCGCATGCGTGCCGATCCTGCCTTGCGCGCGGATCGGTTCGTGGAGCGCTGGCGACAGCTCTCCCAGGATCGCGAACGGCTTTATCGCGCCGACGACATGGCGGGCCGCGAGAAGGCGGGCAAGGAAATGGCCGGCATGGCGAAAAGCCTTGAACGCGACCCCCAGGTGGAATCGATCCTGCGCGGACGCACCCGTGAACTGGGGCTTGAGATCGGCATGAACCGCGCGCGCGTCATGGGCGGCGGCGAGCTTGGTCGCCAGTTGGCGCACGAGCTTGGGATCGACCGTGATCGCGGCCTCGGCCGGTAGGAGAGGATGATGGACGAGTATCGCGACAAGGCCGATGCGGGCGACGATCCGGCGCTGGCGTTCGAGCGGTTGCGCGGTGAGGTGGCGCTGTTGCGCCATGCGGTCGAGGGGATGACCGCCGCGCGCGAGGCCATTGATATTCCCGACTATGAGCCGACGCTCGAGCGCACCGAAAAGGTGCTGGGCCTGTTGGTGCGGCAGATCGACGCGGTTCGGAACAGTCCCGCCATGACCCTCACCCCGGAAAATATGGGAGGCCGTTTAAACGCTTCTGTCGCCGATGCGGCCCGCGAATTACAGCACCAGGTCCAATCGGCGAAATCGACGATGGCAGCGGCCACCCACGACTTGCAGGACATGGTCGCGTCCGCGCGGCGGAAAGACGAGCAAAATCGCTGGCTGTCTATCGCCGCCGCCAGCAGCCTGGTGGCAGGGCTGGTGCTCTGCGCGCTGATGGCGGGACCGATCGCGCGCCTCGCGCCGGCACACTGGCTGTGGCCTGAGCGCATGGCCGCCCGTATCGTCAACGAACCGACCCCGTGGGATGCCGGCGCCTATCTGATGGCGCGCGCGTCACCGCCAAGCTGGGAAGCGATCGTCGCGGCGGCGAACCTGGTCAAACATAATCGCGAAACAATCGAAACCTGCCGCGAAGCCGCCGCCAAGGCGAAAAAGACCGTCCGCTGTACGATCGATTTTGAATACTTGCCTTAACAAGCGCACGCGGCAATATCGGCTGCGGATCTGCCCGTGGTGAGCATAGTAAACTCCACAGTACTCGACTCCCATTCAAAAGCCGAGTCGGATCAAGGGTTTGGGCGATAAGTTCGGCGATAGGAGCCGGGCGATGAGGTTGCTTGCTTGCTCGGGCAGGTCGCGGGCGAAGATTTTTCTTAATATGGCCAGGCCGAGCGCGAAGATCGAGACGGCTTGGCGGCCGTGTTTTTTGACCGGGATCGGCCGGATTTGATGGGCCGCCGCGCCGGCTTTGGCGGCGAGGGCGGCGGCGATGGTCATGATGACGAGCAGCGTTTCGAGTTTATCCGGATCGGTGATGTGGGTGGCTTCCAGATCGAAGCCACGGGTCTTGAGATTGGCGAACAGCGTCTCGATTTTCCAGCGCGCGCGATAGCGGGCAAGCGCCAGGCCGGGCCGGCCATTGGTCGCCAGCGCCAGAAGCTCGCCGGTTTTGAGCCGCATGATGACGAGCCGCACACGCGGACCCGATGCCTGGCCGCCCGAACCGAGGCGGCAGAACCCCTTGAGTTTTGTGTGCTCGCCGCGTTTCAGGTTTTGCGCGATACGCTCGATGGGCCATGTTTCATGGCCGTCGCGGACGACATGCTGGTTCTCCTTAAGGCGCAGAACAAACGGGATTTTCTGCCTTTCCAGCCAGGCCATCCAGACATTGCCGACAAACTCCCTGTCGCCGGTCAGCGCGGCGATTTTCATGTCGGGAAAGATCGCCTTGAGCCGCCCGAGAAGGTCGATCCGCTCGGCGCTCGACGAGTTCCCCGCCGTATCGCTCCGGTGAGGGCCGCCTTGCGGTGATTGGCTG
>NZ_JBHLWK010000036.1:0-33219 GCF_042432915.1 Novosphingobium soli
GCGCTCCTCCGCATTACCGCTTCCTCGCGATAAGCCATCATCCACAACCACCTGGACGCGGCGATGGAGGCGGCCAATATCACCGGCACGTCCGGCACGCTGAACCGGCAGGCCAAGTCCGCCGCCCGCTCGGCCTTCGAGAGCGCCAAGCAGCGCTTCTTCGGCCATCTGCTCACCAGCATGAAGACGCCGACCCTGATCCGGTCGATCAGCGGCGACCTGGAAGCCGGCCATGCCGCTGTCATCCAGATCGTCTCGACTGGCGAGGCGCTGATGGAACGCCGCCTGGCCGACCTGCCGACCGAGGAATGGAACGACGTTCGCGTCGACATCACGCCGAGGGAATACGTGTAATGTTGAGCTCAACATTAGAGGAATTCTTTGCAGTCGCAGTTTATGTCGAGCGTGGCGGCGGGAGGCGCAGGTTTCCTTCGGTTTTCCATGATTTCACTCCAGATAATTGCCTGACAAGGTTGAATGCTGGGGCCGTTAGGATTGTCGGCACCGCTGGAATGGTGCAGGTTGTAGAAAATCCCCGAGGCAGTCGTTCGTCGCTTTCAATCGAGGTCCCGATGCAAGGCTGTCCGCCATGGAGATCTGCCATGCCGAACAAACTGCCCAAGCGCCCCATTATCGTTTTTCTCGCAGGGATTTTTCTGGGCTTGCCCGGCGTCGCAGGCGCAGTGACATTGACGTCATTAAAAGGCATGGATCTCGAAGGAAGCTATGGCTCGTATGCGCCGCGTGGCGATTGCTCTCGAGGGGCGAGCCTTGAGATCAACGAAACCGGCTTTACTTTCAAAGCGTCTGGTCAGACTGTAAAAAGCACCCGGTTTGAGTACGCGGCTTCGTTTCTTGGCCCGACCTATGAAGGCGTTAGCGCGGTCTTTTTTCCTTTTCCTGTCAATGCCAACGATTTCGGACGCGTGATCTTGACGGTCAATGACGACGAAAAGCGAGGCGTAGTCCGCCTTGAAGCAGACGTCGCGCCTGGACAGCGCCTGGATCCGTTCAAGTCAGCGCTCGTGTCGCAATCCCCACTGCTCTTGTGCAAGGGGTCTGGGCCGGCATCTGCTGCTTCAAAAGCACCTCTGCAAGCAAGGCCAGTCTTGGGAAAACCGACGCCGCTAGCCTGGACCAATCTTGCGAGTTCCATAGGAAAATTCCAAAGTGATTCCGATCCCAACGGAATAGATCTTTTGACAAGTGGTCCGATAGCTGACGTGATACGTTCGCGTTTGGGCCGCAAAATAGACCTGCTGGCCAGCAATCTTTCGGCGATATCCGGTCTCCAACGACAAGGATCTCTCTATTGGGTTACGGGAAATGCGCCGCATCAAGGCGGTGTAGAGCAAGCCTATGTTTTGCTTGATGCAAATCGCCGTGCTGTTCAAATTGGCCTTTGGGAAAAGGGAAAGTTGACGGTCTATGCGCCTCAAGGAGGCCGCTTGCCCGTGCCCCAGGACATTGCTCGCCTGCTTATGGACAGCCCACCTGAGGACGCAGTGCCGCTGCCTGGGACTGCTTGGGAGGTCGTGCCGGTCCAAGGTCGCGCCCCAATGGCCTATGTCGATGTAGCTGCTTCGCCAAACATCAAGTCGTTTAGCCTGTTTTGTGAAGGCAACCGCCCCATGATGGCCATGCTCCTTAACAAGCCCGCGACGGTGCCGCGCGTTACGGTTACATGGAATTTTGCTGGTCGATTAATTGACATTCCGACCGGCCGCGCGAACGCTCAGAGCACGTTTTGGCAGGCCAACCTCACTGGTTCCCAACTCATTCCGATGCTTCTCCGTCAAAACGGTTCGGTTATGCTACGCATCAACGGCCGCCTCGAAGGCGAAGCTTTGTTGGCGGGAGCGCCACTGGCGCTTCGAACTGCGATGCGGACCTGTGTCAAATTTTGACATGACCTCCTGCACGTATTTCCTGAAGCATTGATAGTAGATCTTCGCTTTGCGGCTTGAAGCGCCCGGGCCTGATGGCGGGTGCGCCGTGAGCCGCGAGGATTTGCAGCTTCTCCTCGGGATCGGCGCGCAAATAGGTCTCGGTGCTCTGGATGCTGGCGTGGCCGAGCCACAATGCAACCTTGCGAATGTCCCCGGTCGCCGCGAGCGTGTGCATCGCACAGGAATGCCGCAGCACGTGCGGCGTAACCCGCTTGCCAAGGATCGACGGCTGCTTCGTTGCCGCGGTCTTGACGTGCTCGGCCAAACGGAACGCAAATCCGTCGCGGGTCATGGGCTGCCCGTTGGCATTGAGGAATATCTCGGCAGCTTGCGCGTCGGGCCGTATCGCAAGCCACGCGCGCAATACGAACTGGGTCTCTTTCCAGAGCGGCAGGACCCGTTCACGCCGACCCTTGCCCATGATGTGCACGGTGGACAGGGAGCGGTCCGGGAAATCGCGCAGCTGCAGCGTTACGAGTTCCGACACTCTCAGCCCGCCAGCATAGGCCAGATGCAGCATCGCGCGATCGCGGGTGCCAAGGCGTGTCCGGGGATCCGGGGCATCGAGCAAAGCCTTGATCTCGGCCCGGTCGAGGTAGTCGATCAGCGCCTTGTCGGTCTTCTTGGTCGGGATCGATCTGACGCGGAGGGCCAGATCCAGGCAGGCCGGAATCCGATACTCGATGTACCGGAAGAAGGACCGGATCGCGGCGAGCCTGCCATTGCGGGTCCGCACACAGCTGCCGCGCCCGGTCTCGACATGGTCCAGGAAAGCCATGATCATGTCGGGGCCGAGATCCTCGATCTCAAGATCGGTCGGCCGACGCTTCAGCCGATCGGCAGCGAACTGAACGAGGAGGACGAAGCAGTTGGCATAAGTCTTCACTGTGTGCGGGCTGACAGCACGTTCGCGTGGCAGATGCTCACGCAGGTATGCCGAGAGATGCGGAGCGAGCGCCGTCATGCCGCCTCTCCCCGGTAAAGCTGCTCGCTCGCAGCCGCAATGTCGCGCAGCAGCACCGGAGTGGCCTCGAGATACCAGTACGTGTTGGCGACCGACGCGTGCCCCAGATAGACACTGAGACCGGCCATGTGGTGAGCGATGGCCTCCCTGTCAGGTGGGCAGGACTCAAGGGAACGGACAGCGAAGGTGTGCCGCAGATCGTGGAGTCGCATGCCCGCCGTACCGGTTGGTCCACGATATCCGAGCTGCCGGGCCAATCTGACGAACACGACGTGGGCGCGCACCTTGTGCGGTGCCCGTCCCCGGATAGTGACGAACAGGTCGTTGCCCCTGGCCGCGTGCTTCTCGCGGAGGGCGAGATAGGCTTCGAGTGCTTGGCGCGTCGATGGCTGCAAGGCAATCAGCCGCTGCTTGCCAAACTTGCCGTTGCGGACGATCAGGCCATCCTCGACCAGATCTTTGCATTGTAATGCGAGGGCCTCGGAAATCCGGAGACCTGTCGCCGCCAGCAGCCCGAACAGGTAATGGTACGTGTGTGGGCTGATCGTGCCTTGGGGTGGAACGTCCAATGCAGCAGTCATGATCGCCCGCACCTGGTCCGGCTCAATGATGGTCGGCGTCGGGCGTGGCCGCTTGCCCCGACCGAAGACGCCGGCAGGCGGAACTTCGTGGCCTGAATCTTCGGCGTGAGCGAAAAGGCTGAAGTTACGTGCGGTGTCGAACCTCCGGCGGGCCACATATTGTGAGCTCGACGTATGGCACCAGTCGTAGATGCGCTGGACCTGAGTGTGCCGATCGCCGAAACCCCCGGCGTAGGCGGCGTACAGGCGCAGCATGCGTTCCTGTTCAGAGAACTTCAGCCCGAGGCTGCGATGCAGCGCCACGTATCTGGAAATGTGGATGTTCAGCATGACTGTTCTCCCGGCCAGGGCTGCGCGATCTTCATGAGCATCGGCAGATCGACCTTGGCGTAGATGGCAGTGGTCTCGGGCGAGCTGTGACGCAGGATGGTCCCGACGGACTCCAGGCCTGCGCCCGCGCGCAGCAGGTTGGTGGCAAGCGAATGCCGGAATATGTGCGACCCGGTCGGCACTCCTTCGATCCCACCGCGGTCGCGCGTACGAGCGACGATGCCCGCTATCTCAGCGGACGAGCGGAATGGCCGAAACGGTGCTTGTGCACGCAGGAACAGATGCTCTTCGGCGGCCTTCGGGCGGGCTGCCGCAAGATATGCCAGGATCGCGTCGCCAACATCCTGCGGCAATGGCAGGCGGTCCGGTCGACGCGTCTTGCCCTTGACCGTCAGGTGGCCGGATCGCCAGTCGATGTCGTCGAGACGCATGTTCTGAATATCGGCAGCCCGCAGGCCGAGCCTGGCGAGCAGGAGAATGATGGCCTTGTCCCGGACTTCCACCGGACGATCTGTCGGACAGGCCGCAATGATCCTCTCGATCGTTGCCGGGTCGACGTGGCGCGGCAGCGTCGAAAGGCGGTAGCGCTGTACTGATGGAACTGCATGCAACAATGCCGGCCGGCACTCGCCACGCACGACCAGAAACCGGATGTAGCTCCTCATTATCGTGACGAGCAGCGATGCCGACCCCGGCGTCTCCTTGCTTCGTCGTTGGAATGCGCTCCTGAGTCCGGCGGCATCCCATTGCGAAGGCTCGCCCAGCATTGGCATGAGCCGTCTGATATCGGTCCGGTAGCGCCGGATCGTCTCGTCCGTGGCGCCGCAGTGTTGCTTGAGCCATGCCAAGTAAGCCGACATGTGCGGGTCATCGTCCGCCACCGGTTCAACCAATGGGATGGCGCCCCGGCCTCGCAGGAACTCGACGAAGTGCCGTGCGCATCGCCGCCGCCGCTTGGTGCCCGTTGCGACCAACTTGCCCCGCTTGCGCCAGACCGGGCATCGGCAATCATGCGCTGCATAGTGGTCGATGATCGTGTCATCGATATCGATCCATTGGCGCCGCGCCATGCGAAGCCAGGCCACGAAATGCTCGGCCTCGGACCGATAGGCCTGTGCCGGTCCCTCGGCAAGTTGCAGGCGATCGATCGCATCGGAATAGTCGGCGAGGTGCCGTGGCAGATCGTCGATCCCGTCGTCGACTTCGACGTAGCCTTGATCTTCCAGGAACCGGACGAAGCGCCTGACCCTTGCTGCTTGGTCAGCCTTGTAGTGCGCTTGCTGCGCCGAATACCGGTGGCACCGGCACCCATGCTTTTCGAACCGCCGGACAGCCCGATCGTCAATCGTGCGGATGGCGATCCTATGCAGGCCCAGCCAATGCAGGAAATGGCGGACCGCCGCGCCATACAGAACCGCACAGCCTGACTTCTCGTCGAGCGACTGAGAGGAGAGGAATGTGGTGAGAAGGGTGCCGTGACTGGGCGGGTCTTCGACCCGGAGCGGGGCCGCTCGAAACGGCAATGATGATCTTGATCGCATGTTGGTTCCTTCGACTTGTTGAGGTCGAGGGAACCGTAATTATCTGGAGTGAAATCATGGAAAACCGAAGGAAACCTGCGCCTCCCGCCACCACGCTCGACATAAACTGCGACTGCAAAGAATATGTTCTCGACTACCTCGCCCATTCCTTCCCGGTGCAGCTCTACGAGCCCTTCACCGACAGCGAGGGCAACCTCTCGTCGCGGCCGGTCTATCGCGACGGCCAGCCTGTCGAAAGCCGCGAAGCCGTCGCGCGCCGCGACGAGCTGATCGCGCAGCTCGCCTCCCTGCCACCCGTGCCCGGCGCGCTCGACCAGATCGTCCAGCATTTCGGCACGGAGCTGGTGGCCGAGGTGACAGGCCGCTCGCGGCGCATCGTCCGCAAGAGCACGCCTTCGGGCGGCGACCGCCTCGTCGTCGAGAACCGCGCCGCAGCCGCCAATCTCGCCGAAACCCAGGCGTTCATGAACGACAGCAAACGCATCCTGATCTTCTCGGACGCCGGCGGCACCGGCCGCAGCTATCACGCCGAGCTTTCGGCGCGGAACACCCGGCTGCGCGTCCACTATCTGCTCGAACCCGGCTGGAAAGCGGACGCCGCCATTCAGGGCCTCGGCCGCACGCACCGGACCAACCAGGCGCAGCCGCCGCTGTTCCGGCCCATCGCCACGGACGTCAAGGCGGAGAAGCGCTTCCTTTCCACCATCGCCCGGCGGCTCGACACGCTGGGCGCCATCACCCGCGGCCAGCGCCAGACCGGCGGTCAGGGCCTGTTCCGCCCCGAGGACAATCTGGAAAGCCCCTACGCCCGCGATGCGCTCCGCCAGCTCTATCTCCTGCTGGTGCGCGGCAAGGTCGAAGGCTGCTCGCTCGAACGCTTCGAGTCCGCCACCGGCCTGAAGCTGATGGACGCGAACGGCATCAAGGACGAACTGCCCCCGATCACCACCTTCCTCAATCGGCTGCTGGCCCTGACCATCGAGCTTCAGGGCATCCTGTTCACCGCCTTTGAGCAGCTTCTAACCGCCAAGATCGAGGGGGCCATAGCCGCTGGCATCTACGATGTCGGGCTGGAGACGCTGACAGCGGAGGGCTTCACCGTCACCGGCCGCCAGACCATCTATACGCATCCGGGCACGGGCGCCGAGACCCGGCTCCTCACCATCGCGCAGCGGACCCGCAACCGCCCGGTCACGTTGGACGACGCGCTCGCCCATCTCGGCGAATCCGGCGCCCGGCTGCTGGTCAACGAACGGTCGGGCCGCGCAGCGGTGCAGATCCCCGCCACCTCGATCATGCTCGACGATGGCGAGATCGAACGCCGCGTCCGGCTGATCCGGCCGATGGAATCGCACACCGTTCCGGTGAAGATGATGGGCGAGACCCATTGGACCGAGGCGGAACGGAACGACTTCGCCTTGGCCTGGAACGCCGAGGTCGCGGACGTGCCGGCGTTCTCCGACAGCACGATCCATGTCGTCGCCGGCCTGTTGCTGCCGATCTGGAAGCGGCTGCCGAACGAGACCACCCGCGTCTATCGGCTCCAGACCGACGAGGGCGAGCGGATCGTCGGCCGCAAGGTCTCACCCGCCTGGGCGGCCAATGCGACCACGACCGGCGCAGCCACGCTCACGCCCGCCGACGCCTTCATGGCACTGATGGATGGCCGCACCATCCTCGACCTCGCCGAGGGGCTTCAGCTTCGCCGCGTCCGTGTGATGGGCGCCAACCGCATCGAACTGTCGGGTTTCACCGACACGATGCGCGAGCGGCTCACCGCCTACGGACTGTTCCACGAGATCATCTCCTGGAAGCTCAGGATGTTCGTGCCGACCGATAGCGCCGGTCCTGCGGTGCTGGAGCGCGTGCTGGGCCGCTATCCGGTCCAGCGCATCGGCGAACGCGAGGCGGCGTGATGACCCGTCTCGACGCTTCCGATCTGGCGCACCGTCTCGGCCGGGAGGCCGAGGCGGTGTGCCGCCATTATCTCGACGCCGGCCACCGTCAGGGCAATTACTGGCAGGTCGGCGATGCGCGCAACACGCCCGGCCGCTCGATGTTCGTCCGGCTCAAGGAGACGGCGAAGGGGCCGGCGGGCAAATGGACCGACGCCGCCACCGGCGAGCATGGCGATCTGCTCGACGTGATCCGGGAGAGCTGCGGCCTCACCGACTTCGCCGATGTCGTCGAGGAAGCCCGCTGCTTTCTCAGCCTGCCGCGTCCGAAACCCGCGCCGGCGACGAAGAAGCGACCGAGCGCGCCGGCCCCGTCAGGCTCGGCCGAGGCGGCAAGGCGATTGTTCGCCATGTCGCAGCCGATCAGCGGCACCCCCGTAGAGACGTATCTTCGCCATCGCGGCATTACGGCTTTGCACGGAACCGGAAACCTTCGCTTCCATCCACGCTGCTATTATCGGCCCGACGACCATGGCCCGACCGAAACCTGGCCGGCGATGATCGCCGCCGTCACCGATCTCAGGGGCGCGATCACCGGCGCGCATCGCACCTGGCTCGCCCCTGATGGCTCCGACAAGGCGCCGATCGAAACGCAGCGCAAGGCGATGGGCGATTTGCTGGGCCATGCCGTTCGCTTCGGGATCGCCGGCGAGGCGATGGCTGCGGGCGAAGGCATCGAAAGCGTCCTGTCGGCGCGTCAGACGATACCGCACATGGCGATGGCGGCGGCGCTGTCCGCAGCCCATCTGGCCGCCATCCTGTTCCCCGAGACGCTGCGCCGACTCTATATACTGCGCGACAACGACCCGGCAGGCGACGGCGCGCGGGACAACCTGGTCGAACGGGCGAACGCGGCCGGCATCGAGGCCATCGTGCTCTCGCCGGTGTTGGAGGACTTCAACGAAGATCTCCGGCGCCTCGGGCTCGATGCGCTCCGCGCCAGCCTGCGGGTGCAGCTCGCGCCGCACGACGTCGCCCGCTTCATGGCTCAGGCGGCTTAGCCGCCCGCGACGGACGTCACGGCAACCGTCATCATGCCCGCGGGCATGCGTCAACCATCGGAGAGGACCGCGCCTCGGCCTTCGAGAGGGCGATCGGCCCACAAACGGGCCAGGCCGGCAATGGCGGCGGCCGACTATTTTCCGGCGCGGCCCTGCGGGCCGCTTTCCATCGCGAGACAAAATAGCCGGCCTTAGCCATCAAGGCCCTCGCTTCGCTCGGACTGCCAGCCCGCCCCGCCCGTGGGCTTCGTCGCCATGAAGGCCGCGACGGTCGCGGTCCAACCGACGGAGCATCCCATGAGCGAGCACGACGACTACGAACCCGAACACGCCGCATCGCCGACCGACCTGATTGCGCAGGAGCTTCAGCTCTACGGCTACCGGCCCTCCGAAGACGAAGCCGATTCCAGGCCCGTGCCGGAAGACCGCATCATCGAAGGCGCCGTCGCCGACATCTTCGACGCCCTGATCTCCACCGTGGCCGATACGAGCCTCGATCCCGAACTCGACGATCTCCTCTGGTCCACCGTCAATACGTTCCACCGCGCCGTCGAGCGGGCCGACCGCAAACTCGACGACAACGAGCAGGCGCAGAAGCGGCTCCAGCGCGAACAGGATGGCTCGGAGGTCAAATCCGTCCAGCTCGAACGCCTGATCGACCTTGGGCAATCGCTGATCGAACGGCGCGACAGCCTGGAAGTCTTCCGCGACAGCGCCGCCGACCACTATCTTCGCGCCACCGGCTCACCCTGGTCTCAGCGCACCGGCTCGCGCGTCAACCATCGCCGCCTCACCGCAGCGATGATCGACAGCCGCGACTTCCTTGCCGCCAAGCGCCGCAGCGAAACCGAAGTGCTCGTGCCCGCAGGCCCGAAGATCGCCTTTTCCGGCGGCGACACCACCGATCACAAGCCGATCTGGGCCAAGCTCGATCAGGTCCACGCCAAGCACCCCGACATGGTGCTGATGCACGGCGGCTCCCCGAAAGGCGCCGAGAAGATCGCCGCGCGTTGGGCGGAAACCCGCAAGGTGCCGCAGGTCGCCTTCAGACCCGACTGGACGAAACACGCCAAGGCCGCACCGTTCAAGCGCAACGACGCCATGCTGGCGGTCATGCCGATCGGCATCCTCATCTTCCCCGGCACCGGCATCCAGGACAATCTCGCCGACAAGGCCCGCAAGCTCGGCATCCCGGTCTATCGGTTCGGAACCGGCGGAGCGTGAGCGCCGCCGTCTCCACGGCAGGACACCGGCTCCTGCCGCAGAGCACCACCCCCCGCTTCTTTGCGCTGATCCTTGGTCAGACTGATCGCCTGACGCCATCAACCCGTGAAGGGTCGGCTACGCCTTGCGTGCCGCCGCTCCGGCTCCGCCTGCGCGGTGATTGCAGCTCTCAGTCCGACACGTCGGGCGCCTGTCAGCGGGGGGGTCCTCCGCTCGAAACAGGAGCCGGATCGATGTCCTTCAACGACGCCCACGCCTTCGCCTTCAGCCTCGCCACCAGCCTGATGGCGGTCATCGTCATCTTCCGCGCCGGCGACGGCACGCTCTCGGTCACGCCCGCCAGCGAATATGACGGCGACCTCTCGCAGATCGTCCGCGAAATTGACCCCTTCGCTCCATGAAGGGGCGAAGATCATCGCCCACGGGGCTGAAACCTTATCGGTTTCGGCTCCCGTCCGCGTCGATATTTTGCTATGATCCCCGCCGCGCCGTGGTGGTGGTGGAAGGCGCGACCGTCAGAATTGTTCTTTCGGAGACACCGCCATGATCTTTCTCGGCATCGTCCTTTCCATCGCGGCCATCGGCTTCTTCTGCTGGCTTCTGTTCACGCTCGCCGTCTTCGCGCTGCCCTTCTTCGCTGGCCTCACCACCGGCGGTTGGGCCTATCACACGGGCGCGGGCTGGATGGGCGCGATCCTGATCGGCGTGGTCGCGGCCGGGCTGACGCTCGGCCTCGGCGAGCTCCTGCTCGGGATTGTTCGCCCGCTCTGGGCTCGGCTGCTGATCGCGCTCGCCTTTGTCACACCCGCCGCACTCGCCGGCTACCACGCCACGCACGGCATCGTGAAGCACACCATGCCTTCGGAAACCTGGCAGTTGGTGTTTTCCGTCATCGGTGCGGTCGCGGTCGGCGTCACCGCGTTCGCGCGCGTTACGGGCATGGCGGCCGCTGGCCCGGTCGGCCGGAGCCCCGCCGGAGCCTGACAATTCCTCCGCAGGTATCGGCGGGACAATAGGGGCGACACCACGCCATCCGCGTCGGCTTGATGGGGTGGCGATGCGGGCGACGGAACCCGGATCACGCTGAGGGCCGCAGCGTGCGGTCATTCCATCGGAAGCGCCCGAACCGAACGCCGGTCGCGGCGCAGCCGACCGACACGGAAAGGCGGAGGGTTTCCGCCCGCGGCAGGCCCGGACAACGCAGGACCGCAAGGCCCGCCGCCAAGAGGGGCGATGCGGCGGCGAACATCCGGCAGGTCTTGGCGCCGGTTTCGAGAGGGCCGCCATCCTCTCCGCTTCTTCCCGTCACCAGCCCGCTCCAAACGGCCTCTTCAATGGCTTGATCTGGCCGAAGGCCGGCTGCGCCTCGATCGCCTATGGCGCAACAGCGGCGTCACAACTTTCTTCCCCTGCCGGCTTCGCCGTCCTTCCTCGCGAGACAAGAAAGCTCCTCCTTTGCTGTCAGGCCCCTGCGGGGTGCGCCGTCGATCACCTCCGGCCTGTCGATCGCCATCGAGGCCGCAATGGTGCGGGCTCGATAACGGAAACGGAGATTTGAAATGGCGACCATCGGCACCTTCAAGAAGACCGGCAACGAGTTCACCGGCGAAATCGTCACCCTCAGCGTCCAGGCCAAGGGCGTGCGCATCGTCCCCGACCAGCGCGCCACCGGCGAAAACGCCCCCAGCCACCGGGTTCTGGTCGGCCGCGTCGAGATCGGCGCCGCCTGGTCCAAGCGCTCCAACGAGGGCCGCGACTATCTGGGCCTCAAGCTCGACGATCCGAGCTTCAACGCCCCCATCTACGCCAACCTCTTCGACGACGAGGACGGCGACGGCTACTCGCTGATCTGGTCCCGCCCGAACCGCCGGGCGGACTGACCCACCAGCAAGGCCCCGGCCGACAGGCCGGGGCCTTTGCCTTGCCCACGCGCGAATCGGTGACGCCGCCGAAGACCGGAGGAGACGGGCGACCAGGTTTCCGGCAGTCCCCGCGACGCCAAGAACGACTAAAATAGTCGTAGTTCTGGCAAGTAGTTATTGGCCGGTGGGAGGTGGTCATTCATGATCACCGCCCGACAATCACGGGCCGCACGCGCGTTGCTGGGATGGACACAGGAGACGCTCGCTGACGAGGCTCGGACATCGCTGACCGCGCTCAAGCGTCTCGAATCCGAAAACGACCTCGAGGTGTATGAGTCGACGCGCGATCTCGTTCGCCGGGCGCTGGAGGCCGCGGGGATCGTCCTGCTCTCGACCGACAAGGGCGAAGGCGTGCTGTTGCTTCACGACCGCAAAGACTTGCCGCCGAAGCGTTAAGCGCCCGCCATTTGTTCAGGCGGCGCACAGAATTTCCCGCGATGCTGTTAACGAACCTCGGATGAGCGATTATAGTCGCTCTATGGGACAGCCAACGCCCTCATTCCTCGACGAGCCGCCGGTCAGCCAGTCGCTCACAGCTTACGACCGTGAGCACATGGCTCTCTACATGCGTCTGATCGACTCGGCCCGCGACGGCGCCGCCTGGCAGGAAGCCGTCCAGACCATCTTCGGCCTCGATCCCGCGCACGACCCAGAGCGTTGCCGCCATGTTCACGACTCGCACCTGGCGCGGGCGCGCTGGATGACGGAACAGGGCTACCGCGAGTTGACCCGCCCTCGGCACTGACCCGCCGCGATGCCGACTTGGCATCGCGCTTTGCCCACCGCCGAGCTTCCATAGGGCGGCGCTGTCGGGAATCCTTTCTTCCCCCACAATCACTTACGCAAAGGGAGGATCGCGATGACACCCAATGCAGCAGGCTGGCGCTCCTCCGCCGCCTATGAGCATATCGCCCAGATGAGCCCGTCCGATCTCGCCTGGGAGTGGCTCCGGCGCAACGACGCCTATGTCGAAGACTACCGGGAACTGAGCGAGGGAAAGACCGACATCCAGACGCTGACCGACAAGATCCGGCGCCGATGGGGGTTGCGATTTCCCCGCGGACCCGCAGGCTCCGCCATCTGAAGCCCGCATCGTCTGGCTGCCCGCGAACGATACGAGCGCCGTCTTTCTGGGGCCGGCCCCTGCGGGTCTCGCCGAGGACACCGATCCGCAACCGACCTTCGATGCCGCCTACCGCATCGGAGACCATGACGAAGACATCCTTCTCTACGATCTCGGTGACGGCCAAAGTGTCCAGCTCGTCATCGAGACGGCCACGCCGGTCGGCAGGCCCCTTGCCGCCATCATTCCTCTGGGTCGGGACGGATTCGATCGTGTCCGATCCCTTTGCCGTCTGCTGGCAACCCTTCACGGCCGGGCCATCCCGCCCGACACCCGGCTGACGGCGCAACACCGCCTGCGATTGCGCCGGATGCTGCAATGCTTCGACGGCTATCGCGATGGCGCGACCCAGCGGGAAATCGCGCAGGTCATCTTCCACATCGCCCGACTCGACCGCCAGGCGTGGCAGGACGCCTCCGCCCGCCACGCCATCAAAACCCTGCTGCGGGACGCGCGCGCCATGATCGCCGGCGGCTATCGCGCCTTACTGCGACACCGCCGGCCGGACTGATCGCGCCGACGCGATCGCCGGTGGGCGATTTTAGGCCCCCCAACCTTCGCCCTGCATCGCGCCGGTCCTGCTTCGCCATCGTGGCCTTCGCTCGCCGCTGATCTCCAGCGGCCTTCACGAAGCTCACGGAGGCCCCATCCATGCGACCCGATCTCGCCGTTCTCCCGCCGCGCTTCCTGCGCACCAAGGAAGCCGCCGAGTTTCTCAGCCTGTCCGCCCGCACCCTCGAAAAGCATCGGACCTACGGCACCGGCCCGGCCTATCGCAAGCTCGGCGGCCGCGTCGTCTATGCCGTCGACGATCTCGAAGCCTGGGCCGCGCGCGGCGCCGTCACCTCGACCTCCGATCCGCGCGGTTCGATCCTTCCCGCGAAGCGTCACACGCCGGCGCCGCTGGCCCAAGCCGCCCGGCGCCCACGCTGATCGCCGACGAACCCCCGAATGGCGGCGCGGCGGCAATCCCGATCGGAGCGCGAACAGCTCGACCTGTTTCGGGCGCTCCCTGGCGAGTTCGCTGCCCGAGATGCGCAGGATCTCATGGCCTATCCCTTCTTCTCCCTCTCCAAGTCCCATCGCACCGCGCCGATCGACTTCTGCGCCGGGGGCGTGTCGATCCGCGTCGAGGCCGTGCCCGATCATGGCATGGCGACCATCTGGGACGCCGACATCCTGATCTGGGCGGCGAGCCAGATCGTCGAGGCGCGCGACGCGGGCCTGCGCACCTCGCGCCTGCTGGTCGCCACCCCCTATGAAATCCTCAGATTCATCGGCCGCGGCACGTCCTTGCGCGACTATCAGCGTCTCAAGGCCGCGCTCGACCGGCTGCAATCGACGACGATCTGCACCTCGATCCGTCAACCCGCCGAGGGCCGGCGGCATCGCTTCTCCTGGATCAACGAGTGGAAGGAGCGCACCGACCGGAACGGCAAGCCCGACGGGATCGAGCTGATCCTGCCCGACTGGTTCTACCAGGCCGTCCTCGACGACGCGCTCGTGCTGACGATCGACCGCGCCTATTTCGGCCTGACGGGCGGTCTCGACCGCTGGCTCTATCGAATTGTCCGCAAGCACGGCGGCCGTCAGCGCAACGGCTGGCGTTTCGACTTCCGCCACCTCCACCAGAAATCAGGCGCGCTCTCCCCCTTCAAGCGCTTCGCCTTCGAGCTGCGCGACATCATCCGGCGCCAGCCGCTCCCCGGCTACACGCTGTTCCTCGAGATCGAGGGCAGCGGCCGCACGCTGCTCGCCTTCGAGCCACAGCCCGCCTGTGGAAAAGCTGTGGATGGCGTCGTGCCATCGGGAACCCGAGGGCGCGTGCCATCAGGAACCGGACCCTCGTGCCAACGGGAACCAAAACCGGCCCTAACCCACAGCACGAAAAGCGAAAATCGCGCCCTTAACTTAGAGTCTAACAGAGACTCTAACTTTGAAGAGCGCGCCCGCGAGGTGGAAAACCTCGTGCGGCAGGCCACGAAGGCCCTCAGCGTCGCCGGCAAACAGCGACCCGAAGCCGCCGACACGCATCCCCTCCCGCAGCTCCCTTTCACTCCCGTTCCGGGAGGACGGCGATGATCGTCGCGCTCCTCAACCAGAAGGGCGGCGTCGGCAAGACGACGCTGGCGCTGAACCTCGCGGGCGTTTGGGCGAGCCAAGGCAAGCGCGTCACCCTGATTGACGCGGACCCGCAAGGCTCGGCGCTGGACTGGTCGCAGCAACGCAGCCGTGAGGGCCTGGCTCGCGCCTTCGGCGTCGTCGGCCTCGCCCGCGATACACTGCACCGGGAAGCGCCGGAACTGGCCCGTGACGCCGACATGATCGTGATCGATGGGCCGCCCCGCGTCGCCAGCCTGATGCGTTCGGCGCTGCTCGCCGCCGACCTGGTGCTGATCCCGGTGCAGCCATCGCCCCTCGACGGCTGGGCCTCCGCCGAGATGCTGGCGCTCATCGGCGAGGCGCGCATCTACCGGCCGGAGCTGGTCGCGCGCTTCGTGCTCAATCGTTGCGGCGCGCGCACCGTGCTCGCCCGCGAGACGGCCGCGACCCTGGCCGATCACGATCCTCCCGTCCTCGCCGCCACCATCGGCCAGCGCGTCGCCTTCGCGGCCGCCGCGCAGTCCGGCCAACTCGTCTCCGAACTGAACGACGGCACGCCCGCCGCGCGCGAGATCGCGGCGCTGGCGGACGCGATCAAGTGCTTGAGCATCGGGAGGGCGGCGCGATGAACGGGCGCTCGTCCCGCAATGGCTTCGCCTCCCGGCCCGCCGATCCCGAGCGCTGGGTCAGGGCGGCCGACAACCCGCCGCGCGATGCCGGCGCCGGCGGCTACACCGCCCGGCTGACCATCGACGTGACGCCGGCGCTGCGCGGCCGGATCAAGATCGCCGCGTTCGCTCGCGGCGTCACGGTCGCCGACATGCTGCGCGAGCTGCTCGCGCGCGAATTTCCCCCGACCGCCGAAGGAGACCCATCATGACCGACGCCGCGGTTTCCCGCGCCCAGGGCGGCCCCATGCCGCGCGCGCATCTCGCCGACAGTCTCACCCATGTCGAGCTGACGCATGTCGAGAAGCGGATCGAGAACTGGATCAGATTCGGCCACGAAGCCCATGAACAGGTGCTCGATCGCCGCCGCCGCGTCTTCTCTTTCCGGCCGGGCAGCCTCTTCGCCTTCGTGCGTTGGGCCGCCAACGACTTCGGCACGATCATCTCGCGCATCGACCTCGTGCGCGCCGTCGCGCCAGGCGAAGCCTACCAGACGCTGCCCTTCGTGCGCCCCGGCGGCGACATCCTGCTGAAGATCGAGGGCTGGCCCAAGGTCGAACAGGTGCTTCGCCACATCGACGCCGTGGAAGCCCTCGGCATCGACGCCTGCGACGTGGCTCCCGATCACTGGCGTCATGTCGGCAACCGGATCGGCGCGGGCCATGAGCCGCGCGCCTACACGCTGGAGCGCCACGCGGCATGGCTCAAGCGGCGGGAGATTGGGCTATGACCCGCTTCGGCTATGTCATGACGACCTATGTCGTAACGATGGGCGTCGCCATCGCCGCCTTCGTCCCGATCGCACCGCGCCTCGTCTGGAACGCCTCGGCCAGCGCGCCGATCGGCCTCTATGACCTCGCCCCGCCGCACCCTCTGACGGTTGGCGATCTGGTCGCCGCCCTCCCGGACAAACCGCTCTCCGACTTCATCGTCGGGCGCGGCTATATCGGCCGCAACGTGCCGCTGATGAAGCGCGTCATGGGCCTTCCCGGCCAGCAGGTCTGCCGCACCGGGGACGTCGTGACCGTCGACGCCGTGCCGCTTGGACGGGCGCTCGACCGCGACCGACTCAGCCGTCCGCTGCCGGTCTGGCAAGGCTGCCAGCGCATCGGCGATGGGCAGGTTTTCCTGATGAACCCCGATGTCCGCGACAGCCTGGACGGCCGTTATTTCGGCCCGCTTCCGGCGCGCACCGTCATCGGCGAGGCGAGCCCACTCTACACCGACGAGGACGGCGATGGCCGCTTCGTCTGGCGCGCGACGACGCGCTGACCGCTTCCCGTCGTCGGGAGCGGTGCCCGCCGACGGCCTTCCAACACCACCGCCATGGAGACCATCATGTCGCAGATCGGCACCTTCACCCGTCAGCAGTCCGGCTTTGTCGGGCGCGTCCACACCCTCACGCTCTACTGCGAAGTCACTGTCGTCCCCGCCGAGTCCTCGGATACGGAGAACGCCCCGGACTATCGCCTTCATCAAGGCAATGACGATGGCCCAGAGATCGGCGCGGGCTGGAAGCGCACCGGCGAACGCGCCGGCGAATACATCGCTTTCCTGATCGACGATCCGGCTTTGCCGCAGCCGATCCGCGCCAATCTGTTCCGCGACGACGACGCGGGCAGCGCCTGGTCGCTGCACTGGAGCCGTCCGCAGAAGCGTGACGGGAAGGACTGACGCGATGCGGCGGACCTCACTCCTTCTCCTTGTCGGCCTGACGTGCGGTTGCGGGCTCGCGGTCCCGGTCCTGGCGCAGCCGTCGCGCATCGCCGCTTCGCCCGCCCGCGATCCTTTCGGCGAACTCATCGCAGAGGCGGCGCAGCGCTTCGCGCTTCCCGCGGCATGGATACGCGCGGTGATGAAGGCCGAGAGCAATGGCGATCCCCGCGCGGTCTCGCCCAAGGGCGCGATGGGTCTGATGCAGATCATGCCGGCGACATGGGCGGGCTTGCGTGATCGCTACCGCCTTGGCGCCGATCCTTACGATCTGCGCGACAACATCATCGCGGGTGCGGCCTATATCCGCGAGCTGTATGACCGCTATGGCTCGCCCGGCTGGATCGCGGCCTATAACGCCGGTCCTGGACGTTACGAGGACTGGCTGAAGGGCCGTCCTCTGCCGGCCGAAACACGCGCCTATGTCGCCACCGTCGCGCCGTCACTCGGCGATGGCGACGCATCCGCGCCGATCCTGATCGCCACCGCTGACCCGCTGGCCTGGACCCGCGCGCCGCTGTTCGTCGCACCGTCGGCGCGCGCAACGGCGGCCGGTCCTTCGCCGGCCGAACGCACCTCCAATGACGCTGATACGACGCCGGGCGTGCGCGATGTTTCCGCCATCGCGCCGCAGTCCGGCGGTCTGTTCGTCGCACGGGCGGACACGGAACGGCAGCCATGAGGCTCGCAATCGTGTCCGCTTGGCGGGAGGTTCCGGTGTGCAGGCGATGGGGCTGGCGACGGTCTCATCCCCCGGCAGAAGGGGCGAAACAGGCAGGAAGGCGGGAGGGCAAGATTAAAGCGGACGGCACCCTATGGGTCCGATCCGGAGGCCAAGCCCTTGTCTGCACACTGTTTGGGGCGGCACCATCGTCAGGCCGGCAGGGTGCCGCGAGTTCCGGTAAAGCCAGCATTTTCCGCCTTTCTCGCGGCACTCCTACCCAAGATCGGCAGCTTCGTGCGGATCGCCGACCGTGAGCGACGACAACGAGAGCTTTCGGCCGAGGCCCGGCCGCATCCGCTCCAAGGGCGCGAAGGCCGGTCAAACCAGGAGCTTCCTCAGCAAGGTTCGGAAGATCGCCCGACAGCAGCAGGCCGGACCAGGCCGAAGCTCCTCCGCCAAGGGTGGAGGTCCCGGCCGGTCGGCGAATGGCCGGAGCGTCGTCGCGTCCGGCCGCGGCGTGCAGCGCGGGCGCGGCGCATCCTTCGTGCGCGCCCGCAACCTGTCGAATGGCTGGAGTCATCGCCAGCCCGGCAGCCGGCGCGTGATCGTCAAATCCCGGTCGGTTCGCGCCCCAGGCCGCAGCGGCAAGGCCGCCGCCCATCTGCGCTACATCCAGCGCGACGGCACGGCCCGCGACGGCGAGCGGGGCCGGCTCTATTCGGCGACTGAGGATCGCGCCGACGGCGACAGCTTCCTCGATCGCGGCAAGGACGATCGCCACCAGTTCCGGTTCATCGTCTCGCCGGAAGACGCCGCCGATCTTGCCGACCTGACCGGCTACACCCGCGACCTGATGGCCCAGGTCGAAACCGACCTTGGCACGAAGCTCGACTGGGTCGCCGTCAATCACCACAACACCGGCCACCCGCATGTCCATGTCATCGTCAACGGCCGCGACGCCTTGGGCGAGGATCTCGTCATCAATGGCGACTATCTCGCCAACGGCATCCGCGAGCGGGCAAGCGAACGGGCGACGCTCGAACTCGGCCCCGTCACCGAGATCGAGCAGCGCCGAAAGCTCTTGGCCGAAATCGACCAGGACCGGCTTACCCGCATCGACCGGGCGATGATCGCCGAAGCCGAGGATCGCTTCATCGACCTGCGTCACGAGCCGGACGACCTGCGCGGCCAGGCCGACCGG
Organism: Novosphingobium soli; assembly: GCF_042432915.1. NCBI lineage: Bacteria > Pseudomonadati > Pseudomonadota > Alphaproteobacteria > Sphingomonadales > Sphingomonadaceae > Novosphingobium > Novosphingobium soli. The sequence continues at coordinate 18,940 of NZ_JBHLWK010000036.1, forward strand.
ACGCTGCGCTTGCGCCGTCTCGGCAAGCTCGGCGACATGGAGCTTGCCACCGAACATGCGCCCGGCGTCTGGGAATTGAGCGACCGGCTGGAACCGACGTTGCGCGAGTTGGGCGAGCGCGGCGACATCATCCGCACCATGCAGCAGGCGTTGCGGGCCGAAGGCGCCGAGCGCGATCCGATGACGTTCCAGATTCACGACGCCGCGCCGGCCGCGCCGATCGTCGGCCGCGTCATCGACAAGCATTTGTCCGACGAGTTGGGCGAGACCCTGACGCTGGTGGTCGATGGCGTCGACGGACGCACGCACCATGTCTCCGGCATCGACCCAACCCGCGTCGAGGACGCGCGCATCGGCAGCGTCATCGAGATCGGGCCGCCGGACAGCACCGGCCGCCCGTCCGATCGCGCCATCGCCGGCCTAGCCGAGGACGGCATCTATCGGCCGAGCCGCCATCTGGAGCAGGCGCGGTTCGACGGCCATGTGCCGAACGGCGACTATGAGGGCTTCGTCGACGCCCATGTCCGGCGGCTCGAGGCGTTGCGCCGCGCCGGCATCGCCGAGCGCATCGACGCCGACCAGTGGCGCATCCCCTCCGACTTCGAGGGGCGAGCCGCCGCTCATGACGCCGGGCGGAACGGCCGCGCCAATATCCGCATCCTCTCGACCTTCGATCTGGAGCGCCAGATCGGATCGGACGGCGCGACCTGGCTGGACCGGCGGCTTGTCAGCACGGATACCTCCGACCTGTCGCCGGCCGGCTTCGGCGCACAGGTGCGCGAGGCGATGGATCGCCGCCGCGACCACCATGTCGATCAGGGCGACGCCGCCCTTCAGCCGGACGGGCGCATCGCCTACCGGCGCAACCTGATCGCCACGCTTCGGGAACGTGAGGTCGCCCGCGCCGGTGAGGAGCTGGCGGCGAAGAAGTCGCTGCCGTTCCGCATGGCCGCCGACGGCGAGACCGTGACGGGCGCCTTCACCGGAACCGCACAGCTATCGAGCGGCAAGTTCGCCATCGTCGAGAAGTCCCATGAGTTCACCCTCGTTCCGTGGCGGCCTGTCATCGACCGCCAGCTCGGCCGCGAAGTCATGGGCGTCGTCCAGGGCGGGTCGGTATCGTGGCAGTTGGGCCGGCAAAGGGGGCTGGGCATTTGAGGCAAGCTGTCTCCACCCCGACCGGAGCCTGGATGGCGGCCTTGAGGGCCAGGGCGGCGGTAATCGCGGCGCGGCGACGCGACACGGACCATCCGTTTTGTCATCCATGGCATCCGAAACCTCGACACTTCGGATTTTCTATTGCTTCTCGCCAAAGCGGATACTCTCTGATCGGCTCCATCTCTTTTGCCGGCCGGAGCCCTTATGTCTGGAACCCGTGTCCTTTGGGGACAAGTCGCCATCGTCCTGTCCATCGTGCTCACCGCCATCTGGTGTGCGACGGAATGGACGGCGTGGCGTCTCGGCTTTCAGGCGCAGCTCGGACAGCCGTGGTTCGAGGTGGCGGGCTGGCCGTTCTATTACCCGCCGATCTTCTTCTGGTGGTGGTATTGCTACGACGCCTATGCGCCGTCGATCTTCATCGAGGGCGCCTATATCGCAGCCTCGGGCGGGTTCATCTCGATCGCCGTCGCCATCACCCTGTCGGTGCTCCGGGCGCGGGACGAGAAGGACGTCGTCACCTATGGTTCGGCGCGCTGGGCCGAGCCGGCGGAGATCCGGGCCGCCGGACTGCTCGGCGCGGACGGCGTGATCCTCGGCCGCTACGACCGCGACTATCTCCGACACGATGGCCCGGAGCATGTCTTGTGCTTCGCGCCGACCCGATCGGGCAAAGGCGTCGGCCTCGTGGTGCCCACGCTGCTGACCTGGCCGGGCAGCACGATCATCCACGACATCAAGGGCGAAAATTGGGGCCTGACCGCCGGCTTCCGGTCCCGGCATGGCCGCGTGCTGCTGTTCGATCCCACCGACCCGGCGTCGTCGGCCTACAATCCGCTGCTCGAGGTGCGGCGCGGCGACAAGGAAGTCCGCGACGTGCAGAACATCGCCGACATTCTCGTCGACCCCGAAGGCGCGCTCGAGAAACGCAACCATTGGGAAAAAACCAGCCATTCGCTGCTGGTCGGCGCGATCCTCCATGTTCTCTACGCGGAACCCGACAAGACGCTCGCCGGCGTCGCCAACTTCCTTTCCGATCCGAAGCGTCCCGTCGAGGCGACGCTGCGCGCCATGATGAACACGCCGCATCTGGGCGAAGCCGGCGTCCATCCCGTCATCGCGTCATCGGCCCGCGAACTGCTGAACAAGAGCGACAACGAACGCTCGGGCGTGCTTTCGACCGCCATGTCCTTCCTCGGCCTCTACCGCGATCCCGTCGTGGCGAAGGTGACGGCGCGCTGCGATTGGCGCATCGCCGATCTCGTTGCGGCAGACAGACCCGTCAGCCTCTATCTCGTCGTCCCGCCGAGCGACATCAACCGCACCAAACCTCTGATCCGCCTGCTGCTCAATCAGGTCGGGCGGCGGTTGACCGAAGACCTGAAGACCTCGGCCCATCGTCATCGGCTGCTGTTGATGCTGGACGAGTTTCCGGCGCTCGGCCGGCTCGATTTCTTCGAGTCCGCCCTGGCCTTCATGGCGGGCTACGGCATCAAGTCCTTCCTGATCGCACAGAGCCTCAACCAGATCGAAAAGGCGTATGGCGCGAACAATAGCGTGCTCGACAACTGCCATGTGCGCGTCGCCTTCGCCACCAATGACGAGCGCACCGCCAAGCGAGTGTCGGACGCGCTCGGCACCGCGACCGAGATGCGCGACTCCACCAACTATGCCGGCCATCGGCTTTCGCCCTGGCTGGGGCATCTGATGGTGTCGCGGCAGGAGACGGCCCGGCCGTTGCTCACCCCCGGCGAGGTGATGCAGCTCCCGCCCGCCGATGAATTGCTCCTGGTCGCGGGCGTGCCTCCGGTGCGGGCGAAGAAGGCCCGCTACTACGAGGATGCGCGGTTCCGCGAACGTATCCTACCGCCGCCGAAACCCGCGGGCGCGAAAGCGTCGGCGACGCCCCCCGCCGACGATTGGTCCGCCTTGGCGATCCCGGCCGCATCCGCGGGCGCGAGGCCGGGGAGCGCAGCCGGCATGACCGCCGATCCCGCCAACGCCGGCATCCGCCGCGAGCCGGAATTGCCAGAACATGAGGAAATCGCGCCGCCCGAGCGCCCGGCGCTCGGAGAGTTCGACCTGCTCGACGACGAACCGGACCTCGATGCCGCCAAGGCCCGCAGTTTCCGCCTGCGGGCCGGGTCCATCGCCCGGCAGGCGACGATGGACCCGGCCGATGGCGTCGAGTTGTGAGGCGACTGGCCATGCAGACCAAGACCCGCATGAACGTCTATTTCGAGCCGGAGCTTCTGAAAAAGGTCGAGGCGCTCGCGCTCCGGCGCCGCGTCTCCAAATCCGCCGTCATCGAAGCCGCCGTCGCCTCCTTCCTGTCGGCTGACGCATCGGAGCGATTGGAGGCCGTATTCGCGCACCGCATGGACCGGCTTGGCCGCCAGATCGATGGCATGGACGAAGACCTGGCCATTCTCGGCGAGACGCTGTCGCTGTTCATCCGCTTCTGGCTGACCATCACGCCGCCATTGTCCGACAGCGCGCAGGCGTCGGCGCGGGCCAAGGGCGTGGAGCGGTTCGAGAGCTTCCTGCAAACACTCGGCCGGAAACTGGCGACCGGGGATCGCTTCCTCAGAGACCTGTCGCGAGACATCGACTCGCAACGCAGCAAAACCGCCGACCCGGAGTAAGGGGTGGCAATGAAGTCGGCGGGACTTTACTCAACACCGCCGTTCTCCTGTATTTGCGCGCTACGCTACTACTCTCGCAAATCCTTGTTGAGCCGGCCTGATTTCTGGCTCTTTTAATCATCCCCGTCCGGGGAGCGTCTGATCTCTCCCCGGCTGGATCGGGGATCGGATGGCGATTTCGCAGAACAATTCGGAAGGACTGGCGCGCGGCGCGCGGATGCTGCGCACCGCGCTCGGCCCCGCCATCGCCCGCTTCATGGAAGACGCCTCCGTCGTCGAGGTGATGCTCAATCCCGACGGGCGCATCTGGATCGACCGGCTCTCGGAAGGGCTGGCCGATACGGGTGAACGCCTCTCGCCCGCCGATGGCGAGCGCATCGTGCGCCTGGTCGCGCACCATGTCGGCGCCGAGGTCCATGCCGGCAGCCCGCGCGTCTCGGCCGAGTTGCCCGAGACGGGGGAGCGGTTCGAGGGCCTGCTGCCGCCCGTGGTGGCGGCCCCGGCCTTCGCCATCAGGAAGCCCGCCGTCGCCGTGTTCGGCCTCGGCGACTATGTGAGCGCCGGGATCATGTCCGCCGCGCAGGCCGAGGCGCTGCGCCAGGGCGTCGCCGCCCGCGCCAACATCCTCGTCGCGGGCGGCACCTCGACCGGCAAGACGACGCTCACCAATGCGCTGCTCGCCGAAATGGCGAAGACCGCCGACCGCGTCGTCATCATCGAGGACACGCGCGAGCTGCAATGCGCCGCGCCCAACCTCGTCGCCATGCGGACGAAGGACGGCGTCGCCTCGCTGTCCGATCTCGTCCGCTCCTCGCTTCGTCTGCGCCCCGACCGCATCCCGATCGGCGAGGTGCGCGGCGCCGAAGCGCTCGATCTCCTCAAAGCCTGGGGCACCGGCCATCCCGGCGGCGTCGGCACGATCCACGCCGGCAGCGCCATCGGCGCGCTGCGGCGCATGGAACAGCTCATCCAGGAAGCCGTCGTCACCGTCCCGCGCGCGCTGATCGCCGAGACGATCGACCTCGTGGCCGTGCTCTCGGGCCGCGGCTCCGCACGGCGTCTCTCCGAACTCGTCCGCGTCGAGGGCCTCGGCCCGGACGGCGATTACCGCGTCGCGCCTGCCGTCACCGCACCGGCCTGCGCGAACGGCGGCCCCGCGCCCTCTCTCATCCCCGCCAGCCCCGAAGGAGAAGCCCTGTGATCCAACGCCTGCACCAAATCCGTCCTCGCCTCGTCGCGGCGCTATCCAGCGCCACGCTTTCCGTGGTGATGGCGGCTCCCGCCCACGCCTCCGGCTCGTCGATGCCGTGGGAAGCGCCGCTGCAATCCATCCTGGAGTCGATCGAAGGTCCGGTCGCCAAGATCATCGCGGTCATCATCATTATCATGACCGGCCTGACGCTGGCCTTCGGCGACACGTCCGGCGGCTTTCGTCGCCTGATCCAGATCGTGTTCGGCCTGTCGATCGCCTTCGCCGCCTCGAGCTTCTTCCTGTCGTTCTTCTCCTTCGGCGGCGGAGCGCTGGTCTGATGCTGGGCGCGGCCGACGACGTGCCGGGCTTCACCGTGCCGGTTCACCGGGCGCTGTGCGAGCCGATCCTGCTCGGCGGCGCTCCGCGCGCCATCGCCATCATGAACGGCACGCTGGCCGGCGCGCTCGGCCTGGGTCTGCGCCTCTGGCTGGCCGGCATCGTGATCTGGGCCATCGGCCACGTCGCGGCGGTGTGGGCGGCCAAGCGCGACCCGCTGTTCGTCGACGTCGGCCGCCGTCACCTGCGCATCCCCGCGCACCTCACGGTCTGAGCGGGAGAGCGACGATGATGAATCTCGCCGAATATCGCGACAAGAACACCCGGCTTGCCGACTTCCTGCCTTGGGCGGCGCTGGTCGGCACGGGCGTCGTGCTCAACAAAGACGGCAGCTTCCAGCGCACGGCGCGCTTTCGCGGCCCCGATCTCGATTCCGCCGTCGCGGCCGAGCTGGTCGCGGTCGCCGGCCGCCTCAACAACGCCTTCCGCCGCCTCGGCTCCGGCTGGGCGATCTTCGTCGAAGCGCAGCGCCATCCCTCCAATCGCTATCCCGACGGCCATTTTCCCGACGCCGCGTCGGCGCTGGTCGATGCCGAGCGCAAGGCCGATTTCGAGGAAGCCGGCGCGCATTTCGAGTCCAGCTATTTCCTGACCTTCGCCTGGCTGCCGCCGGCCGAAGACGCGGCCCGCGCCGAAGGCTGGCTCTATGAAGGCCGCGAGCAGAAGGGTTTCGATCCGCACGAGGCGCTGGGCGGCTTCACCGACCGCACCGACCGGCTGCTGCGCCTGGTCGAAGCCTTCATGCCCGAATGCCGGTGGCTCGATGACGGCGAGACGCTGACCTATCTCCATGGCTGCGTCTCCACGCATCGGCACCGTGTCCGCGTTCCCGAGACGCCGATCTATCTCGATGCGCTGCTGGCCGATCAGCCGCTGACCGGCGGCCTCGAGCCGCGTCTCGGGCAGGCGCATCTGCGCGTCCTCACCGTCACCGGATTTCCGACAGCGACGACGCCGGGCTTGCTCGACGAATTGAACCGGCTGGCCTTCCCCTATCGGTGGAGCACCCGCGCGATCCTGCTCGACAAGACCGATGCAACGAAGCTGCTGACCAAGATCCGCCGCCAGTGGTTCGCCAAGCGCAAATCGGTCGCCGCGATCCTCAAGGAGGTGATGACCAACGAGGCATCCGTCCTGGTGGACACGGATGCGTCGAACAAGGCGGCGGACGCCGATCTCGCGCTCCAGGAACTGGGCGCCGACTACGCAGGGATCGCCTATGTCACCGCGACGGTGACGGTGTGGGACACCGATCCGCGCGCCGCCGACGAGAAGCTGCGCCTGGTCGAGAAGGTCATCCAGGGCCGTGACTTCACCGCGATGGCGGAAACCATCAACGCGGTGGACGCCTGGCTCGGCAGCCTGCCCGGACACGTTTACGCCAATGTCCGGCAGCCGCCGATCTCCACCCTCAATCTCGCCCACATGATCCCCCTCAGCGCCGTGTGGGCGGGGCCGGAACGGGACGAGCACTTCGCAGCGCCCCCGCTGCTGTTCGGCAAGACCGAAGGCTCGACCCCGTTCCGGTTTTCCCTGCATGTCGGCGATGTCGGCCACACCCTGATCGTCGGCCCGACGGGCGCCGGTAAATCCGTTCTGCTGGCGCTGATGGGCTTGCAGTTCCGCCGCTATGCCGGCGCTCAGGTCTTCGCCTTCGATTTCGGCGGTTCGATCCGGGCGGCGGCGCTGGCGATGGGCGGCGATTGGCATGACCTCGGCGGCGATCTTTCCGACGGCTCGGAAACCTCGGTCAGCCTTCAGCCGCTGGCCCGCATCCATGATGTTCCCGAGCGCGCCTGGGCCGCTGACTGGGTCGTCGCCATCCTGACCCGTGAAGGCGTCGCCATCACGCCGGAGGTGAAGGAGCACATCTGGACGGCGTTGACCTCGCTGGCCTCAGCGCCGGTCGAGGAACGCACCATCACCGGCCTTTGCGTGTTGCTCCAGTCCAACGACCTCAAGCAGGCGCTTCGCGCCTATTGCATCGGTGGCCCCTATGGGCGGCTGCTCGACGCCGAACGCGAGCATCTCGGCACGGCGACCGTGCAGGCGTTCGAGACCGAGGGGCTGATTGGCACCGGCGCGGCGCCGGCGGTCCTCTCCTACCTCTTCCACCGCATCGAGGACCGCCTCGACGGATCGCCGACCCTTCTCATCATCGACGAGGGCTGGCTCGCACTCGACGACGAAGGCTTCGCCGGCCAGATCCGCGAATGGCTGAAGACGCTCCGCAAGAAGAACGCCAGCGTCGTCTTCGCCACGCAATCGCTCTCCGACATCGACGGCTCGTCCATCGCGCCCGTCATCATCGAAAGCTGCCAGACCCGGCTGCTCCTGCCGAACGAGCGCGCCATCGAGCCGCAGATCACTGCGATCTATCGCCGCTTCGGCCTCAACGATCGCCAGATCGAGATCCTCGCGCGGGCCATGCCCAAGCGCGACTACTACTGCCAAAGCCGCCGCGGCAATCGCCTGTTCGAGCTCGGGCTGTCGGACGTCGCCCTCGCGCTCTGCGCTGCTTCCGCCAAGACCGACCAATCCGTGATCGCACGGCTGCTCGCCGAACACGGGCAGGCCGGCTTCCTCGTCGCCTGGCTCCGCCACCGCGATCTCGGCTGGGCGGCCGACCTCATTCCAACGCTCACCCTGAAGGAGAAACTGCCATGACCTTGCCTCGCTCCCGCGCGGCGCGGCTCGCCGCCGCGCTGCTCCTCGCCCCTGTCGCGCTCACCCCAATGCTGGCGACGCCGGCGCAAGCCCAATGGACCGTGTTCGACCCCACGAACTATGTGCAGAACGTGCTGACGGCCGCCCGCAGCCTTCAGCAGATCACCAACCAGATCACCTCGCTTCAGAACGAAGCGCAGATGCTCATCAATCAGGCCCGCAATCTGGCGAGCCTGCCCTACTCGTCGCTGCAACAGCTCCAGCAGTCGGTGCAGCGCACGCAACAACTGCTCCAGCAGGCTCAGAACATCGCCTACGACGTCCAGCAGATCGACCAGGCATTCCAGACCAAATACACCAATGTGTCGATGTCGGCGCCGGACGCGCAACTGATCGCCGACGCCAGGAGCCGCTGGCAGAACACGGTGGGCGGTCTGCAAGACGCCATGCGTGTGCAGGCCACGGTCGTCGGCAATATCGACACCAACCGCACGCAGATGTCGGCGCTGGTCGGCGCCAGCCAGTCGGCCACGGGTGCCTTGCAGGCGACACAAGCCGGCAACCAGCTCCTCGCCCTCCAGGCCCAGCAGCTCGCCGATCTCACCGCCGTCATCGCCGCCAACGGGCGCGCGCAGGCGCTGCAATCGGCCGAACAGGCCGCCGCCGCCGAACAGGGCCGCGAACAGCGCCGCCGCTTCCTGACGCCGGGGACCGGCTATCAGCCCGGCAACGCGCAAATGTTCCACGGCAACTGAGGGCGACCCGATGGACGGCAAGACCCTCGCGCGCCTCGGCGCTGTCGTCTTCGTCGCGGTCGCGGTCACGGCGACCGCGATCGAGATGACCCGTAAGGACGACCGGCAAAACAGCCCGACGACGCAGACGCGCACCGTGACGGAACGAGATCCGCTCGGCGCGGAGCTGGCGCGGTGCAGCGCCATGGGCGAAGCCGGCCCGCGCGATCCGTCCTGCCTGCGAGCGTGGGACGAAAACCGCAGGCGTTTCCTCGGTCAGTCGGCCCCGGCACCCGCGCCGGCGGGACCGGCGACATTGTTCCCGAACGCCCCCGCCGAGGCGGCTCCCGACGACGCCACGCCCGCCATTCAGGCGGAGCCCTCTCGGCCCGAGGTGCGCTGATCGTGGGCGGCACCGGCGTCATCGACCATTTCCTCGAGGTCTTCACCCGCTACATCGACGGCGGCTTCGGCCTTCTGCAACCCGAGGTCGGCTTCATCGCCACGACGCTGATCGTCATCGACGTGACGCTCGCCGCCCTGTTCTGGAGCTGGGGCGCAGATGAGAACATCATCGCCCGGCTGGTGAAGAAGACGCTGTTCGTCGGTGTTTTCGCCTACATCATCGGCAACTGGAACAATCTCGCCCGTATCGTCTTCGAGAGCTTCGCCGGCCTCGGTCTGAAGGCGTCCGGCACGAGCTTCACCGTCACCGACCTGCTGCGTCCCGGCAAGGTCGCGCAAACCGGCCTCGACGCCGGACGGCCGCTGCTCGATTCCATATCCAGCCTGATGGGCTACTGGTCGTTCTTCGAGAACTTCATCCAGATCGTCTGCATGTTGTTCGCCTGGGCGCTGGTGCTGCTCGCCTTTTTCATCCTCGCCATCCAGCTCTTCATCACCCTGATCGAGTTCAAGCTGACCACCCTGGCCGGCTTCGTGCTGATCCCCTTCGGCCTGTTCGGCAAATCCGCCTTCATGGCCGAACGGGTGCTCGGCAACGTCATCTCGTCCGGTATCAAGGTGCTGGTGCTTGCCGTCATCATCGGCATCGGATCGACCCTGTTCTCCGAGTTCACCACGGGCTTCGGCGGCGCCACGCCGTCGATCGACGACGCGATGGCGATCGTGCTCGCCGCCTTGTCGCTGCTGGGCCTCGGCATCTTCGGCCCCGGCATCGCCAACGGCATTGTCTCAGGCGGGCCGCAGCTCGGCGCGGGCGCCGCGATCGGAACCGGCCTGGCCGCGGGCGGTGCGATCGCGGCCGGCGCCGCTGCCGCAGGCGCGGCTGTTTCCGGCGGCACGGCCCTTGTGGGCGGCGCTGCCGCCGCCGCCCGTGGCGGGGCGGCTTTGGCTGGAGGCGCATCGACAGCCTACAGCCTGGGCGCGGCCGGCCAAACCGGCGCATCCGCCGTCGCATCCGGCCTGCGCAATGTCGCCAGCGCGGGCGCACAGGCCACCGTCTCGCCGCTGAAACGCGCCGCTGGCCGCGCCGCCGACAGCCTGAAGCAGAGCTACCAATCCGGCGCGCGCTCCGCCTTCGCGGCGACAGGCGGGGCTTCGACCGCCGGCACGGTCGGCGGCGAAGCCGAGGCCGCTTCCCAAACCGCTTCCACCACCGACAGGCCGCCGGCCTGGGCCAAGCGCATGAAGCGCTCCCAGCAAATGACCCACGGCGTTCAGGCCGCCGCCCACGCCGTTCGCAGCGGCGACAGCCACGGCGCCAGCTCCACCATCAATCTCTCCGAAGGCGACTGACCATGTTCAAACGACCCGCCACCCATTACGGCAAATCCCCGCAGCCCGAGACGCCCTATCAACGCGCCGCCCAGGTCTGGGACGAGCGCATAGGCTCCGCCCGCGTGCAGGCCCGCAACTGGCGCTTCATGGCCTTCGGCTCGCTCGCGCTGTCGATGGGCCTTGCCGCCGCGCTGGTCTGGCAATCCGCCAACGGCTCGATCGTGCCATGGGTGGTGCAGGTCGACCGCCTTGGCCAGGCGCAGGCCGTTGCGCCGGCGACGGCCGACTATCAGCCGAACGATCCCCAGATCGCCTTCTACCTGGCGCGCTTCATCGAGCAGGTCCGCTCGATTCCAGCCGACGCGATCATCGTGCGCCAGAACTGGCTGCGCGCCTACGACTTCACGACCCAGAGCGGCGCGCTCGCCCTCAACGACTACGCCCGGTCGAACGATCCTTTCGCCAGGGTCGGCAAGCAACAGGTGGCGGTGGAGGTGTCGAGCGTTATCCGCGCCTCGCCGTCGAGCTTCCGCATCGCCTGGATCGAGCGCCGCTATCAGGACGGCGCGCTCGCCTCTACCGAACGCTGGTCCGCCATTCTGACCGTTGCCGTGCAGCCCCCGCGCGACGCCGACACGCTGAAGAAGAACCCGCTCGGAATCTACGTCAACGCCATCAACTGGTCGAAGGAGCTTGGACAATGACGCCAGCACTCCGTAAAGCCGCCCCCTGGAGTGCAGGGCGTCCGGCTTTCCGCATCCACGCCAATCCGGCTTTCCGTAAATCCGGCTTGCCACTTGTGCTGCTCTGCACATCGGCGCTCGCCGGCTGCGCCACCAGCAATATGCCGCCGCCCGAAATCGCCTACGACAACGCCATGCCTGCCGTGCAGGCGACCGAACCGCCCAGTCCCGTGCAGGTCGTGGAACTCCCCAAGCCCCTGCCGCTTCCCGGCCAGTTGAAGCCGGTCGGCAAGGACGGCAAGCCCGTTCCCGAAGCCGCCGACCCGACCGTGCGCGTCAACCAGGCCAACGCCGCCGCGCGGGTCCAACCCGTCCGCGACGGCTTCATCAACTCGATGCAGGTCTATCCCTTCGTCAACGGCGCGCTCTACCAAGTCTATGCCTCGCCGGGGCAGATCACCGACATCGCGCTCCAGCCTGGCGAGCAGCTCGTCGGCGCCGGACCAGTCGCCGCCGGCGACACCGTGCGCTGGATTATTGGCGATACCGAGAGCGGCGCAGGCGCCGCCAGGCAGATCCACATCCTCGTCAAGCCGACGCGGCCCGAACTGCTCACCAACCTCGTCATCAACACCGACCGCCGCACCTACCATATGGAACTGCGCTCGACACCTTCGACCTACATCGCGTCGGTCTCCTGGCAATATCCGCAGGACCAGCTCATCGCCCTGCGGCGGCAGAATGCCGACGCGCAGGCGGCGCAGCCCGTCGCCACCGGCATCGACCTCGCGCGGGTGAACTTCCGCTACGATGTGAGCGGCGATCGAGCGCCGTGGCGGCCGCTGCGCGCGTTCGATGACGGCCGGCAGGTGTTCATCGAGTTTCCGCGCGGCATCGGCCAGGGCGAAATGCCACCCCTGTTCGTCGTCGGCGCGGAGGGCGACACCTCCGAACTGGTGAACTACCGCGTGCGCGGCAACTACATGATCGTCGACCGGCTGTTCGCCGCCGCCGAGCTGCGCTTCGGGGCGGGCAAGTCCCAGAAGCGCGTGCGTATCTCCCGCACCGATGGGAGGCCGGCATCGTGAGCGACGAACGCGATCCCGAAAGGGAAGAGAGCCGGACGCCCGATGGGGCGCCGCAGCCGGACGCGGCCGACGAGACCGACGACCGGCCGCTCACCGGCGAGCCGGTCGCGCCGATGCGGCTGCGGCCCGAGCCTCCGCGCGTCACCCGCTTGTCGCGCAAAGTGCTGGCCGGGCTCGGACTCGTCGCCAGCCTCGGCGTCGGTGGCGCCCTGCTCTATGCACTCCAGACCCGCAACGCCGGCAATCAGGGACAGGAACTCTATTCCACCGACAACCGCAGCACGCCGGATGGCCTGAACGGTCTGCCGAAGGACTATAGCGGTGTTCCCAGACTCGGCCCGCCGCTGCCCGGCGATCTCGGCCGCCCGATCCTCAGCGCGCAGAATGGCGGCCAGCCGATTCCCGCACCAGGCATGACCACGCCAGCGTCCCCGGGCCCGAGCCCGGAGGAACAGCGCCGCGCGCAGGAGCTGGAAGCGGCGCGCACCGCGCGTCTGTTCTCGTCGACGGAGACACGGCCCGCCAGCGCCGCACCAACCGCGCCTGCGGCCGCGCCCGCGACCGACCTCGCCAGCCTCGGCCTCGCGCCGCAGCCCGCGACGCCCTCGGCGCAGGATCGCCAGCTCGCTTTCCTCAACCAGGCGCCCGACAAACGCACGGTCTCGCCCGATCGGGTCGCCGCACCCGCATCGGCCAATGTGCTTCAGGCCGGCGCGGTGATTTCCGCCGCACTCATCACCGGCATCCGCTCCGACCTTCCTGGCCAGATCACCGCGCAGGTGACGGAGAACATCTACGACAGCCCCACCGGGCGCATCCTGCTGATCCCGCAGGGCACGCGCGTCATCGGCCAGTATGACAGCGGCGTCGGTTTCGGCCAGCGCCGCATTTTGCTGGTCTGGAACCGGCTGATCTTCCCGAATGGCCGCTCCATCGTCCTCGAACGCCAGCCCGGCGCTGACGCCGAAGGCTATGCCGGGCTGGAGGATGGCGTCGACTATCACTGGGGCGAGCTGTTCAAGGCCGCGGCGCTCTCGACCCTCCTCAGCGTCGGGGCCGAAGCCGGCTCATCCGGGCAGGAAAGCGACATCGTGCGCGCCCTGCGCAACGGCGCGTCCGACAGCATCAGCCAGACCGGCCAGCAGATCGTCCAGCGTCAGCTCAACATCGCGCCGACGCTCACCATCCGGCCAGGCTTCCCCGTCCGCGTCATCGTCACGCGCGATCTCGTGCTCGAACCCTACGGAGGCTGACATGGCGAAGCTGAAACTCGGCCCGATCGCCGACGACAAGCCGGTCAAGATCACGCTGGAGCTGCCCGCCAGCCTTCACCGCGATCTCACCGCTTACGCGGAGATTCTCGGCCGCGAGGCGGGACAGCCGGCCACCGATCCGGTGCGCCTGATCGTTCCCATGCTGGAGCGGTTCATGGCGACAGATCGAGGCTTTGCGAAGGCGAAGCAGGCGGTCTCGTCGCCGCGTCCGCCTGCCTGACGGCCGGCCGGTCGGTTTGCGACAGTATCCGGGCGAGGCTCAGAAACCTGCGGCAGGCCGGATTGTCGTTCCGGCGCGACCAGATCGCGCTGAACGGCAAGACCTCGCCCATGATCGGGCGATAGACGATACCCGGAATCTGAGCCCCTGTGGTCGCCTCGCTGGTCAGCGTCAGCCCGCGCCCGATGGCTACCATCGACAGCAGGACATCCCGGCCGACAGGGTGCGGGTGGATATTCGGATGGTGGCCGAGACCGGCCAGTCGCTGGATCAGATAGTCATAGATCTCCGGCCCTGGCGCCGCATTGCTGACGATGAAGTTCTCGCCGGCGAGATCGTCCCAATGCAGGGTCTGCTTCGTCGCCAGGCCGTGTTCCGTGGGCAGGACGGCGAACACCCTCTCCGACCAAAGCTGTTCTCTCTCGCAATCGGGCCATTCGGACGGTAAGCATCCGGTGAGAACCGCGGATCAGGCGGCTTCGC
>NZ_JBHLWK010000037.1:0-23867 GCF_042432915.1 Novosphingobium soli
GTCAAGCGCGGGCACCAAGCGTTAGATTCCATCCACTAGTGTCGCGCTCGCTCAGGATACAACAGCCGAGCAGCCCAAAGATGAGCAGGCGTCGACCGGTATCGAAGATATCGTTGTCACTGCGACCCGCCGCGAAGCAAGATTGCAGCAGGTGCCCGTGGCCGTCACAGCGCTGGGCGGAGATGCCCTGCAATCGGCCGACGTCTCAACAGTAAGGACGCTGACCCAGCTGGTGCCTGGCTTTGTAGGCAGCCGCAACATGGGTGTCTTCCAGCCCGTGGTTCGCGGTGTCGGCTCAACCGGCATCTCGATTGGCGACGAACCCAATATCGCCACCTACATCGACGGTGTCTATCAGCCCGAATCTGCCGCAAACTGAATCGATCTGGTCGAGGTCGAGCCGGTTGAGGTGCTGCGCGGTCCGCAAGGCACCACTTTTGGTCGCAATGCGACGGGCGGGCTGATCAATGTGATCACGCCGGACCCCAGCTTCGATTTCCGGGGCAAGGCTTCCTTGCGGGTCGGTCGGATGCGGCGCGAAGCGGGCGACTATGACGCGCGGCTCTATGTGACCGGCCCGATCAGCGAAAAGGCCGCGATCGATCTATCTGGCCTCTTCCGCAAGAACGATGGCTATATTGACGATCTGGTGCGTGGTGGAACGCTTGGCGATCAGCGGGTCATCGACCTGCGCAGCAAGGTTCTGTTCAAGCCTGCGGACAATTTCAAGGTTGTCCTGACCGGCGAATTCTTCGATCAGCAGAGCACCACCAATTCGCCCCAGCCGGTCGACGGCAACACTGCTGGACGGCGGTTTCCTGGCGTCATCCTGCCAACGGGCCCCTGGCAAGCGTCGTTGGCCGAGGCGCCCGTGCTGAACCTTCGGCGGTGGACCTTCGCCCTGCACACCAAACTCGAACTGGTCGCAGTCAACCTGGAAACCACCAGCGGTTTCCTGAACTTGCGCTGGACCCAGATTACGGATTCGGATGCCTCGAATCTGCGACTAGGGAATTTTCCAGCGATCTTCCGCTCCGAATCCGGCAGTCAGGAAATCAAGCTCAGCTCGTCGAACCCCGGGCCGTTCCAATGGCTCGTAGGCGGCTATTTCTACCAGTTCGGTGGCAGTTCCTTCCTCCAGCCCTGGACGGCCGCGAATCCTACTCTCCCCCTAGCCGGGCCGACGCTTGAGCCGGATCTCGGCGGTCGGTCCTTCGCGGGCTTTGCGGACGCGACCTATGAGGCCACGCCCGGCCTGTTCGTGAATCTCGGTGGCCGTTACACCACGGAAAAACGCGAGTTCTCGCAAACGGTGAATGGCACCCTAGTCGTCAACGACGTCGATCGGACGTTCAATAAGTTCAACTACAAAGTCGGCCTTCGTTACGAAATTAGCAACACCACGAACGTCTACGCAAGTTGGAGCACCGCCTTCAAGAGTGGTGTCTACAATATGGCGAGCACCCGCAACGTGCCGGTCGAACCGGAGGAAATCAAGGCCGCCGAATTCGGTATCAAGTCGGATCCGCTCAATTGGCTGCGGGTCAACCTTGCGACTTATTACTACGATTACAAAAACCTTCAACTGCAGTCGAAGGATTCGCTTGGCGCGGGATACATTCTCCAGAATGCCGCCAATGCGGAAATCTATGGCGGCGAACTGGAATTGACCGTTGCACCCACCAGAGATTTGAAGTTGCGCGGGGCGCTAGCCTACACCCACGCGCGCTACAAGGATTTCACGGCCGCCCAAGGCTTTCTCCCGCGGGCTGACGGCGGAAATACCGTCGTAACGCTGGATGCTTCGGGCAACGTCATGACTCGTGCACCGAAATGGTCAGGCAACGTCGGCTTTGACTGTGGGCATGATCTGGGCGGCGGTCGGTTGAGCATCAACGGCAACCTCTCTTTCAGTTCGCGCCTCTACTACGACTTCGCCAACATTTTCTCGCAAGGTGCCTATACCTTGTCGAACATGTCGATTGGCTGGACGCCCGAGAGCGAGAAATGGAAAGTTTCTCTGTGGGCCACCAACCTGACCAACGAAAAAGTGTTCCAGACGATGCGCCCCGGCGCGCTATCGACCGATGGTTTCTACGAGCAGCCGCGCAAGATCGGTGGGACGGTTGAAGTCAGGTTTTAAAACGAGGTGGGAAAATGGATCGGAACCGCGATCCAAATCAAACTCAAGGGAGAATATGCATGTCTATGATGTACAACACGGGCAGCGGCAAGCAATGGCTGCTTACTGGCAGCAGCCTTGTGCTTGCTTGCCTTGCCTTTGCTCCGACCAACGCTTTCGCGCAGGACGCCAAACAAGCCAGTGCCGCAGCGCAGGAGAACGAGGATACCGGCGGTCTTGACACTATCGTCGTCACCGCGCGCAAGCGCGAGGAGAATGCCCAGGAAACGCCGATCGCGGTTACCGCGATGAGCGGTGCAATGATCGAAGACCGACAAATTGCCAACGTCGCGCAGGTTGCGTCCTTCGCGCCCAATGTGAACATTCAACCCGTCGGCAACATCTCTGGCTCCAGCGCCTCGCTCACCGCTTTTATCCGCGGCGTTGGCCAAACGGATTTCAACATCACCGTCGATCCCGGTGTCGGCATCTATGTTGATGGCGTCTATGTTGCCCGTTCGGTCGGGGGCCTGCTCGACATGGCGGACATTTCGAACGTCCAGATCCTGCGCGGTCCGCAGGGCACCCTGTTCGGCAAAAACACGATTGGCGGCGCGATCATTGTTAATACCAACGAACCCGGGAATGACTTCGAACTCAAGCTCGAAGCCGCAACCGGACGCTTCAACCGTGCCGATATCAAGGGCATCGTCAATATCCCGATCAGCGATACGCTGGCGATGCGCGCCGTGGCGTCCTACGAAACCCGCGACGGCTACCAGCGCCGCCTGTTCGACGGCGGACGACAGGGCAACAAGGACAGCTTCTCTGGACGCGTCGCCTTCAAGTGGGAACCGACCGACAACTTCAAGGCAATTCTCGCCGCCGACGTCAACATTCGTCGCGAAGAACAGGCAGCTATCTATCTTATCGAAAACCGGGACTCACCCGATCTTCTGCAAATCGTGAATCTGCCTGACGGCCGTCAAGTTGCCTTCCCTAGCTCAAACTTCGGTTACAACAAGCTGGGCGGTGGCGCTGGACAATGTGGCGCCCCGGGTGAACTGGCGCCGGTGAGCAATCCGAACTGCGTTTCTTCCCGATGGGTAACGGGCGATATCGATACGACTTGGGCCGGAGGTCCGAACCGTTCCGACTTCGACCTTTGGGGTACTAATCTGACGCTCGAGTATGATTTCGGCGGCGTGACACTCAAGTCGATCAGTGCGTACCGCGACCAGAAGTCGGTCATCGAATACGACTTCGACGTGACTCCGCACGAAGTGCTGCAGCTGACCAACAACATCGACCTGTGGCAAGCTTCGCAGGAATTGCAGCTCAACGGTAACCTGTTCGACGACAGGCTCAAGTTCGCTCTGGGCGCCTATTACTTGAAGGAAAAGGGCCAGGACATCGAACCGCTGCGGTTCGGTTTCGCGAACTTTTTAAGCGGCGGCAAAATCAACAACGACAGCTATGCAGCTTACATGCAGTTCACCTACAAGGTCACCGACAAGCTTTCGATCACTCCAGGTATCCGCTACACCAACGAAACCAAGCGTTTCGACCCTTCGGCCCAGGTAATCTATCGCGATTTCACCGCGGGTCTTCTCCCACCCTATCCTGATGGCGTGTTCATTCAGTACAGCCGCTGCCTGGTCGGCCAGCCAGCGCCGCAGCTGCTGCCGAACGGGTTCCCTGACCCGGCATGTGTTCCGTCGGCGACCAATCCTGGCGGCAACCACAATCTGCCCGCGGTCGAGGTGTCCGCCAAGGCCAAGGAATGGACCCCGGCGGTCTCGGTGAACTATCAGTTCACCGACGACATCATGGGCTATGCGTCCTATTCCAAGGGCTTCAAGAATGGCGGCTTCAGCCAGCGTATATTCCCGGGCGAACTCGTCACCCCTGCTTTCACCCCGGAATTCGTCGAATCCTACGAAGTCGGCCTCAAGACCGAATTGTTCGACCGGCGCCTGCGCATGAACATCGCGCTGTTCCAATCCGACTACAGCGACATCCAAATCGTCGTGAACGAGGGTATCGCGCCCAAGGTTCGCAACGGGGGTGTGGGCCGGATCAAGGGCTTCGAGATCGAAGGCCAGGCCGCCCCGACCGACTGGCTAAGGATCGACTATGGTGTCGGTTACCTCGATGCCTATTATCGTTCGGTGGATCCAAGTGCTTTCCCGGTAAACGTGAACTCCAAGTTTGCGTTCGTGCCCGAATGGACAGCGACGATCGCCGCGAATGCGACCGTTTACGAGAGCGACAAGGGCAAGTTCGTTCTTCGCGGCGACTGGTACCATCAGAGCGTCACCTTCAAGGATGCCATCAACAGCCCGCAGCTGTATCAACCCGCCTATAGCGTGTTCGGCGCCAGCGCTTCGTTCACCGACGCCAGCGACCACTTCACGGTAACGGCAGGTGTCACGAACCTAACCCGCACTATTCATGATGACGCCGCTCCGGGTTCGTCTGGCCTCGATCTGTCGGTGGCCCAGTGATCAGGGCGAGCGGCTTCGCCGGCGTTTTTCACCGCGGCAGGAGCAATGGGCTTTTCGAGGTTGATGGACTGGGCTCGGGGGTTCGGCGGCACCGCCGCGCTGGCTATGTGGGTGCTGGCCGGAGGCTGATGGCGATGGCTCTGAACACGCTGGCATCGGGGCAGGCTGACGCGAAGGCGACGCGGATGCGCGTGGCGGTTTCGATAACGCGGGCAGCGACCTTGAGCAGCCGCAGGCGCAGCGTTGCGAACTCGGCGGCGGCGAGTGCGGTGGCTTTTGGGATTTCCTGCTGGATACGCCACAGGAGCCAGTAGGCGACGGTGTGCAGGATGAGGCGCATTTGATTGGCGTTGGCAGAGCGGCACGAGGTGCGATCGCTGGCGAGTTGGGTCTTGTGCCGCTTGATCAGGTTCTCGGCGTTGCCGCGAGCGCAGTAGAGCGTGTCGTAGATGTGCTCGGCCGAGCCGTCGGCCAGCGAGGTGACGACATAGCGGATGTCCATGCCCATTGTGCTGGCCTCGATTCGGGCGACGACGCGGCGCTGGCAGTTCCAGCTCTTCGCGCCGTAGCGGGTCTCGGCATAGCTGCGCAGGACCGGGTATTGGCGCTGAGCCCGCTTGACCGCGCAGGCATCGGCGACAGCGACGATGACCGGATCGCCACGCAGCGCGGCGTTGGTCGGCAGGCCGAACACGTAATCGACGCTGGCCGCCTCGCAGAAGGCCATGACCTCGGGCCGGCCATAGTGCCCGTCGCCGCGGATGGCGATGTGCGTTTCCGGCCAGTTTCGGCGGATGTGACGCACCAGGCGCCGGATGTGGCCGGCAGCTTCGGCACCCGACGGTGTCTTGCCGGTGCGCAGCAGCATCGCCACCGGCCGGCCGGTGGCCGTGTCTTAGACATGGATCGGCAGGAAGCAACGCTCGCCATGATGACCATTCCAGAATGAGAGTTGCTGATAACCGTGCACGACATCGCAGGTATCATCGATATCCAGCGTCACCGCCGCCGGCGGGGCGGGATAGCTGGCGCAGTAGATGTCGATCATCGCGGCCATCATCCTGGCTAATTCGCGCGAGGTCGGTGCGTTCTCCCACCGGCTCATCGTCGGCTGACTGGCCAGCCCCACGCCCGATCCCGGCAGCTTGCCCAGGGCCAGGCGGAAGCCCGGATCGTCGCGCAGGGCGTCGAGGTCATCGGCGTCCTCATAGCCGCAGGCGATCGCGAACACGCGGGCACGCAGGATGTCGTCGAGGCGATGAACCACCCGCGCAGGATCGCGCCAGTCGGCAATGCAAGCCGCAAGCCGATGGCAGATCCCCATCGTGCGCTCGGCCTGCGCCAGCAGCAGGACACCGCCGTCCGATGTCAGCCGGCCACCGTCGAAAGCGGCTGTGACTTTCTTGCGCCCGACCGCTGGGAATCGGAATGTGCTTGCGATATCGTCATTCATGGCGGGTGTGGCCTGTGGCATTTTCTGCCCTGCGGCAGGTTCGGCTTCGACACCCAGTTCCTAATTCAGATCAGAGGCTTATGCCACTCCCGCCAACCCGCCAGACCCGGTCCGGTGAATAGGACGGGCTAACCGACAAGCGCTACATCCAGGGCGGCTATGTGGATTTGGACGTTGGCGGCGTCGCCGAGGCAACCTATTCGCGGCCGCGCGAATGGTTCCTCAAGGTCGCCTACAAGTACTGACGGCTCTGCCTGGGGTGACCGAAAGGTCACCCCATCGATTGGGGGGGATCCGCTCCGGCGGTTCCGCCCCGTTTCGTTTGCATCCCTTGAACTTCCCAACCGACTGCCAAGGTTTCGCTCCATGCCTGTTTCCCAGCCATCCTTGTCCCGGCCCGAATTCGCTGCAGGCCTGCCGATCGTCGATGGCGAGGCCATAGCCACTACCGAGCGGGCGATTGCCGTGATCAATCCTGCGACGGGGATGGCGCTGACGGAAATCCCCCTCCTGGGTGCGGTCGAGGCGAACCGCGCCGTCGAAAGCAACGCCAGAGCCTTCGGGGAATGGCGGGCCCATTCGGCCGCCGAACGCGCCGCCATTCTGCACGCTTGGTTCGCGCTTGTTCGCGAAAACCGCAACGATCTGGCAATGCTGCTCACGGCCGAACAGGGCAAGCCGCTCGCCGAAGCGCTGGGCGAGATCGACTATGCGGCCAGTTTCATCCAATGGTTCGCGGAAGAAGCCCGGCGCATCAATGGCGAGATCATCCCCGCCCAACGCGATCGCCGGGTCCTGGTTCTCAAGCAGCCGGTGGGCCTGGTCGGCGCGATTACGCCATGGAATTTTCCCGCAGCGATGATCACGCGCAAGGTCGCGCCCGCCCTGGCCGCAGGATGCACCGTTACACTCAAACCCGCCGAACTGACCCCGCTCACGGCCTTCGCGCTGGCCCGGCTGGCACTCGAGGCCGGTGTTCCGGCGGGCACTTTCAACGTCATCGCAGGCGATGCGCCGGCGATCGGATCGGTCCTGACCAGCCATCCCGGCGTTGCCAAATTCACCTTCACCGGCTCCACCACGGTTGGCAAGCTGCTGACCGCGCAGTGCGCGACGACGCTCAAGCGGGTGTCGATGGAGCTGGGCGGCAACGCTCCGCTGATCGTGTTCGACGATGCCGATATCGACGTCGCCGTGGCGGGCACGATCGCTTCAAAGTTCCGAAACACCGGCCAGACCTGCGTCTGCGCCAACCGCATCCTGGTGCAGAACGGCATCCATGACCGGTTCGCCGAAGCGCTGGCCGCCAGAGTCGCGGCTTTCCGCGTCGGCAACGGCCTGGAAGGCGAGACCGATCAGGGCCCGCTGATCACCGCCGCGGCATTGCAGAAGGTGCGCGAACATGTCGGCGATGCCGTCGGGCGCGGTGCCCGGATCGTCACGGGAGGCGAAGGCCATGAAGCCGGCGAGCTGTTCCACCAGCCCACGGTCCTGACCGGCGCCAACCCGGACATGCGGCTGGCGCTGGAAGAGACCTTCGGACCGGTCGCTCCCCTCTTCCGTTTCGAAACCGAGGCCGAAGCCCTGACCCTGGCCAACAGCACCCGCTCGGGCCTGGCCGCCTACGCATTCACCCGCGACATGGACCGGTTCTGGCGCCTTGCCGAAGGTCTCGAGGTCGGCATGGTCGGCGTCAACAACGGCATCATTTCTTCGGAAACCATGCCGTTTGGCGGGGTCAAGGAATCGGGACTGGGGCGCGAGGGATCGCGTCACGGGATCGACGAATTCCTGGAACTCAAGGCCATAAGTCTCGGCTTGCCGCCGCAGCCTGCGATTGAAGCGGAGAAGCCCCGAAGGACATAGCTTCAAGGTGCTCTTACATGTTGCTTATAGTACAATTTGTTGCATAATGGTTGAGGGAGAAGGATTCGGCCATGAACGTTGCGACGGGAGTACGCAGGGAACGCGCGGGCGGCGCAGTCCGCCCATGAAGCGCGTGGTCGTTGCCATAACCGGAGCGACGGGCTCGGTTTACGGGCAGCGCCTGCTCGAAATGCTCCGCGAACAAGGTGGCTGGGAAACTCACCTCGTCATGTCGCAAGCCGCCTTGCTCAACATCCGCGAAGAAATTCCGGACGGCCGTCGCCTGATCGAAGGTGCGGCCGATGTGGTGCACAGCGTCCGCAATGTCGGCGCCAGCATCGCCAGCGGTTCGTTCCTGTGCGACGGCATGGTGATAGCGCCCTGCTCGATGCGCACTCTGGCAGCGGTGGCCCACGGTCTGTCCGACAATCTGATCACGCGCGCCGCCGATGTGATGCTGAAGGAGCGGCGCAAGCTGGTGCTGATGACCCGCGAGACGCCGCTCAACCTGGCTCACCTGCGCAACATGGTCGCCTGCACCGAAATGGGCGCGGTCATTTTTCCACCGGTCCCGGCATTCTACGCCCGTCCTGCAGGCCTTCAGGACATCGTCGATCACAGCTGCACACGGGTGCTGGATCACTTCGACATACATCGCAACGCAGCGGGCCGCTGGCAGGGACTTTCCACCGAGAGTGCGGTCGCCGAACCGGCGCCGCTGAAGATCGAAAGGCAGGCATGATGGCTTGGGATATCAAGCGACGCGAGCTCCTGGGAGCCGGAGCGCTGGGCGCAGCCGTGGCCGGGCTTGGCGTATTGCCCGGAGCGGCGGCGGCCCGCGCACGCAGGGTGACGGTGATCGAGGAAAGCGCGTCGCCGGAAAGCCGGATGTTCGCGGCGACGCTTGCCGAAAGCGGCGTGGTTGGCCGGACCATCCGGCTTGACCGGTCGCTCAATGTCCTTCTGCACGAACTGGACGATGCCGATGGCCTGATCGTTGGCCTGACTTCGGATCCCGCAGCCATGATCGCCGGACAGGTCCTGGTTGAGCGCGGCGCCCGCCCGGCGTTGCTGTGGCGGCACCATTACACGGGCGGACGCTGGCAGCATCGGACCGAGGGCGCGGCGCAACTGCTCCAAGGCGCCGCGGCGGCATGGCCGGTGGCCGTCGCGCACCTGGTTCGCGACGCGCTCGGTGCCCCAACCGAAGCTCGCTTGAACACCTGTCAGTCGGGTTCGTGCGATATCGCGGCCGGCAGCCCCGGACTGCTGGCCTCCTGGGTTTATGAAATCGGGGGAGACCTGTCTTGAGCCGCATTGTTCCCCAGGGTGTCGACGCATCCACTTTCAACAAGGCGCTCGACGAGCTTGCCGCGGTTGTCGGCAAGCAATGGGTATTCCTCGACGAGCTTCCGCTTTCGGCTTACCGGGACGCCTATTCTCCGCTGGCCGATGGCGAAATGCTGCCGTCCGCCGCTGTTGCGCCCGACGGTGTCGAGCAAATCCAGAAGATCCTGGCAGTCGTCAACGCCTACAAGATCC
This sequence comes from Novosphingobium soli, assembly GCF_042432915.1. Lineage (NCBI taxonomy): Bacteria > Pseudomonadati > Pseudomonadota > Alphaproteobacteria > Sphingomonadales > Sphingomonadaceae > Novosphingobium > Novosphingobium soli. The sequence continues at coordinate 9,491 of NZ_JBHLWK010000037.1, forward strand.
CTGTCTGGACCATCGGGACCGGCCGCAATTTTGCCTATGGTGGCCCGGCTCCGCGCAAATCCGGTTATGTCATGCTCGACTTGCGGCGGATGAACCGCGTGATCGAGGTCAACGAGAAATACGGCTACGCGCTGGTCGAGCCCGGCGTATCCTACATGCAGTTGTACCGCCATCTGCGCCAGATCCGCAGCAAGCTGTGGATCGATCCTGCCGCACCAGCCTGGGGCGGCGTGATGGGCAATGCGCTGGAGCATGGCGCCGGCTATACCCCCTATGGCGACCATTTTGTCATGCAGTGCGGCATGGAAGTGGTGCTGGCCGATGGTGAAGTCGTTCGAACAGGACAGGGCGCGCTTGCCGGATCGAAGCATTGGCAGGTCACCAAGCACGTGGCCGGCCCGCATTTCGACGGCATGTTCACCCAATCCAATTTCGGCGTGGTGACCAAGATGGGCATTTGGCTGATGCCGGAACCGCCGGGCTACAAGCCCTTCATGATCACCTACCAGAAGGAGGAGGATCTCGAGGCGATCTTCGAGGTCACCCGGGCGCTCAAGGTCAACCAGATCATCCCGAATGCGGCGGTTGCGGTCGATCTGCTGTGGGAGGCCTCGGCCAAGACCACGCGGCGCCACTATTACGATGGCAAGGGCCCGCTGCCGCCGTCGATCCGTGCCAAGATCGCCGCGGACCACGATCTGGGAATGTGGAACTATTACGGCGCGCTGTACGGCCCGCCGCCGGTGATCGAGAACAACTGGAAGGTGGTGGAGGATGCCTTGATGAGCATTCCCGGCGCCAAGGTCCATTTCGATCGCAAGAACGATCCGGCCTGGGACTATCGCGTACGGCTGATGCGCGGCGAGCCGAACATGACCGAATTCAGCATCATGAACTGGATCGGCGGCGGCGGGCACATCAACTTTTCGCCGATCTCGGCGCCCAGTGGTTCCGAAGCACTTGCCCAATACAAGCTGATCAAGCAGCGCTGCAACGATCACGGCTTCGACTACATCGGCGAATTCCTGGTCGGCTGGCGCGACATGCATCACATCCTGATGATCATGTACGACCGCGCCGACGAGACGATGCGCAAGAGCGCCTACGACCTGTTCGGCCTGCTGGTCGACGAGGCTGCGGAGGCGGGGTTCGGCGAATACCGCACGCACCTCGCCTTCATGGATCAGATCGCCAGGACCTACAAACACAACGACGGCGCACTCTGGGATCTCCACCACCGCCTCAAGGATGTTCTCGATCCCAACGGCATTCTCTCTCCTGGCAAGCAGGGCATCTGGCCCAAGGCGATGCGCACAACCGCGTGACCGCGCCGGAATCTGATTGAAGGATACTAGCAAGATGAAGAACCTCGATCACTGGATTGGCGGCGTGGCGGTAGCGCCTGGAAGCGGCACCTATTTCGACGACCTCAATCCGGTCAACGACAGCGTTTACGCCAGGGTTGCGGCGGGCACGGCCGCCGACGTCGATCGTGCTGTGGAGACCGCCGACAGGGCATTTCGCCAGCACCGCGATCTGCCCGCCGCGGTGCGCGAAGGCTGGATGGTCAAGGCCGCTGAAATCATGGAGCGCGACGCCGCGCTGTTCAGCGAGGTATTGATCGACGAAATCGGTTCGCCCGCCGCCAAGGCCGGGTTCGAGACGCGGTTCGCGGTGAGCTTCCTGCGCGCTGCGGCCGGAGTGCCGCGGCGGGTCCGCGGCGAGACAATTCCCTCCGACACGCCGGGCCGCTTCAGCATGAGCCTGCGCCAGCCGGTGGGGGTAGTCGCCGGGATTACCCCGTTCAACGTGCCGCTGATCAAGGGCATCAAGCAATCTGCGATGGCGCTGGCGACCGGCAACGCCTTCGTTCTGCTGCCGTCCGAAGCCGCCCCCAAGGTCGCCGATCTGCTCGCCGCCCTGTGGCGCGACGCCGGCGTGCCCGATGGGCTGTTCAACATCGTCTACGGCAACGGCGCGGAAATCGGCGATGCCCTGACCGGTCATCCCAAGGTTGCCTCGATAACCTTCACCGGGTCGTCGCGAGTCGGCAAGCACATCGCCGGGATCGCCGGCCGGAACCTCAAGAAGTACACACTCGAACTCGGCGGCAAGAGCCCGTTGATCGTGTGCGCCGATGCCGATCTCGAAAAGGCCGTCGGTGCCGCGCTGTTCAGCATCTTCATGTATCAGGGCCAGGTTTGCATGGGGGCATCGCGGATCTACGTTGAACGTCCGATCTTCGACGCCTTTGCCAAGGCCTTCGCCGCCGCGACGGCCAAGGCCAAGGGCGGCAACCTGCGCGAGCCCACCACCATGCTCGGACCGATCATTTCGGAACGCCAACGCGATCGAGTCCGCCGGCATATCGACGATGCCCGCACCAAGGGCGCGGTAATTCTTGCAGGGGCCGAATGGAATGGCAACCTTTGCTCGGCCACGGTGCTGAGCGGCGTGACGCCAGAGATGACGGTCTTTGCCGAAGAAACCTTCGGTCCGGTCACTTCGCTCTATCCATTCGACGCGCTCGAGGAAGCGATCGACCTGGCGAACGACACCGAATACGGCCTGAGCGCGTCGATCTTCACCCGCGATATCGACAAGGCCCTGCGCTTTGCCCAGCAAGCCGAGGCGGGGATGGTCCATATCAACGCTCCGACCCTCCACGACGAACCGCACGTCCCGTTTGGCGGCACCAAGGCTTCAGGGTTCGGGCGTGAAGGCACCGAGGCCGATCTGGAAATCATGACCGAGTGGAAATGGGTGACCGTCCAGACGGCCACCGCCGGCCAAGGCGGCCATTGAGCTGGTCTGACTGAAGGGAACTGATGATGCAGGATCTGGCCAAGCAATCGCGGTCCATCACCTCGCTGCGGGACTTCCTCGAACTGCTGGGCGATGCCGGACAGGCGATCACCTGGAGCGAGCGGGTGATGCCCGAGCCCGACGTGCGCAACATCGCGGTCGCCGCATCGCGCGACGCCAACGGCGCGCCAGCGATCGTGTTCGACAACATTGCCGGATACCCCGGAAAGCGCACCGCGGTCGGCGTGCACGGTTCGTGGGACAATATCGCGCTGTTGCTCGGCCGCCCCAAGGGAACGACAATCCGCGAACTGTTCTTCGAGATCGCCGGGCGCTGGGGCGATGCGGCGGCGCAGATCAGCACCGTTCCCGAAGCCCGGGCGCCGGTTCATGAATGCCGGATCGAAAGCGGGATCAACCTCTACGACGTGCTGCCGGTCTACCGCATCAACGAATACGATGGCGGCTTCTACCTCGGCAAGGCATCGGTGGCGTCGCGCGATCCGGAAGACCTAGACAATTTCGGCAAGCAGAACGTCGGCATCTACCGGCTGCAACTGCAAGGTCCCGACAGCTTCACCCTGATGACCATCCCGTCGCACGACATGGGCCGGCAGATCATGGCGGCCGAACGTACCGGCCTGCCGCTCAAGATCGCGGTCATGCTGGGCAACCATCCGGGCTTGGCGGTGTTCGCGGCGACACCGATCGGTTACGAAGAATCGGAATATTCCTATGCCTCGGCGATGATGGGCGCGCCGATCCGGCTGACCAAGTCGGGCAATGGCATCGACATCCTCGCCGACAGCGAGATCGTGATCGAAGCCGAAATGCAACTGGGCGAACGTGTCCTGGAAGGTCCGTTCGGCGAATTTCCCGGTTCCTACAGCGGGGTCCGCAAGGCGCCGATCTTCAAGGTGACGGCCATCTCGCACCGCAAGAACCCGATTTTCGAGAACATCTATATCGGCCGCGGCTGGACCGAACACGATACCCTGATCGGCCTGCATACCTCGGCCCCGATCTATGCGCAGCTGCGCCAGAATTTTCCGGAAGTCACCGCGGTCAACGCGCTGTACCAGCACGGGCTGACCGGGATCATTTCGGTCAAGAACCGGATGGCGGGCTTTGCCAAGACCGTCGCGCTGCGCGCGCTGAGCACTCCGCACGGCGTGATGTATCTCAAGAACCTGATCATGGTCGATGCCGATGTCGATCCTTTCGATCTCAACCAGGTGATGTGGGCGCTTTCCACCCGCACCCGCGCCGACGACATCATCGTCCTGCCCAACATGCCTGCGGTCCCGATCGATCCTTCGGCCGTCGTTCCCGGCAAGGGTCATCGCCTGATTATCGACGCGACCAGCTACCTGCCCCCCGACCCGGTCGGCGAAGCGCATCTGGTCACCCCTCCGACCGGGCCGGACATTGACGAGCTGAGCAAGAAGATCCGGGCCATGCAACTGGGAGCTTTGCAATGAGCAAGACGGTCTGTCCGCGCTGCGCGACCGGCGGCGCCCTCGCTGACTATCAAGGCAAGGAAGGCGGCAAGGTGGTGTGGACCATCCACCGTTGCCCGACTTGCTGCTTTTCGTGGCGCGACAGCGAACCGGACAGCGCCATCGGCATCGGGATTCGTTCGGCGCACTTCGCCGTCGATGCAGCCAATCTCGATCGTTACGTGAAGATTCTCCAGCAATAGACAGGCGGAACAGGACCCATGACAGACCAAGCTCGCCAGATGGCCGCGCTGACCGCGGTGGAAGCTGCGATCGGCGCCGCGGCAGTCGATCGCACCCCTCAGGGGCTGGCCCGCTTTGCAATCAGCGGCGCGGCACCGCTTGGCATCGTCTTGCCGGCGGATGAAACCCAGCTCGCCAAGGCGCTGGAGGCGGCGCGAACCGCCGGCGGTGTGCTGCAACCCGTGTGCAACGGCGCCCACGGCCTCGAAAAGGCAGGGCTGGACAAGGTCATCATCCTCGACCTCCAGCGCATGAACGCAATTCTCGAGGTGAACGAGGAGCTGGCCTATTGCCTGGTCGAACCGGGGGTGACCTTCCGCCAGCTCGATGCCCATATCAAGGAAAAGGGCATCAAGCTGTGGATCGACCATGGCGGCAACCCCGACGCCAGTGTGGCCGCAAGCTTCGTCCATCGTCAGCCCGGCTACACCCCCTACTCCGATCACTTCCTGATGCAGTGCGGGCTTGAGGTCATGCTCGCGGACGGAAAGCTTGTGCGGACGGGCATGGGCGCCATGCCCAAGAGCACCTGCTGGCAACTGTTCAAGTTCGGCTACGGCCCCTGGGTCGATGGCCTGTTCACGCAGTCGGATTTCGCGGTGCCGACCAAGGTCGGCATGTGGATGATGCCGCAACCGCCAGCCCACCAGACCTTCATGGTGACCGTGCCCAAGGAAGACCAGCTGGCCGATCTGCTCGACGTGCTCGGGCCGCTCAAGCTCAACATGGTCGTGGCCAATGGCGTCGCGGTCGGCAGCGCGCTGCACGAAGCCGCCCTGCTCGGCAAGAAGCGCGGCGACTATGATGGCAAGGGGCCTATGGCGGCCAGCGCGGTAACCGCTGCGGGCGAGGCGCTGGGCCTGGGCCACTGGAATCTCTACGGCGCGCTCTATGGCTTGCCAGGCAATGTCCCGATCCTGTGGGATATGGTCAAGGGGGCGTTTTCGTCGATCTCCGGTGCTCGGGTGATCGCCGACGGCAAGGGCATCGATCCCCGCCTGTGGGCGTGGCGTATTGGCGCCATGACCGGCGTGGTGGCCGATGCGCCAGCATTCGTTCCGGCATGGAGCGGCGATCAGGCGGTTGCCGCCAACCCGGTGAGCCCCGTAGATGGTGAGGAGGCCATGCGGCTCTACGAACTGTCGCGCGACATCTGCGCCAAGCACGAATTCGACTATCTTGGCGAAACCGTGGCGATGTGGCGTTCGGCCAATCATCGCCAGATCCTACCTTTTGCCACCACGCAGATCGAAAGTGCCGCCCGGGCCCGCGAATGTGCCGCTGTGCTGATCGCGGCACAGGCCGAAGCCGGTTTCGGGCAGGCGATCGCCGAACCCGGAATGCGCGCAGCGGTCGACAAGACGTTCGAAACCAGGGGACTCTCACTCCTGCATGAACGGATCAAGAAGGCGCTCGACCCCGCGGGCCTGTTCGCATCCGCCTGAGCCGCCCCGCGATTATCGGAGTTGGAGACAAAATGAACAAGCTGGCTATCCTCTCACTCGTTGCCATGCTCGGTGCCTGCAAAACGTCACCGAATTCAGTTAAACCCGATGGTGCTGAGAATTATGCGTTGAACTGCGCAGGATGCCATAATCCTGGTCCCGGCCATCCCGCCACGATGTTGCTCGACCAACTGGGCCGGCCGGTCCCGGCATTGATCGGCCGCAAGGACCTTGAACTCGACTACCTGAAGGCAGTGGTGCGTCAGGGCCTGATCGAGATGCCGCCATTCCGTCCGACCGAATTGAGCGACGAAGAGATCGCCGAAATCTACGCCTATCTCAAGGATGCGGAGCCGCCCGCGCAGACCCCGGCAATACCGGCCAAGGGAGCGCCTTGACGATCAGCTGCGCTAGCGGCGCGGTGGCAGAATCGGGCGCTTCGATGGACTGCCGGTATCGCTCCAGGCTCGCCCTTGCCGCTGCTTGGGGCGTTGGCGTTTCGCCGCCCCGTTGCAAGCCTGCCGCCAAAGTTTCCACCATCTCCGCCTGGACAAGACGTTCGGCCTCTAGTTCGACCTGCTTGAGAGCCCCGTAAATCTTGTGTCGCGGAGTTTCGGCAACGGGATCAGAGGGCTTGGCCCAGCGCCTCGCCCGGCGCAGCGGATGCACCAGGTTGTCGTTGAGCTGCGCGACGGCTTCGCGCAGCTCACAAATCCGTTCGGCATCAAGCGCCTTCCGCTGCATCTCCGCCACCCACAAGCCCAGCAGCAGCAGGTTGACATCGAAACCGTATTCGTCCTGTAGGGCAATGCACAGTTCCGCCACCTGCGGCTTAGCATAGACCTCGAGCGAAAACGCCCAGAAGGCTTCGGCATCGGTTGCTGATTCATTCATGCGCGGCACCTTCAAACGGAAAGGGTGGCCAGACAAGACGCCCGACCACCCCTTCACTTCCTTGGTTGCCCAGCCCTGCTCTGCAAAGCAAGCGCCCGGCGCTTATGCTGCCGGCTGCGCTCAGAACGAACGCGCGCCGAAGTGAATCTCCAGCATCGGCCGCATCACGTCCCAGCGTTCGAGCTGCGACCAGTGGCCGGAGCGATCGAGCACGTAGAGCTCGGCATGCTTGAGGTGTTCGATCAGGTAGAGGCTGGTATCGAGCGGAACGATGCGATCCTGCCGGCCGTGGAAGATCAGCACCTTGTGCGGCAGCTTGCACAGGATCGACGGCGGCATGTTGAGCGTATCAACACCCTGCTTCATCGAATCGATCATCTTGACCGCGGTCTTCATAATCTCGGGATCGGTGGCGATCTTGTAGCGGTTCTTGACGATTTCTTCCATGCCTTCGAACTTGTCGGGGTCATAGGCGAAACTGTGCATCAGCTGGCGATAGCGCGAGGGCCGCGGATCGGAATAGAACGACAGCAGCCGCACCAGTTCGGGCGTCTTCGGGCCCGGCGCACCGATCGAGCCCATCAGCACCACCCGGTCGATCCGGTCAGGCTCCTCGCTCATCATCTGCAGGGTCAGCGCACCGCCCATCGAATTGCCAACGACATGGGCTTTATCGATGCCCAGCGTGTCCAGCAGCCCGAAGCACTGGTCCACCCGTGTACCGATCCAGGCCATGACATTGTCGGGCCAGGGTTCGGGGATGACCGACTGTCCGAAGCCGATCAGGTCCGGTGCGATCACGAAGAAGTTTTCCGCCAGGTCGGGCATCAGGTGCAGCCAGTTCGATCCGGCATGGGCTCCCGGTCCTGCCCCGTGCAGCAGCAGCACCGCCGGCTTGCTCGGATCGCCGGCCAGAAGGGTATGCGAAGTCAGGCCTCGCCCCGTAATCCTTTCTTCCCGCACGCTTGTGTCGATGGTCATCCTCTATCTCCGCAGGTTTGCTCTTGTGCCTATTCGCCGCCGCCTTTGCGATCAAGGCAGGGGTCGTTGGGAGGCGCAGGATGTGGTAGACGACCATTCGTTATTGTGCAATGCATTTGGCATAATGCTTGAGGATCAGGGAGAGGATATGACAAGCCCGAATCGCGGCGCTCGATCCGGTCAATCGCAACCAACGCTTGATCCTGCTCTAGTCGCGGAGCTCGCGCGGGAACTCGATGCCGCCGAGCAGAACCGCAAGCCAATCCGCCAGTTCACCGCCCGCTATCCGGACATGACGATTGCCGATGGCTATCGGATCAGTAAGCAATGGGTCGATCTCAAGCTCGCGCGCGGGCGGACGGTCCATGGCCACAAGATCGGCCTCACCTCGCGCGCCATGCAGCAGGTCGCAGGCATCACCGAGCCGGATTATGGCACCTTGCTCGACGACATGGTGTTCGAACAGGGCGGCGACATCCCTTGCGACCGTTTCATCACCCCCAAGGTCGAGGTCGAACTGGCCTTTGTCCTGGCCCGCCGGATCGAAGGCCCGAATGTCACCGTGTTCGACGTCCTGCGGGCAACCGAATATGTCATCCCTTCGGTTGAAATCATCGACAGCCGAACGACAGTGGTGGATGCCGAAACCGGCGCCCGCCGCAAGGTGCAGGACACGATCAGCGACAATGCGGCCAACGCCGGCATCATCGTCGGCGGCCTGCCGATGCGGCCCGACAAGGTCGACATGCGCTGGATTGGCGCGATGCTGAGCCGCAACGCGGTGGTCGAGGAAACCGGGATCGCGGCGGGCGTGCTCAACAACCCCGCCAATGGCATTGCCTGGCTGGCCAACCGGCTGGCGCCTTGGGGGCAGGCGCTGGAACCCGGCGAAGTCGTCCTGGGCGGCTCGTTCACCCGTCCGGTCGAAGCGCGGCCGGGCGACGTTTTCAACGCCGATTTCGGGCCGATGGGCGCGATCGGTTTCCGGTTCGTTTGAGGCAGCCGCGCAGATGAAAACTCCTGCGAACCGCTTCAAGCAAGGCCTGGGCGAAGGCCCGGTGCAGCTCGGCTTCTGGCTCGCGCTGGCAAGCCCGAACATCGCCGAAATCTGCACCGGGCTTGGCTACGACTGGGTGCTGGTGGATGCCGAGCACGGCGCCCAGACCTTGCCGGGCATCGCCGATCAGCTCCGCGCGGTGGACGCCAATCCGCCCTGCTCGGCGGTCGTGCGCGTTCCGAGCGACGATCCGATCGCGATCCGCCAAATTCTCGATCTCGGCGCCCAGACGATCATGGTGCCGATGGTCGAAACCGCAGAACAGGCTGCGGCGATGGTCAAGGCTGCGCGCTATCCACCGCAAGGCGAGCGCGGTATCGGCGGTGCCCGGGCCGCGCGCTGGGGGCGCTACCCGGCCTATGTCGCCGATGCCAACCGGCGGCTGTGCATCATCGTCCAGATCGAGACCGCGCTGGCGCTGGAAAACATCGAGGCGATCGCCTCCGTCGACGGCATCGATGCGCTGTTCGTCGGCCCGGTCGATCTGGCCGCGTCGCTGGGTCTGCTGGGCGAAAGCAATTTCGCCGCGCTGTACGAAGTGACCGCGGGCGCTCTGGCCCGAATCCGGGCAACCGGCAAACCTTGCGGCATCCTGTCGCGCGACCAGCGCCTGGTGCAGCAATTCCTCGATGGCGGAGCGCGCTTCATCGCGGTCGGGATCGATGCCTTCGCGCTGGCTAAGGCGGCCGGCGACATGGCCAAGGAATGGGCGGCCCGGATCGCCGGGCAAGCAGAGGACTGAAACGATGCCGACGATCGGATGGCAGACGCCTCCCCCCTGTATCTCGTTGAGGCCCGTCAAGCTGTAAGCTGCGGACGGGCCAGCCTGCCGGGAGCTACCATTCGCCCCCCTGCGCCTTGAGCACCTGGGGGGGACCTGTGCCTCGGTTGGTGGCCGCGATGACGTCCCGTAGGGAGTAAGCGTCGTGAACGCCAATACAGGGAAAGACGAAGATCGCGGCTGGCCCCGACTGGAAGGGAGTAACAGTTATGGATCAGGAAAGACGATGGTTTGTGGGCGTCGACTGGGCCTCGCAGGCGCACCAGGTTCGATTGACGGATGCCGATGGCTCCAAGCTCGGCGAACGCAGCTTTGAGCATGGCGGTGCGGGTTTGACGGAACTCGCGACCTGGATACTGGCGGCGACCGATGGGTTCCCGATCATATTCATGTCGCGATCGAGGTGCCGCACGGTCCGGTCGTCGAAAGCCTGATGGAACGCGGATTCCATGTCTATGCCATCAATCCCAAACAGCTGGATCGCTTTCGCGATCGCTTTTCTCCAGCGGGCGCAAAGGACGACAGCCGGGACGCGATGGTGCTGGCGGATGCCTTGCGAACGGACGCGCATTGCTTTCGGCCGCTGCTCACGCTCGATCCCCTGCTCGTCGAATTGAGAGAATGGTCGCGTATCCTGGACGAGTTGCACCTTGACCGTACGCGCCTGGGTCATCGCGTGCGTGAGTTGCTTTGGCGCTATTATCCTCAATTGCTCGAAGTGTCGCAGGACATCGCGGCGCCCTGGTTCCTCGCTTTATGGCGGCTGGTGCCGACGCCGGCCAAGGTTGCCCGTGTCCATGAAGCGACCATCGCCAGACTCCTTAAGCGATACCGCAGCCGGCGTTTGCATGGCCGACAGGTGCTCGAAATGTTGCGCACCATCCCGGTCCCCGTAGCGGCCGGTACTGTTGCAGCCGCAACGGGCCAACTTGAAACCGTCGCTGCCCGACTGGATCTGGTCAATTACCAGATCGCATCCGCAGAGCTTCAACTCGACAGGCTGACAGTAGCCCTTTCAGTCCCGGTGGAACCCTCTGGACCACAGCTCGGGGAGCAGCGTGACGTGGCGATCCTGCGAACCTTGCCGGGCGTCGGAAGAATCGTTCTCGCCACGCTGCTCGCAGAGGCTTCCGATGCTCTGCGGCGACGAGATTATCATGCTTTGCGATGCCTGTCTGGCGTCGCGCCTATTACCAAGCGATCCGGGAAGAAGCGTGAGGTCCTGATGCGGCAGGCGGTCCAGGGACGACTGCGCAACGCTGTCGATCACTGGGCTCGTGTCGCCGTTCAACACGACCCCAGGAGCCGAGAAAAATATGCTGCGCTTCGTGCCCGTGGACACGGTCATGCACGCGCATTGCGATCTGTCGCCGATTGGTTGATCGCTGTCGCTTGCAAGATGCTGGTCTCTCAAACCGCCTTCGATCCGTCCCTCGCCCGAAGAGCTGATTGACCGCCTCATCTCTCCAGAAGCGAGCCGTTGCGCGGTGGTCCGCGCAGCGTAGCCTACGGCTGCGCGAAGCGGACCGCCGCGCAACTCAACACTTGTCAAATGGTGGGGAGTCCCCCCCGCCGGTGGCATGGCCAAGCCGCTGAGCGGGGTTCGCGTGCTGGAGCTGGCCCGGATCCTGGCCGGTCCATGGTGCGGACAGCTGCTGGCCGATCTTGGCGCCGAAGTGATCAAGATCGAACGCCCGGTCAGCGGCGATGATACCCGCCACCGGGGCCCGCCATTTGTCGTCTCGGACAGCGGCGAAAACCTCGGCCCAGCCTATTACCACTCCACCGCAATCAACCGGCAGCACGAAACCGGACTGAACGCCCATATCGACATGACCCTGCTCGATACTCAGGTAAGCGTCATGGCGAACCAGGCGCTGAACTGGATGACCTCGGGCACCGTGCCGCGCCGGGTCGGCAACGGCCACGCAAATCTGGTACCCTATCAGGCCTTACCGACCAGCGTCGGGGATCTGGTCATCGCAGTGGGCAACGATGGCCAGTTCGCCAGCCTCTGCCGGGTGCTCGGCGTCGGGCTTGATAGCGATGCCCGCTTTCCCACCAACCCAGGCCGGGTTCGCAACCGCGAGGTCTTGCTGGCCGCGCTCGAAGCGCTGACTGCAACCTGGACCCGGCAGGAGCTGGCCGACGCGCTCGAGGACGCCGGCGTTCCGGCGGGTCCGATCAACGAACTCGACGATGTCTTCGCCAACCCGCAGGTTATCGCGCGGGGCATGGCAATCACGCGCGACCAGCGAACCGGGGTCGCCAGTCCGATCGTGATCGACGGGGTGCGGATGGTCTCGGATATTGCGGCGCCCGGCATCCCCGAAACGGTTGAGGAGCCATTAACCTCGTCCTGAGGCAAGCGCCTATCGGCTCGACGGATTGAGGCGCTGGAACAGCTTACCCCGTTCGCTATAAAGCACAAGGGCCAAGGTCAGCGACCCGACCAAGACCAGCGCAATCGCGAGCGGCCGCGGTGTGCCATCGTAGACATAACCTATCAGGCCGCCCAACCCTGCCCCCAGAACCAGCCGGAAGAATGCCTGAACCGATGCGGCCGCGCCGGCAATATGCCCGAAAGGCTGCAAGGCAATTGCAGTGAAATTGACGAAGACGGTAATCAGCAGGCACATGTTGAGAGACATGAGGACGACAAACTGGACCAGGGTTTCGCCGGGAGCTGAGGCCAGGAGCAATTGTCCCACCGATGCCGCAAGGTGGCAGAAAATTGCGGCATGGCCGATCCGCCGGGTGCCAAAGCGCTCGACGATCGCCGAATTGACCAGGCTGGCCAGCGCCATGGTCGCCGCCATCGAGCCGAAGATCAGCGGATAGGCCGAGCCTGCCCCGAAATGCTCGCCGATCAGTTGCTGCGAACTGTTGATGAACCCGAAGTGCCCGCCGAAAATCAAGGACATGCCAATGACATAGCCGATCGACATCCGGTTCCCGAGCACCGTTGCAACATTGCCCAGCAAGTTGCCCGAGCGCTGCGACTGCCGGTTCTGCTTCGGGTTGGTTTCTTCCAATCTGAGCAGGAACCAGCCCGTGACCGCCAGCGCCAAAGCACCGATCACCAGGAAGATCGCCCGCCATCCCGCGAGCTCGAGAATCGCATAGCCCAGGCTGGGCGCGAAAGTCGGCACCGCCATGAACAGCATCGCCACCACCGCCTGCAGCTTGGCCATGCCGGCACCTTCGTAGCGATCGCGGATGATCGCCAGCGGCAGCACCGTCAGCCCGGACGATGCGAACCCCAATATCGCGCGCAGCGCCAGAAGCACATGGAAGTCGCGCACCAACGCCGAAACCGCATTGACGATGACGAACAACGCCATGTAGCCGAGCAGGACTGGTTTGCGCCCGTAGCGATCGGAGATTGTTCCAGGTATCAGCGAACTCAATCCCGAACTGATCAGGAAAACGCTGATGATCAGTTGGCGCTGGTTCGATTGGGCAACCTCAAAATCGGCAGCGATATGTCCGAGAGCCGGCAGCAGCGAGGTGAAGGCAAGCGACTGGAGCGCCTGTATCATCGCCATCATGGCAATGAATTCCCGGCGACCACTGCGGGGTCCAGCCGCAGGATTTTCGAGGTTCATCTAACCCTGCTCTCCTGAATCTACCACGGAGCGTCATCTATCCGCAACAAGCGAGCAAGAGTTCAAGGTGTGCCGCTCTCACTGTGCAGTGCATTGCAAAAGGTGGTACACAAGCTCAAGTTGAGCCGGGCCAACCGATCGCTTCGCTCGCCAGCCGCGCCGCCTCCATAATTCGTGCGATCTTTGCCTCGCTGAAATAGGTCTTGTCCTGTGAACGAGCAAGAACGCTCATCGTCGCGGCCAAGCTATTCTGCGAGTCGAAAACCGGCACTGACACCGCTGCAAGACCTGGCACTACCGAGCCGCATGTTCTCGCATATCCAAGTTTGCGCACAGATTGGATTTCCTTGGACAGATCGGCATCTTTAACGATTATCCCCTTGGCTCTTTCCATCTCGATGCGCTCTCTAGTCTGCGCAGGTGGGCAATGGGTTAGGAAAAGACTGCCGGTGGAGGAGCCTTGCAACGGCAAAGTGGATCCAACATGCATTGAAGTGAATAGTGGGATGCCACCGTCAATCCAGCGAATTACCGTCGGCCCATAGTCGCCCCAAACGCTGAGTAACCCGGTCGTTTGCAACTCATTCAGCAGTCCCTCAAGGTGTCTTGTGGCGATTCGCACTGGATCGAGCGTTGCAATCGCCCCTAGCCCCAAGCGTACCGCAAGGGTACCAAGTGAATACCGGCCGCTGGACGCATCCTGCTCTACCATTCCGGCATTGACGAAGGCAAGCAAATATCGGTGTGCTTGACTGCGGGACAGCCCAGAATGGTACGCAACATCGCGAAGAAAAGATCCACCAGGATCTGTTTTCAATAGAGAAAGTAGCACCCTTGCACCAATTTCTACGGATTGAATTGATTTCCTTCGGCTAACAACCTCCGGAATATCGACGCTGGACACTTTATATGCATCGGGTTTTGTCATACTCAATTTTTGACCTGTTCATCTGAAAATAGACAGTTTTCCCTAATGCCATGCTAGGGTGCGAGCCACGGTTTCGCAACCGCCTATTGGATAGCCCCTAGTGGATGGAATCTAACGCTTGGTGCCCGCGCTTGAC
>NZ_JBHLWK010000038.1:0-4008 GCF_042432915.1 Novosphingobium soli
CACCCGACATGGACGAGGTAGCGCTCGATCGTGGCCATGGCGCGGGTCTTTACGGACGATGGATCGATCCCGGCAAGCGCACGGATCCAGGCGGCGACGTCGGCGGGTTCGGCCGCACCCGGTACAATCCGGCGTGAGTGGCACCACTGTCCCCACAAAGTCAGGTCCGAGCGGAACGCGCGCCGGGTATTGATCGACCAGCCCCGCATCGCGGCGTCGAGCAAGGCCTCGTCGATACCGCCACCCGGACGGGTTCCCGTCCCAATCAGGGCGCGGACATCGGCAACGAGATCGGCCGGCTCGACGCTCAGCGGCACGAGGGCGCTGCCTGCGGCGGGTCTGGGGTGCTTTTTCGGCATGGGGACGACGATAACCGGGCGTTTCGCTTATGTATAGCCTCACGATAAGCATCTATTATCAACACTAGGACGTAGGGCTCGTGGACTGAAGAACGGTTTCCGTCTAGTATCGCGTCATGAACCGCCCTCCCATGCCGCTCAGCGCGATCGCCTGGACCCCTGACCTTGTGAGCGCACTCGCCGACGCCAGCAGCGCGATCGGGCGGCTTGATGCTAGGATTTCCGCCACTGCGCTCGCTCCTGCCTGGCACCTGCGCGCCAGCTGGACCGGCTACGCCAAAGCGCTCAGCCTGCAACATCTCGAAATTGAGGAAATCGATATTATTTCGCGGCAATGTGGCCTTCAGCTGGCCGGAAGGCCGCGTCTTGAAACGGCAGGGGCTCCATTTTCCGCGCTTGAACCCTGGCGGAACCGGCTCGCCGAGAAAGAGGGCAGGCACTGGCGCGAGGATCTGCCGTTCAGCTTCGATCTGCCCGCAGGGTGGGACGAAGCCCCTGCCCTCGCACGCGCGCTCGCGCTGCTCGATGACTGGGCACGGCGCGACCGCACGATCACGCCGTGGCTGGCGTTCCCGATGGTTCTGCGGCGCATGGGGTTAACGCAGCGCACCTTGCCCTGCCTCGTCATGGGCGATCCCGGACAGCGCTTTGTGCAGGGTGACCGCCCTGCCCTGCTCAAGCGGCTGCTGAAGCAGCTACGCCGCAGCGCCGAGGACGGTCTGACCCGGCTAGAACGGCTCGAAGATACCGTGCAGCGAGGCGCGGCGACAATCGCCGCGCAGCATCGTCCCGGCAAGCTTGCCGACCTTGGCCGGCTCGCCCTCACCCGTCCCTGCCTGGCCGCTCGCTCACTCGCTCCCGAGCTCGACCTCACCGTGTCGGGCGCAGGCAAGCTACTCGAGCGTGCGACCAGCCTCGGCCTGCTGGTCGAAATATCCGGGCGCGGAACCTGGCGCTCCTATGTCACCCCCGACATCGCCGTCTCGCTCGGCTTGGTCGCTCCGATGCGGGGACGCCCCCGTCTAGTGCCTGCCCCCTCACCAACGCTGGATTCGGTCCTTGCAGCGTTTGATGCCGAATTGGCCGAGTTCGACACTCGCATTGCGGGCCTTGGCGGGCCCGATCTCGCTGGTTCGACTATAAACAATTGATATAGCTTGGCAATTATGAGGCCGCCGGAAACGCCCCTTGCAGCGCGATAACCGGCCTCGGGCTGCCCGGAGTATGCAAATGCCGTAAATGCGCTCCACGAGCTTCTCAGGGCAGATTTCGACATGATCGCCCCTTCGTCCACCAAGGCGGCCCCGGATTGGCACCCTCACGAGGGAAATCGGCCAAATTGGGCTTCAACTTGAGTCTGGGCATCGCGGCGCACCCGCAGATGGGCATACGCGAGCACGAGGTCGAGCACGCCAGCGTCATGACTACCCGGCCGTAGACTGCCCTTGCTGATGCGCCAGCGACGCGGTGGCAGTTTCGGCGGCTGCAGTGTCATCACCTCTCGCCCTGGACGCCCGGGCAATTCCAGCGCCACCAATCGCTCGAATCCCCACGTCGCCTTGCCCACCCGGCTGTGCGCCAGTGCCAGCATCGCGATCCGATCGTGTGCGAAGTGAAACAGGTTCGCCTGAAAGCGATCCACATAGGCTTTCTTCTCCCCCTTGAACCGCTTGCGGCTTGCCCGCACGAGTGTGTCGACGCCCTCGGCGTTCCATTCGACCAAGCGCGGATGAGCCCCGAGCTTCCAGCGCAAACTCTCTGCGCGGGCCACCGCCCCGCTCAGCCACGAACCGACAGCCTGCTCCGACATCGCTCCATCCGCCACCGGCAGTGCACAGAGCGGGAGAGCGTGCACTTGGCACCGCCAGCTCATGCGCAAGATCCATTCCTTGCGGATGATTGGGGCCCGGCCATCCCGCAGGGCCTGCTGCCAGCAGAGCGGACAGACATATCGGCGCTGGCGGCGCGGCAGAACCACCGAAGCCTCGACGTTGAGGAAGGTTCCTTCGATCTGTTGGACCTCAATCTCAACCGCCCAGGCCAACTGACCAATCACTTGATACACGGCGAAGTACTGCTCATTGGACAAGCCGCATGTGCCGCGGGCCAGATCCAGGCTGGCAATCGCCGCTTCAAGACCAAGGTGCCGAAACAGCGCGGGTCGCGTGGTTTCGTGCGCGGCCGCAACCCGATCGATCCAGGAATCAAAGCACTCGTCGGCCTGCGGGCGGACCCGGAACGCCAGCGGCTGCGGCTCCAACGCCAGTACGGTCATCGCGCCGCATAGTTCGGCAGCAACACCGCCGCCTCGCGAATATCCGCGAATTCCACGCGCGCTCTGCCATGTTGATACGCCACTTTCTGGCCCCAGTGCAGCAGGCGCTTGAAGTTTCCGGTCACCCCAAGGCTTTGCTCCCAGAGAAAACCGGCGACCTCCGGCTCGGCAAGGCGATCCGGCTCGATCAGTCCCATCCCCTGCCCGAGTACCCGAATGAGACGTTGCGTCGGCGCTCCCTGTGGCCAGGGCTTAAGTCGCAAGATGATCGAGCGATAGGCAAGCTCGACGTCCTCGGTAAAGATATCGGCGGCGACGTCGAGTCCTGCGACCACCATCGGTACATTGCCCTCGCTCATTAGGAAGCGGAACGCATCAAGCGTATCGCGGCGCGCTCTCCCGCTGGCGGTGAGGATCGCATGAACATTGTCGATCCCGATGAGCCGGGTGTGTTGACGCCGCAAGAGTTCGACGACCTTAAGGTCTGCAATGCGGTGGGTCTTTCCGGTGATCGGCCAGCCTTGCTTCCACAGCAGGGTCAGGTTGATCTTGAGGGCGGTCGAACCCGAAGGGATGACGGTTCGCAGCATCGGTTGATAGCGGGCATCATCAATGCTGAGCGGCTCGGGAAAATCGTGGGCAATCCGGCGCTGGGCCTCGCGCAGAATCGAGGTTTTGCCCATGCCCGACTGCCCGACCAATACCACACAGGTCGGCCGTTCGTCGGGTTCGTCATGGGCAAGTTCGACCAGAGTTTCGACATGCTGGCGGGCTTCATCGAAATCGATCCAGAAGGCCTGCGACAGCGCCGAGCCGCCAGACATAGGGGCAGTCATTCGATCCGTTTCAGCCATGTATCTTCCCCCAACTCCGCCACGGGAAGCCAATTCGACGCGGGTTCTGCCGTGGCTCGCGCCGGTGCCCGTGTATGGGATGTTCCCTCGCGCTCCGCTCGTTTTCGGGCCTCACGGGCGCGCCGGGTCTTCGCAGTTGCAGAGAGAACATCGCTGCGATTGGCATGGATCAGGCGCGCGGCTTCGGCACGCGCGCCGTTATCCTGATAGGCCCTGCCGGCCCGGAACCGTTCGTTCCGCGCCGCTTCCCATTCCGCCAGGCTGACATCGGGATAATGCCCGACAACCGCTGCTGAGACGAAGCCACCCTCCACTTCCGGATAGACCTCCTGGATGGTGCGCTCGTCGAAGTGAACCATGACTTTCTGGCCGATCCGCGATGCAAGGCTGGTGTGCCAGTACCGACGATAGCCAATCTGGATTCCGTAGGCCTTCACCGTTCGCTCAACCCATGGCAGGAAACGGCGGACGAGAGCCGTTTCGTCGAGGCCGAGCGGAACCAAAGGCCCTTGGCTCCTCG
>NZ_JBHLWK010000039.1:0-42209 GCF_042432915.1 Novosphingobium soli
ATCCCCCTTACGATTCACTCAAACAAGATCACGCTCTAAGGGGCTGGGACCCGCTCAGTCTGGGCGGATGAAGAGCGTCGCGACCCCTGTCAGGCTCCTGCAGTCCTGCCGCTGGCACGCGTCGTCCCTCGCTGCTCCGCAGCGTTGGGGCGGTGGCGGAGTGTGCTGACCGCTCCGCCGCCCTTTTTCCTTGAAAACAAGGAGGATCTTCGCGCGCCATCGGCCTCGATGCGCACAAAAGAACGCCCGCCGGATCGTTCCGGCGGGCGCTTGTGCTTGCGGTGTCCGGCCCAGGCCCTCGAAGGGCCCGAGCGGGGCGGATCAGCGCATGCGGACGGGCATGAAGACCGCCTGCTGCCCGCGCGGCTGGACGCGCAGGAGGATGGCCGTGCGGCCTTCCGCCTTCGCGGCGGTCACCGCGGCCGCGAGCTCCGCCTGCGTCGCGACCGGGCGGCCGTTCGCCTGGAGGATCAGGAAGCCGCGCTGAAAGCCCTTCTGGCCGGCGTCCGAATTCGGATCGACCGCGACCACGACGAGGCCCTTGGTGCCGTCCGCGGCGCCCAGCTGGCGCGCGATCTGGGAGGTGAGCGGGATCACCGACATGCCGAGCGACTTCTCGACCACGCCCTGTTCCTGCTGCCCCGGCGGGCTGTTGAAGGAGTCGCCCTCCTGCTCGGCGTTGGGGTCGAAGGACTGCTGCAGTTCCTCCTCCGTCGGCCGCTTGGCGACGGTGGCGTTGAGCGTCATCCGGCGTCCGTTGCGGATCACCTCGATCGGGATGCGGCTGCCCGGGGCGATGTTGGCGACGATGAACGACAGGTTCTGTTCGCGGGTGACTTCCTTGCCGTCGACCTTCACCACCACGTCGCCCGCCTGCATGCCGGCCCGGGCGGCGGCACCGTCGGGCTCCACGGCTTGGATGAACTCGCCCTTGTTGTGCTCGATGCCCAGCGAATCCGCCAGATCCTCGTTGATCTGCTGGATCCGCACGCCCAGGTAGCCGCGCTCGATCGCCTGGCCCTTCATCAGCTTCTGGACGATCGGGGCGGCGGTTTCCGCCGGGATCGCGAAGCCGATGCCGACGCTGCCGCCGGTGGGGGAGAAGATCGCGTTGTTGATGCCGATCACCTGGCCCTTCATGTCGAACATCGGGCCGCCGGAGTTGCCCCGGTTGATCGAGGCGTCGGTCTGCAGGTAGCGGTCGTAGGCGCCGCCCGCGCCGGTGTTGCGGTACACCGCCGAGATGATGCCCGAGGTCACCGTGCCGCCCAGACCGAAGGGGTTGCCGATCGCGACCACCCAGTCACCCACGCGGGCACTGCGCGAATCGCCGAAGTTCACGAAGGGCAGGGGCTTTGACGCCTGGATCTTCAGCACCGCCAGGTCAGAGGCGGCATCCTTGCCGATCAGCTTGGCCGGATACTCGGTCCCGTCCGGCATGGTCACGGTGATCGATTCCACCTGCCCCTTGCCGTCGGCGGTGATGACGTGGTTGTTGGTGACGACGAAGCCGTCCGCCGAGACGATGAAGCCGGAGCCGAGCGACTGCGCCTCGCGCGTCTGCGGGCCGCCGCCGCCCCCGGGGCCGCCGAACAGCCCTTCGAACGGCGTGCCGGCGAAGGGATTGCCGCCCGTTGCGACCTGGACGCGCTGACGGGTCGAGATGTTGACCACCGCAGGGGCGAGCTGTTCGGTCAGGTCGGCGAAGCTGGCCGGCGCGCCGGAGCGCGGGACCATCTTCGACATCTGGCTGGCTTCGTTCTGGGCCACCTGCGCGCCGGCGGGATAGCCGGTGACGAGCGTTGCGGTGGCGCCTCCCAGCAGGAGCGCGGTGGTCAGTCCATAAGCGTATCGCACGGGCTTCACGTCCTTTGATTCCTCCGATTCGACGGTGTCGTGGCACCAATCAGTCAACCCCGGGGCCGATTGAAGCCCGGCGAGCTTAACGGGATTTGAATGCCGCGGGCATCGGCGATTCTCCGGGTCCCGCCCTGCAACGGGCGAGGCGCCTTACGGCTCCCGGAAGTGGTTCAGATAGGCATTGTTGGGCGAAAGCAGGATGGTCTTGCCGCCCTGCTGGTCCTTGGCGAACGACACCTGGTAGCTCTGCATGGCACGGTAGAAGTCGTAGAATGCCGCGTCCTTGCCGAAGCTGGCGGCATAGATCCCGGCGGCGCGGGCCTCGGCCTCGGCGCGGATGATCTGCGCGTCGCGCAGCCCCTGCGCGGAGATCGTCTTCGCTTCCTCCTGGCGGCCCGCCTCCATGCGCACGAAGGCCGCGGCGAGCGCGCCTTCGGGCAGGTCGGCACGCTTGATCCTGACGTCGATCACTTGCGCGCCATACTCGCGCGCCTCGCGGTCGAGACCGTCGCGGATGTTCTCCATGGCCTTGCCACGCTCGGCCGTCAGCAGCGACTGGAAGGTGCGCTTGCCGAGCTCCTGGCGCACGACCGAGGACAGGATCGGCTCCAGCTGCTGGGTGACGCGCTCGGTCGTGCCGGCGCTGCGGACCATGCGCACCGGGTCGATGATGCGGTAGCGGGCGTAGGCATCGACGTTGAGGCGCTGCTGGTCGGTGGAGAGGACCTGCTGCTGCTGCATGTCGACCGACAGGAGCCGCTTGTCGATGCGGATCACCTGCTCGACCAGCGGGATGCGGAAGTGGATGCCCGCGTCCGTCTGCCCGTAGTCGGCCTTGGCCGAGAACGTGTTGTAGACGCGCACCGGCCGGCCCGCCTGGACCACCACCGCCTGCTCGTCCTCGGGCACGACGATGACGCTCAGCAGCAGCGCGACGATGATGAGGCCGGCGGCGATCCACGCGGCCTTGTAGTCCTGCCAGACGCTGCCCATCACTGGGCTCCCCGCGGGCTGGGCGCCGCCACCGTCGCGTCGGGAGCCGGCGCGGCCTTGCGCTTGAACTCGGACAGCGGCAGGTACGAGGTCACGCCCGGGGCCTCGGCCACGACGGTGTCGTTGTCGCGCAGCACGCGCTCCATGGTCTCGTAGTACATGCGGCGCTTGGTCACCTCGGGTGCGAGCTTGTATTCCTCGTAGACCTTGTCGAACGCGCTGGCGTCGCCCTGCGCGCGCGCGATCACCTGCTGCGCCCAGGCCCGCGCCTCGGAACGGTCGCGCTCGGCCTCCTGCTGGGCGACGTTGACCTGGTCGAACGCGCTCTTGGTCTTCGACGGCGGGTCGGCCTTCTTGATCTCGACGCCCTGCACGGTCACCCCGGCGCGGTAGAAGTCGAGGATCTTCTGCATCCGTTCGCGCACGTCCTGCTCCACCTTGGCGCGGCCGGCGCCGGAGAGGGCATCGTTGAGCGAGACTTGCGCGATCGAGGCGCGCATCGCCGCCTCGGCCACTTCGCGCACGGTCTCCTTCGGGTCGGACAGGCGGAAGGTATAGTTCTTCAGGTCCTTGATGTTCCAGCGCACGAGGTAGCTGAGATCGACCAGCCCCTTGTCGCTGGTGAGCATCAGCTTCTCGCCGTCGTTGTCGGGGATCATGTCGACCGAGAACGAGCGGACATCGGCCACCTGCACGTGCTCGATCGGCCAGGGCAGGGTGAGGCTGACGCCGGAATCGATGGTGCGCGAATACTGGCCGAGGGTGGTGACGACGGCCTGCTCCTTGGGGCCCAAGACATGGACGCTCGACAGGGCGAGCAGGCCCACCACCACGACGCCGATGCCGAGCGGGAGCCACGAGCGGCCGTCGGGCCGGCGCGGCAGGTTGGGAAAGCCGTTGCCCCGCCCGGAACCGCCGCCGCCGCCGGGGCGGCGCTGGTCGCGGTTGCGGAAGATGTCCTCGATCCCTGCGGAGCGGCGCGGCGGCGTGTCGCCGCTGGGGAGCCACGGGTTGCGCGGGCCCCGCCGCTCTCCGCCGCGGGCCTCGGGCGCGTCGCCGGCGGCCGGCTCACCGTCCGGGGCCGGGCCATCGCCCTTCCCGTCGCCACCATCGTCACGGCCGCCGCCCCAGGGGCTGTTGCGGCCGGCCATGGTCGAGATGCGGCCGTCTTCTCCCTGTCCGCCGCTGCGCGTGTCTGCACCACCGATAGCTGTCATGCGGCTATCTATAGGAACACCGCCGCCAAATAACAGTGCCTCTCTTGCCCTTTTTCCTCGGCTGCGCCACCTGAGCGGCGCGGACGGAGAGCGGCTCGGCGCCGCTTGAGCACCTTCGCAGACCGGAGACATGATGACGATCGGTGGTGCTGGAACGGGCGATGGCGATGGCGCCGGCGATGGCGGCGAGGGCCTGAAGGCGCTGCTGCCGCAGGAGGCCGCGCAGCGCGTCCAGTCACTGCGCCTGGTCGAGGGCACGGCGACGCTGGTGCTCGACGCGAGCGGCCTGCCCCCCGCCGGCCGGGCCGCGATGGAGGCGGGCGTGCGCACCGCCCTGCAGGGCGCGCCCGGCGTGGTGCAGGTGCGCGTCGCGATGATGGCGGATAAGGCCCTCGACACCGGAGCGCCCAAGGGCCCGCGCATCGTCGCGGTCGGTTCGGGCAAGGGCGGCGTGGGCAAGTCGACGCTCGCCGCGAACCTCGCCGTCGCGCTGGCCCGCGCCGGGCGCCGCGTGGGGTTGGTAGACGCCGACATCCACGGCCCCTCGCAGGCGCGCCTCCTCGGCACCGAGGGCCGCCGCGCCACCGCGCACGAGGGCAAGCTGGTCCCGGTCGAGAGCCGCTGGGGCGTGCCGGCGCTGTCGATGGCGCATTTCTCGCAGACCGGGCAGGCGATCGCCTGGCGCGGGCCGAAGATCTCGGGCGCGCTGCTCCAGCTGGTCGACGCGCATTGGGACGGGGCCGAGGTCCTGGTGGTCGACCTGCCGCCCGGCACCGGCGACGTGCAGCTCACGATGCTGCAGCGCTGCCCGCCGGCCGGCGCCGTGATCGTCTCCACCCCGCAGGACCTGGCGCTGCTGGATGCCGCACGCGCGGTCGAGCTGTTCGCCCAGAGCAAGGTCCCGGTGATTGGCCTGGTCGAGAACATGGCCGGGTACGTCTGCCCGCATTGCGGGGAGCGCAGCGATCCCTTCGGGGCGGGGGGCGCCGAGGCGGCGGCGCGGGACATGGGCCTGCCCTTCCTCGGCCGCATCCCGCTCGACATTGCGATCCGTCGGGAAGGCGACGCCGGAACGCCCACCGCGGCGGGGGACGGGCCGCAGGCGGCGGCGTTCGCCGAGCTGGCGCGACAGGTGGGCCGCTGGCTGGACGAGCATCCCTGATGGCCGTGACCCGCCGCGGCGTGCTCGTGGCGGCGCTCGCCGGGGGCGGGCTCGCGCTGGGATACGCGATCGGCCCGCGCCGCTATCCCCTGCCGCTGGCGCCGCGCGAGGGTGAAGCCGCCTTCGACGCCTGGATCCGGATCGGCCGCGAGGGCGTGG
This sequence comes from Novosphingobium soli, assembly GCF_042432915.1. NCBI lineage: Bacteria > Pseudomonadati > Pseudomonadota > Alphaproteobacteria > Sphingomonadales > Sphingomonadaceae > Novosphingobium > Novosphingobium soli. Next base: position 5,392 of record NZ_JBHLWK010000039.1, read on the forward strand.
TTACCGTGGCGGTGCCGCAAGTGGAGATGGGGCAGGGCGTGACCACGCTGATCCCGCAAGTGGTGGCGCATGAGCTGGGCGCCGACTGGCGCCGCGTGGCGGTCGAGCCCGCGCCCGTCAGCGCCCGCTACGCCAATGTCGCGCTCGCCGCCCGCTGGGCCCCGCTGTGGTTCCCGCTCGCACCCGGGCTGGCGGACGAGCCCGACGACCTGATCGCCCGCCGCTGGGCCGAGGACCACCTGTTCAACGCCACCGCCGACGGCACCGCGCTGGCGGCCTTCGAGGGGGCGGCGCGCGCCGCCGCCGCCTGCGCCCGCGCGATGCTGGCGCAAGCCGCGGCCGCGCGCTGGGGCGTGGCCTGGGAGGAATGCGCGGTGGAGCAGGGCTTCGTGGTGCACGAAGGCCGCCGCCTGTCCTTCGGCGCGCTGGCTGAGGAGGCCGCCACTTTCGCGCCGCCGGCGACCCCGCCGCTGCGCCCGGAGCCCGCGACCGAGCGCCCCGCCGAGTTTCCGCCCGGTGCGCCGCTGCGCCACCCGCGCCTCGACCTGCCGTCCAAGGCCGCGGGCGCCTTCACCTTCGCCGGCGACGTGCGCCTGCCCGACATGGTGTTCGCCGCCATCCGCCACGCGCCGCTGGGCGCGAGCACCTCGCTTTCGGACCTGGACGAGGCGACGGCCAAGGGCCTGCGCGGCTTCCTGCAGGTGGTGCGAGGCCCCGGCTGGGTCGCCGCCGTCGCGACCGACACCTGGACCGCGGAGAACGCGCTCGGCCGCATGGCCCCCCGCTTCAAGGTGGCCGCCGGCGTGGACTCGATGACGGTCGATGCCGCGATGGACGCGGCGATGCGCGCGGGCGCGGCCCATGCACTGCACGAGCAGGGGGATCGCGCGCTGGTGCGCGGTGGCCTCCCCGTGCAGATCCGCTACGAGGTGGCGCCCGCGCTCCACGCCACCGTCGAGACCGGCGCCGCCGCCGCCTGGCTGCACGATGGGCGCCTGGAGCTCTGGGCAGGGACGCAGGCGCCCGAGGCGACGCGGGAGGCGGCGGCGCGGGCTGTGGGGCTCGATGTGCGCGACGTGGTGCTCTACCCGGTCGGCATCGGCGGCAGTTTCGACCGGCGGCTCGAGTCCGGCCCCGCGGTCGAGGCGGCGACCATTGCCAAGGCGGTGGACCGGCCGGTCCAGCTCTGCTGGGCCCGGCGTGAGGAGTTCCGCGCCGGCCTGCCGCGCCCGCCGGTGGTCGCCGTCATGGCCGCGCGCCCGGACCGCGCCGGCGGCATCGCCGCATGGCGGGCCCGGATCGCCGTGCCCCCCACCGCGCGCGAGTTCGGCCGTCGACTGTTCGGGGGCGAGGCGCCGTTCCAAGCGAGCGCCGCGGTGGCGGGAGAGGCAGACCCGATGGCGCTGGACGGCGCCCTGCCGCCTTACGCGATCGCCAACCTCGCGATCGACCACGTGCCGGCCACCGTGGGCCTTCCCACCGCGCGCCTGCGCGGCAATGCGCACGGCTGGACCGCCTTCTTCAACGAGAGCTTCGTGGACGAACTGGCGCACCGCGCCGGTCGCGAGCCGCTGTCCTACCGCATGGCGATGCTGGGGCGCGACCCGCGGCTGGCCGAATGCCTGCAGCGCGTGGCAGCGCTGGCGCAGTGGGGCGGCGGCGACGCGAGCGGCCAGGGGATCGCCTGCCACCGCATCGGCGAGGGCCGCATCGCGGTGGTGGCCAGCGCCCGCCGGGGCGCGGAAGGGGCGCGCGTCGACCGCCTGAGCGCGGTGGTCGACATCGGTCGCATCGTCAACCTCGACATCGCGCGGCAGCAGGTGGAGGGCGGGCTCGTCTTCGGCCTGGGCCTCGCGCTCGGCTGCAGCGTGCGCTACGAGGGGGGGCGCCCGGACGGCGAACGGCTGGCGGGGCTGGCGCTGCCGACGCTGGAGGACTGCCCGGATATCGACGTCGAGTTCGTCGAGAGCGCGGCGGAGCCGGCCGATCCCGGTGAACTCGGCGTCGCCGCGGTGGCACCGGCGCTCGCCAATGCGTTGTACTCCGCGACCGGGCTGCGCCTGCGCCGCCTGCCTTTCTTCGCCGAGGAACTGTGATGCCCGATCCCGCAAGCCCGCACCACGCGCCCTCCAACCATCCGCCGGTCGCGACGGGCGGCCTCGGGGTGCTCCTGGTCAATCTCGGCACGCCCGACGCCGCGACGCCCCCGGCCGTCCGTCGCTACCTGGCCGAGTTCCTCTCCGACCCGCGCGTGGTCGAGATCCCGGCGATCGCCTGGAAGCCGATCCTGCACGGCATCGTCCTGCGCACCCGGCCGGCCAAGTCCGCGCATGCCTATGCGCAGGTCTGGACCGAGGGCGGCTCGCCGCTGGCGGCGATCACCGGGGCGCAGGCCCGGGCGCTGCAGGCCCGGCTCGGCGCGGCGGTTACGGTCGACTGGGCCATGCGCTACGGCAATCCCTCTATCCCGGCGAAGCTGCAGGCGATGAAGGACGAGGGGTGTGATCGCGTGCTGGTCGCCCCGCTCTATCCGCAGTACTCGGGCGCCACGACCGCCTCGGTCATGGACCGGCTGGGCGATGCGCTGCGCACCATGCGCTGGCAGCCCGCGATCCGCACCCTCCCGCCCTATCACGACGATCCGGCCTATATCGCGGCGCTGGCGCAGGACATCTGCGCCCAGGTGGCGGTTCTGGACTTCGTGCCCGAAGTGCTGCTGCTCTCCTACCACGGCATGCCCGAGCGCACCCTGCAGCTGGGCGATCCGTACCACTGCCAATGCCGCAAGACCTCGCGGTTGCTGGCCGAGCGGCTGCGCGACGGGCTGCCGCGGCTGCGGATCGAGACGAGCTTCCAGTCGCGCTTCGGGCGGGCGCGCTGGCTCGAGCCTGCGACCGAAACCGTGCTGGCGAACGAGGCCCGCGCCGGCGTTCGGCGTATCGCCATCGCTGCGCCCGGCTTTTCCGCGGACTGCGTGGAGACGCTGGAGGAGCTGGCCATCCGCGGCCGCGAGGTGTTCGAGGCCGCCGGCGGCGAGCGGCTGGGCGTGCTCGCCTGCCTCAACGACCGCTCTGCCGGGATGGAGATGCTGGAGACGCTGGTGCGGCGCGAACTATCCGGTTGGCTGTGAGGGTTGCACCAATTTAACCCCGCCGGCGATCCTCCTTGCTCTACCCTCCCGAAGTCAGGTCCGGAACCGCATCCGGAGGAAGGCGAGGGTGGACACGATGCACGACGACCAGCCCGCCGGGGCGGATTTCGCCTATCCCGCGGCAGGGGCTTCCGCGGGTGAGCGCAGCGCCGCGCTCGCGATCTACGCGGACCGGCCGCATGTGCTCTCCGCCCTGCGCAGCGACGTGGAGGCAAGCGGCGCGCTGGTCGTCGCGATCGGCACCCTGGCCGATCTGGTGGCCGGGGAAGGGCTGCTCGGCGACGTCGTCCTGGTCGATTGCCCGTGCCTGGACGGGGCCGTGCTGGCGGCGCTCGCCCGGCTGGACATGCGGGCGGCGCGGGGCGGGACGCGGCTGATCGTCTCCACCACGGTGCAGGCGCTGGACGATGTCTTCGCCTGCATGGACCAGTCGAACCCGGTCCTGCTGGTCGATCCCAACCGGGCGGAACGGGTGATCGCGCTGGGGCAGGTCCTGGCCGGCTTCCCGGCCGCGCGCCTGCGCGAACTGTCGGAGGACGACCGGCTCATGCTGCTGCGGCTGACCGAGCAGGTGGGGCGGATCGCGGGGCGGATCGAGCGGCTCGACGCGCGCGGCTTCTCCGCCGTCCCGGCCGCGCCGGCGGAGCCGCGGCCGGCGCATGCCCCACCCCCGCTGGCGGCCGACGGGCTGCCCGATCCGCGGCTGTTGCGCAGGATCATCCGCCAGCGCCAGCTGCGCGCGCGCTTTCTCGGCAGCGACCTCTTCGCCGATCCGGCCTGGGACATGATGCTGGACCTGGCCGCCGCGCGTGCGGAGGGCAAGCGCGTGTCGGTGACCTCGCTGTGCATCGCGGCCGGCGTCCCGCCCACCACCGCGCTGCGCTGGATCGGCCAGCTGGTGGACTCGGGCATCTTCGTGCGGATGGACGATCCCGCGGACAAGCGCCGGGCGTTCATCGCGCTCAGCGACACGGCGGCCGCGGCGATGGCCTCGTATTTCGCGGAGATCGCGCTCGGCGCACCGGCCCCGGTCTAAGGCGCGGCGCAGGCCCCGGATCGGGAGGTGGAGGGGGCATGGTCCGCTGGATATGCCATCGCGGCTCTGTGCCACAGGATGGCTGACTCCCTGATGGCAGGGCCACTCCGGCAAGCCCTTAGGAGCGCGCTAAGGTGGCCTTAAGGTGGCCTTAGCGTGCAGCGCGCGCGGGTGTCCTCATGCCGAGAGCAATCCCGCCCGGGCGAGCTGGCGCAGCGCCGCGTCGACGTCGATCGGCGCCGCAAGCCCGCAAGCCTGCCATTCGCGCGCCAGTTCCGCCCTGTCCCGGCTCCCGTCGAGCAGCGAGAGGAACCAGCGCGGCCCTTCCTCGCTGATCGCGATGGCGCGGTGATCCAGGGTGAAGAGCCGGGTCTCCCCCGCCGCTATCATGGCCCGGAGCAGGGGGTTGGCCAGGGGTCGCTCCCCCGGCTCCAGCACGCCGGGGAAGGGCAGCGAGTGCAGCTCGACGATGCCGCGGTCGACCAGCCGCAGGATCGCCTCGCCATGCGCCGCGGACCCCGCGAAGCGCGCCAGCGGAAGGCGCGCGGGCGCGTGGACGACGAGCTGTTCCAGGAAGTCGGCCAGCTCGTCGTCGCCCACCTCGAACTCGGACTCGCCCATCGTGAACGCGCTGCGGCCCACGCGCTTGATGCCGGACGGCACGCCCGCCAGCAGCGAGCCCACGATCCTCCAGTCCGGCACGCGCAGCGGCTGGCGGCCCGGCCGCACGAACAGCGACTGGTGGAAGAAGCACAAGTCCCGGTGATCGGCCAGCTGGGCGCGGCGCACCAGCGCCCGGTCGTCCAGCGGCTCTCCCGGCAGGCCGTGGAACAGGCCGCCCGGCTGCGACTCCCCCAGGTAAGCCAGGTTATGCGCCCCGGCCTCCGCCACCACCTGCTGCAGCGACTTGGGATCGTAGACCGTCCCCAGCTCGTCGTGGAACAGCGTGTGGACGTCCTTGTCGGCGATCAGCCGCGCCGTCTTGCGCAGCGCCGCCTGGGCGAGGCTGTCGTCCTCCCGTGGCCGGCCGTAGTCGTCGAGGATCACCAGGGCGTGCCGGATCCGCTCCTCGGCGTCGGCGATGCCGCCCAGCTCGGCCAGCAGCATGTCGCGCACCGCCATCCGCAGGTAGCCGCCGGGCAGCGCGTTGTAGCTGAGATAGGCCACGCCCTCGGGCGCCAGCACCCGGTCGATCAGCCGCAGCGTGGCCTGCTGCACCGCCGGTGGCACCCAGGCGTAGAGGCCATGCGCGATGACGTAGTCGAACTCTCCCGCGAAGCTCTCGGCGGCGCAGACCACGTCGGCCACCTCGATGCGCGCATTGGCGAGCCCGGAGGCCTGCGCCAGCGCCTGCCCCCGGGCGATCGCGGTGGGGGCGAGGTCGATGTTGACGAAGCGCGCCTCGGGAAAGGCGGCGGCCATGGCCAGCACGTTGAGCCCGTCGCCCCCGGCGATCTCCAGCACGCGGGCACGGCGCGGATCGGCGGCGTCGAGGCCATGCAGCCGCGCCATGGCGGCGAGATGTTCGGGGTGCGTGGTCCGGTAAAGTGCAGAGGGATACTGCACGTCGTCATACGCCGTGGCCGTGCGTTCCAAGTTCCCGTCTCCCCCCGACTGGCCGTACTCTTGCGAAGCGGCCTTGATGCTATAGTAACGACGCCCCAGGACTCGGAGGGAAAATGGCCGTTATTCTTGCCCTGTGCAACCGCCATGGGCAGCCTGCCCAGCCGGCCCCCCTCCGGATCGAGCGCGGCGAGGTCGTCATCGGCCGCGGCGCGGGCGCGCACCTCCTGATCGCCGAGCCCACCGTGTCGCGCCGCCACTGCACCGTCAGCGGCGACGGCCTGGACTGGCGGATCGTCGATGCCAGCAGCGGCGGCACCTTCGTTAACGGGCAGCGCATCGCCGGGGCGCAGGCGCTGCGCCACGGCGACGTGATCCGCGTGGGCGAGAGCGAGGTCGCGGTCGCGCTGGAGCAGGCGCAAGGCCTGTCCGGGCCCGCGCCCGGGGCATCGCCGCGCGACGGATGGGGAAGGCTCAAGCCCGCGTCCACGCAGATCCCCGGAGACTGGACCGCACCGGGCACGCCGCCCGCACCGGCCGCCGCGCCCGGCGATCCGGATGCCGCCGGGGCGCTGCTGCGCGCGCTGGGGCTTTCGCGCGGGCAGGTGGCGGCCCCCGATGCGCAAGTCGCGGCCACGGCGGGCGCGGTGCTGCAAGCCGCCCTTGCCGGCCTGCTGCGGCTGGCGCAGGACCGTCGCAAGGCCCGCGCCGACCTCGGCACCGCAGCCGGCCCGGCCGCGCCGGCGCTGCCCGGGTCTGCGGAGGAACTCCTGCTGGCGCTGCTGTCTGCCCCGCCGGCCGATGCGACGGCGCAGGTCTCCGCGCTGTGCGCCGAACTCGATGCCCACCAGCGCGCGGTGCTGGGCGCGATGCAGGCCGGCCTGCACCATGCCCTCGACCAGTTCTCCCCCGCCTCGATCAAGAACAAGGCGCGCGGGGACGCAGAGGCCTGGAAGGTCTACGAACGCGCGTTCGAGGACCGGGACGGCTTCGTCGAGATCTTCGCGCAGGCCCTCTCGACCCGATATGCCGAGGCCGTCGGGACCTGACGGGTCCAGCGGGCCCGCCCGCGGCACGCTGCTGGTCGGTGATCGCGAGCGCTACGATGGGGGCCGAAGGCGGAAGAGCGACCCGCGCTTGCCGCTGATGCCGAGCCTGCCGAAACATGTCAGCCTCGCGCCCCCTCTCGGGGCCTTCGACAAGCTCAGGCTGAGCGGTGTGGGGAGGTCTGATGGAGGGGGAGGGCGGTCACTTCAGGAGCCGCCGCGCTACGCCTGCTTTGCGCCCCATTTAAGCCGTTCAGCCGAGCGTTCGAGGCTTGCGGGAACAGATCAGAGTACATATCCTCCGGCATTCAGAGTTTCCGAACAGGATTGGTGATCGAATGGCCAGCTTCAAGCGAGCGTTCTTTACGTGCGGTGATCCTGGCTATAACCTTACAATCGACCTTCTGATCCGCGATAATCGCAAGCGTTTCGCTGACCTTCCTACGGCGGGTTGGTGGGGGAGACTTGGCACACAGGACATTTGGCCGTTTGTCATCGCGAAAGATGGTCAGTGCGATTTCGGGCAGGATTCAGACAACCCGATCACCTACAAGCAGCGGTATGGAGAATTCGATCTGAACGACCGTTTGCTGGTTACAGGCGAGACGTTCCTGTTCACGTACCAGGATGAACGATATGAGTTCGTTCTCCAAAAGCTCGTAGATGTGCTCGATAAGATCACCGATTGATCTACGTGCGATTAGATAACGAATGGGTTTGCCGGATCACGAGTGGTCGGCCTTGCCCAGTAACTCACCGCTTTGCGACAATCAGGCCATTTCGTCCTGCATCTGATTTCCGGCGTTTCCGTTCTCGTCCGACGCCTTACGCTGCTTTCATGGACGACATGGCCTCATGCGTTTCTTCCATACTTCGCATGACCCCTACCGCTGGGAGTTATGGATGTAGTCGCTGCGCTAGGCTTGCCGGAGTGTTGGATCGGCGCTGAATTTATCAAAAACGCGGTTTGGGTTCACCTCCACCAGCGATCAATCAGACCGATCCGCGGCGATGTTGACGTAATTTGTTATGATCCGCACCGTGCTGATGCGCCTGCGACAGAGAGCTTGAGGCGCGGTTGCACGCGTGGGAGCCATTCATCAAATAGTCGGTCAAACACCAAGCTCGGACACATGTCCGCGATGGTGACGCACCGAACAATTCTGCAGCTTGCCCTCATTTTGTGTCCCACGCCACGCTTCCGTCAGGATAAGCGAGCAACCTACGGGGAGTGGATACGCTCGAGATCATGATGCGATGCCTGGCCGCATCTTACTCGGATCGAGGACTAATGACTCCATTGGCGAAATTCAGGTGCTTTCGAGCAGCCTCAACTAACGGCAGCTATTTGGGCCACCCGTCATAAACAGGCCAGTCTCTTCCCGACCCATGTCGCGCACCCAGAAGCAGCTTCTTGAACGACCGGAAGGACGCGAGGAGCGATCGAAGCGGAGTGGCCGGCGGGGCTCGCCCAACCTCCGCTCATGCTGAGCCTGTCGAAGCATGCGGGCCTCGCCCCACCTCTCGGCGCCTTCGACAAGCTCAGACTGAGCGGCGTGGGACCACTTTCGCGGTGATGAAAGTTACGTCGCAGGGGCTGCGGCGTTGGGCTGGTTGTCGACGAACTTGTACCAGACGATCTGCACCTTCCAGTCGTTGGCCCTTGCGCGCTGCGCGAAGGCGGTCCTTCCCGCTGGAGAGACCAGGTCGTTCAGCGCGTCGGGGGTGAAGCCGCCCTTGCCGGTGATGAGGACCAGCCCCGACCAGCCGGGCTGCGCGTTGGTGTCGATGTTGAGGCGGTAGTTCTCGATCCCGGGCAGCTTCTGGATCGTCGTGCCGTTGACGTTCTGCGGCAGGAAGCTGCGGTCGCCGAACACTTGCGCGATCACGTTCGATTTCTCGATCGAGTAGAGCGCGTAGTCGCCGGTGATGCCCTCGAGCGCGAGGTCGGTCACCACGCGGGTGCCGATCTGGCCGGCGTATTCGCCCTGTTCGGCGACATCGAGCTCGTACTCGGGCTGCTTGCGCGTCATGCGTTCGGGCGGCGGTGCGCGGAACGGGGCGAGGGCGTCGAGGACCGGGCAGTAGCTCGGGTCGATCCGGGCGATCCCGGTGAGGTCGGTGCCCGGTTCCACCCCGAGGCCGTGCGTGGTCTTGAGCACGGCGTCCTGCACGTCGAGCGGCGAGCCTGAGACGCCGGTGCCGGCGACGGAGAAGCCGTTGCCCTGCGGCCGCGTCTCCAGGCTCAGCCACGAGCAGGGCGTGGCGCGGGCGGCGGACTGCACCGCGGCGTCCACCTGCTGCAGCGTCACGCCCCCGGGCGGGGGCGGAGCCGCGGGCTGCGTCGGATCGGTGTCGCTCCCGCCGGCCACCAGGTAGCCGATGCCGGCGAGCAGCGCGACCGCGACGAGCGCGCCGCCGCCGATCAGGAGGGGCCGCGAGGGCCGCGAGGCGGAGGTGGCGGCGGCCGCAGCGGCCTTGGCCTTCGCCGCGGTGGCGGCGGGCTTCCTGGCGCGGGGGGTCTTGCCGGCCAGCGCCTGGTCCAGCGCCGCGATCACCGCGTCCATCGTGCGCAGGCGCTTCTGCGGATCGGCCACCAGCATGCGGTCGATCACCGGGCGCAGCCGCGCCGGGACCGCGCTGGTGTCCACGCCGTTGCGGCGCTTCATGATCGCCTCGGCGGGCAGTCCGGCGAGGTCCGGCTTGCGGCCCTGCGCCATCGCCAGCACCACCAGCGCCAGCGCGTAGACGTCCGACCAGGGGCCGACCTGCTTGTCGAAGTCGCCCAGCTGTTCGGGCGCGACGTAGCTCGGCTTGCCGGCGAAGCCGTCGCCGATGATGGTCTTGGACCCCGGGTCGGTCTCCTTGACGATGCCGAAGTCGATGATCTTGGGCCGGTCCAGCCGGTCGCCGTCGAGCAGGACGTTGTCGGGAGAGATGTCGCGGTGGACGACGCCCAGCTCGTGCGCCTCGCGCAGCCCCTCGGCGAGCTTGCGGGTGAGGCCGAAGAGCTCGTCCTCCGACAGCGTGGACTTGCCCAGGAGGTCGGAGAGGTTGCGACCCTCGATGAAGCCGGTGGCGATGTAGTAGAGCCCGAGCTGCGGTTCGAGCGCGAAGCCGCGGTAGCGCACCACGGCGGGGTGCGACAGCTGGGTGAGCGCCTGCGCCTCCTTCTGGAACATCGCCATGACGTTCGGATCGGCGGCGAGTTCGGGCAGGATCGTCTTGATCGCCACCCGCTCGCCGCTGGCGATGTTCACGCCTTCGAACACCTCGCCCATGCCGCCGCGCGCGAGGAAGCGCTTCACCTCGAACATGTGGTTGAGCACGGTCCCGACCTCGATGGCGGCGGCGGTGCCCCGTGCGCGGGCCGGGGCCGGGGAGGGCGGGGGAGTGGGCGCGGCGAAGACCGTGCCTTCGTCGTCGACGGGTGGGGCCGGGGGCGGGGGCGGCGCGGGTGCCGCGAAGGCGGTGCCTTCCTCGCCGCCGTCGGCGGGGCGCGGGGCCGCCTGCGGGTCGCCCTGGCCGAACTGCGAGGGCTGGAAGACCGTCTCGTCCTTCTCGTCGTTCACGTCACGCCTCCGGAACGGCACTGCCGTAGTGGACCAGGGTGACCTCGCTGGTGGAGACGCCGACCACGGTGATGTTGTCCGGGGCACCGAGTTCGTGGCAGCGCGCGACCATCGCCTCGGCCGCGCGGCCGAAGGGCAGGGCGGACAGCGTGGCTTCCATCTCCTGCTCCCCGATCACGCCGTAGAGCCCGTCGCTGCACAGGAGCAGCAGGTCGTCGTCCTGCAGGGCGTCGGCCATGGCGTCCATCTGCAGCGGGCGCGCGACGCCCACCGCCCGGGTGAGCACGTTGCGCAAGGGGTGAGTGGCGGCGGCGGCCTCGTCGATCACGCCATGGTCGACGAGGTCCTGGACCTGGCTGTGGTCGCGCGTGAGACGGTAGAGGCGGCTCTCGCGCAGCAGGTAGGCGCGGCTGTCGCCCACCCACGCCACCGCGAAGCGCCGGCCGCGGATGACGAGCGCGACCGCGGTGGAGCCCATCTGCTTGCCGACGGCCTCGGCCTCCGCCAGGATCCGCTCGTTGGCCGCGACCAGCGCGGCGCGGATGGCTTCGATCGTGTCGTCGAGCTCGTCGGCGCGGGGGAGGGCGGCCACCGCATCGACCACTTGCGTTGCGGCCCAGTCGCCTTTCTCCAGCCCGCCCATTCCATCGGCGACTAGCCAGATGCCGAGCGCGTCGGAGGCGAAATAGCGGTCCTCGTTGTGTTTGCGCACAGCACCCACGTCGGTCAGGGCCTGCGATTCCGCCCGAATTGGTATCACCCGGTCCCCTCCTTCGACTGCCTTGCCGATGACATCGACTGCCGGTTTCATAGACTGCCGGTTCCAATTTCGGCAACAGCGTCTATTCGTTCCGCACCAGTTGTCATTATTGACGACGTGTTGTCCGGGGAGGGGGAGCGCATGGGCGATCAATTCGTGGACTCCTACGATCCGCGGCGCTGGGCGGCGGCCTGGACGCCGCGGCAGGCGCTGGAAGGGCGGGCGGCGCGGCGCTCCGCCTCGCGGCAGCGGCTGGGAAGCGTCGGGCTGGGCGCCGGCATCCTCCTGGCAGGCGCGGCCGCAGCGTGGATCGCGCGGCCGGACGCCATGACGCCTCGGCCCGGCGTCGCAGCCGATGCGCCCCCCGGCGCCGGCGAGGCGCAGTCGGTCCGCCGCACGCTCCAGCTCGCGAGCGCGGCGGAGCTGGAGACGGCGCTGCGGCGCTTCGGCCTCGATGCGGCGACGGCGGCCCAAGTGGCGGCGCAGGCGCGCCCGGCGCTGGGTGCCGAGGGCGAAGTGCGCGCGGTGCTGGAGATGACCCGGGAAGGCGGCGCCTTGCGCTTCTACCGCCTCCAGGCCTCCAATCCCGACAGCTCGGGCGCAGTCGTCCGGCGCGGCGAGGGGGGAGCGCTCGAGACCAGCCGCCTCGCCGCCGAGATGCGCGAGCGCATCGTCGTCATGCACGGGATCATGGACGGGGACAGCTTCTACAGCTCGGCGGTGGGGGTGGGCGTGCCGAACGCGCTGATCTCGCCCTTCGCCAAGGCGCTGGCGTTCGACTTCGACTTCCAGCGCGACGTGGTCGCGGGGGATGCGTTCGAACTGGCCTATGCGCAGAGGACCAATGCCGCGGGCGAGGCCATGGGATCGCCCCTGCTGCTCTATGCCTCGATGACGACGCAGACCAAGTCGGCCGCCGTCTATCGCTTCCAGCAGCCCGGCGGCGAGGTCGAGTGGTACGACGCCAGCGGCCGCACCGTGGCGCGCTCGCTGATGCGCACGCCGGTGGACGGTGCGCGCGTGAGCTCCAAGTTCGGGTTCCGCATCCACCCCGTGCTCAAGTACCGCAAGCTCCACGGCGGCATCGACTTCGCGGCGCCCACCGGGACCCCGATCTACGCCTCGGGCGCCGGGGTGGTGGAGTTCTGCGGCCCCAAGGGTGCCAACGGCAACTTCACCAAGATCCGCCACGACAACGGCTGGGAGACGCTCTACCTGCACCAGAACCGCTTCGCACCCGGCATCGCGGTGGGCGTGCGGGTGGCGCAGGGGCAGCAGATCGGCGAGGTCGGCACCACCGGGCGCTCGACCGGACCGCACCTCCACTACGAAGTCCACATCAATGGTGAGCGCGTGGACCCTGCCACCGTCCAGCCCGATCCGTCGGAGAGCAAGTCGCTCACCGGCGCGCAGATGCAGGCCTTCGAGCAGGTGCGCGACCGCATCGACGTCAACCGGGCGCAGGGATCTTCCTGAGCCTCGGGGCGGGCCGGTCCGCCGCGCTCGGCCACGCCAGCACGGCGCCGAGCAGCGCCACCAGCACGAAGACCGAGGACAGGCTGGCGTTCAAGCCCTCCTCGGTCCCGCCCCACCAGGGTGAGCCGCGCATGTCGATGTTGAGGAGCGCACCGAAGGGGCCGGTGCCGGGGTTGGGGACGAGGCCGAAGGCCAGCTCCTCGGCCCAGTTCCAGCCGAAGTGGATCGCCCAGGGGAACAGCAGCGAGCCGGACTTGCGGTAGGCCAGGCCGAACAGCAGGCCGCCCAGCAGCATGGTCACGAAAGTCAGCGGCTCGCTGGCCGCGGCGACGAAGTGCAGCGCGGCGAACAGGAGCGATGCGGCCGCCAGCGCCGGCCAGGTTCCCCACCGCCGTTCCAGGTCGGCCTGCAGCCAGGCACGGAAATAGTACTCCTCGGCGCCGCTCTGGATCACCAGCAGCACGGTCTCGAGCAGCAGCAGCCCGGCGCCTTGCGATGCCGGCATGCCGAGCTGGGCGGTCCCGGCAAGGGCGCAGAGCGCGACCGAGACGGTGAAGCCGACAAGCCCCAGCGCCAGCCCGCCGCCCGCCGCGAGGGACGCGCGCGGCCCGAGCGGCACGGGCAGGCCGCGCAGCCGGATCGCCGCCAGCGCCACGAGCGCGAGGAGCCCGAAGGTGACCAGCGTGAACGCGGCGCCCAGCGCGGCGGGGCCCGAGCCGGCGATCGCCGGGGCCTGCATCAGCAGCCCGAACAGGCTCGGCACGCCCAGCAGGATCGCGGCCGCGGCTGCGGCGCACGCGGCCAGGCTCGCCAGGCCGAGGGCGGGGTGAGCGGTCGACGGATGCGCATCTTGCATGTGTTTCTCCCCCGCCGCACCGATGTCTCGAAGAACCTCCGGGCGCGTTCCCATGTACATTCCCATGCCCGCGCATCGAAAAGATCGTGTGCTCTTGTGCGCGTTAGCATCGATTCGACTGTGCCTCTACATGACGGTCGCTGTTAAGCCCATGCAACATGGTTGTTTGACGGTGCCGCCGGAGGTATCAGGCAAGAATCGAATCGACCGGGGAAGTTAGGGGTAGTCTGTCATGGTCAAGGCTTCAGTATCCATATTGCTGAGCGCCTCCCTTTTCGCAGGTGCGCAAGTCGCGTCGGCCCAAAGCGCGGCGGTCAGCGAAGACGAGATCAAGTGCTTCGTCTCCGGCTGCGACGAGCCGGCCGCGCAGGACGCCGGCGCTTCGGAAGAGGAAGACGACTGCATGGTTTCCGGCATCTGCCCGGTGGGCGAGACGCGCGGCTTCCACCTGTCCACCGGAACGCCGGCCAAGCCCGGTGCGTCCAGGGCCGCCGCGTCCAAGCCCGCCGGGGCGCGCCCATCGGCTCCGCGCTATTCCTCCGCCGCCAGTGCCAAGCCCGCGGGCTCGCGCGCGTCGGGCGCGTCCCGCCTGGCGATGCCGGGTACGCGCAAGTCGCTCGACATGCGCCTCTCGTTCGAGTTGGGATCGGCCACGCTCACGCCCGATGCGCGCCAGCAGGCCGACATCTTCGCGCGCCAGCTCAAGGATGCGGCGGGTTCGCGCCAGTTCGTGATCGAAGGGCACACCGACAACATCGGCTCTCCGGCCTACAACCGCGAACTGTCGCGTGAGCGCGCGCAGGCGGTGGTCAACTACCTGGTGGGCGCAGGCGTGCCTTCGGCCAAGCTGCGCGCCGTGGGCTACGGCTTCGACCACCCGCGCGACGGAACCGTCGCGTCCGATCCCAGCAACCGCCGGGTCGAGATCGTCCGCTACTGACCGCCCGCGTGCAGGCGGGGAAGGGCGGACCGCCGGCTCGGGCGCCAGGCGGATCGTGCGTGTGATGCGGGTTTGAGGCGGCGCCTAGCCGCCGACCATCACCGTGGGCATGCCGGCGACGATCACGCCCCCATGCGCGGTCAGGTCGCCGATCCGGGCCTGGGGCATGCTCTGGGTCAGCACGGTGGCGCTGCCCTTGGCGATGAGGTCGGGCGGGCCGACGCAGACGCACTGGTCCGACACGCGCGCCGCGGGAAGCGAGCCGATCAGGACCGTGGGGGCCCCGGGGGCGACGATCGGGCCACCCACGTGCGGCACCACCCCCGTCACCATCGGACAGGTGTGCATGTCGGTAAGTCTTGCGGCGGGTGGCATCAGTACTCCTTAGCAGGATTTCGAGTCGTGACTTATGACGAGTGCTGATATTATCGAAAAAAGAAGTGGAGTGCCGAGGCGAAAGCTGTAGTTTCAGTGCGCTAGGCTCGGGGGAGTTGGGGGAACAGTGCTGATTGACGAAGAGCGGCGGCAGTCGATCCTTGCCCCTATCGACGATTCGGTGGGCCTGGACGGCCGCGAGGACGAAGGCGCCGCCGGCGATCTGCTGCGCGAGATCCGCTCGCAGCGCAAGGCGATCGTCCGCCTGGAACAGTCCGCGGCGATGACCGACGACGACTTCGTCCTGCCCGACGGCGCCTGGGACTGGGAGCAGCTGGCCGAGAGCGCGGTCGATTACCTCAGCGCTCACGGCAAGGACCTCGAGCCGATGAGCGTCATCGTCGAGGCCGCCGCCCGCAGCGAAGGGCTGGCGGACCTGGCGGCGGCGATGACGCTGCTGGCCGACTTCGTGGAAGCGTTCTGGGACGACGGGGTGTACCCCGCCGAGGACGAAGACGGCGTGGAGACCCGCTTCCAGCCGCTCTCGGGGCTTTCCGGCGGCAGCACCGACAAGGACGGTGCCCTGATCCAGCCGGTGCGCAAGCTGGCGATCGCGCGCACCGGCGACGGCGAGCTGCGCCACATGGACAAGGTGCGGGCGGACGCCGCGATGGCCGCCTCGCAGGGGCTCTCCGGCGATGCCAAGGCCGCCCGCATGGACGAAGCCAACGGCCTCTACCGCAGCATCGAGGCGCAGGGCCGCCGCCTTTCGGGCGAGGCCCTGGCGCGCGCCGCGAAGCTGGCCGGCGAGGCCGAGGACGGCTGGCGGCGCGCGATCGGTTTCATCTCGGAGCGGACCAAGCCGCAGTTCCCCGCCGCCTCCCGTCTGAGCGAGGAGCTCAAGGGCATCCGCGAGTGGCTTACCGCCATGGCCCCGTCCTCCGTCGCCGCGGACGAGCCGGCCCGGGAAGAGGGTGTCGCCGCTACGGCAGGCACGGGCGAAGCGGCTCCGGCGGGCAGCGGCGGCTTCGTCGCTGGCAAGATCACGCGGCGCGAGGATGCGTTGAAAGCGGTTGCCGCGGCGGCCGATTACTTCCAGCTCAACGAACCGCTGTCGCCCTTGGGAGCAACACTGCGCGAGGTTGACCGACGCGCGCGAATGAGTCTTCATGACCTTCTCAATGAACTCATTCCCGACGATTCGGCTCGTCAGGACTTCTACTGGCGATCGGGTATCAAGCCGCCTGCGGAAGAAGAAGGCAACAGCGACGATTACTAGTTCGGCCCGGTGGGGGCCACGAGGGTGTCCGGCCGTGCCGGTGCTTTCGGGAATCGAGGGAGATCACAATGGCTGACTCGGTACACGACAAGCTCAAGAGAGTGCGCAAGCCACGCGTCCACATCACCTACGACGTGGAGACGGAGGGCGCCCAGGAAGTCAAGGAACTGCCGTTCGTGGTGGGCGTGATGGGCGACTTCTCCGGCGATTCCGCCGTTCCGAAGAAGAGCCTCAAGGAACGCAAGTTCATCGACCTCAAGAAGGACAAGTTCGACCAGGTGATGGCGCGCATCGAGCCGGCCGTGAAGATGAAGGTCGAGAACACGCTGGAGAAGAACGGCAAGGAGTTCGAGGTCAACCTCAAGTTCTCCTCGATGGACGATTTCGAGCCCGAGAAGATCGTCGAGCAGGTCGAGCCGCTGCGCCAGCTGATGGAGACGCGCAACCGCCTGCGCGACCTGATGGCGAAGGCCGACAGCTCCGAGGAGCTCGAGAACCTTCTGGAGCAGATCCTGGGAGACCAGGACAAGCTGGGCCAGCTTTCCGCCCAGCTCGGCACCGAAAAGCCCGCGGAGTAACTGACATGGCCGAATTGGAAGCCCAGGGCGCCGGCGCCGTCCAGACCGAGACCGTCGATGCGCCGCCGAGCCTGCTGGACGAGGCGATCAGCGTCACCAAGCAGACCGAGCCCTCGCGCGTCGAGGAACTCATGCGCACGCTCGCCGAAGAGGCGATGAGCGGTACCGTTCAGTTCAACAAGAACATGACGGTCACGCTGAAGGACGCGATCGCCAAGATCGACGCCCAGATTTCCGAGCAGCTCGCCGCGATCATGCATGCGGACAAGTTCAAGCAGATCGAAGGCACCTGGCGCGGGCTCAACTACCTCGTCAAGAACAGCGAGATCAGCACCACGCTGAAGGTGCAGCTGTTCAACGCCACCAAGAAGGAGATCGCCAACGATCTCGCCAAGGCCACCGACTTCGACCAGTCGACCCTCTACAAGAAGGTCTACGAGGAGCAGTTCGGCATGGCCGGCGGCACCCCGTTCGGCGCGCTGGTGGGCGACTACTACTTCTCCAAGCATCCCGACGATGTCGAGCTGCTGACCAACATCTCGAGCGTGGCCGCCTCCGGCTTCACGCCCTTCATCTCGGCGGCGGACGCCAACGTCTTCGGCATGGACTCCTACAAGGAGCTGTCCAAGCCGATGGACCTCAAGCAGCTGTTCGAGACGGCCGACTACACCAAGTGGAACTCGTTCCGGCAGTCGGAGGACTCGCGCTTCGTCACGCTGACGATGCCCCGCGTGCTGGCGCGCCTGCCCTATGGGCGCGACACCAAGAAGGTCGACGCCTTCGAGTACGAGGAAGCCCCGCGCGACGAGAACGGCGCGCCCAAGGCGATGGACCATGACGACTACTGCTGGATGAACGCGTCCTACGCGCTGGCGGCCCGCATGACCGACGCCTTCGCGCAGTACGGCTGGTGCACCGCGATCCGCGGGGCCGAGGGCGGCGGGAAGGTCTCGAACCTGCCCACGCACGTCTTCCAGTCGGACGACGGCGACCTCGACACCCAGTGCCCGACCGAGATCGGCATTACCGACCGGCGCGAGAAGGAACTGTCGGACTTGGGCTTCCTGCCGCTGTGCCACTACAAGAACACCGACTACTCGGTCTTCTTCGGGGCGCAGACCACGCAGAACCCCAAGAAGTACGATCGTCCGGAAGCGACCGCCAACGCGGCGATCTCGGCGCGGCTGCCGTACATCATGGCGACCAGCCGCTTCGCGCACTACCTGAAGGTCATGGCGCGCGACAAGATCGGCTCGTTCATGGAGGCGAGCGACTGCGAGACCTGGCTCAATCGCTGGATCATGAACTACGTCGACGCGACCGAGGGTGCCGGGCAGGAAGCCCGCGCCAAGTACCCGCTGCGCGAGGCCCGCGTGGAGGTCAAGGAAGTGCCGGGCGCGCCGGGCTCCTACAGCGCGGTGGCGCACCTGCGGCCCTGGCTGCAGTTCGAGGAGCTGACCACCTCGATGCGTCTCGTGGCCCGCATCCCGACCGCGTCCTGACGCTCGACCTGCCGCCATGGCGTCGTCGCCCCTACTCGCCGAAGGGCAGGACGCGACGACGCTGCCGGCGGCCACGGCGCCTTCCGCAGAGCCCGGGCCGGCTTCTGCGGAAGCGCTCCATGCCGACGCGGACGAGAGCGCGCACCTCGCTTCCGCCGCGGACCGGCACGCGCGGCTTCGGGCCACCGCCGCCGGCCTGATCGCGCGGATCGACCGCGACCTCGGGCGCCAGCTCGACGCCATCCTCCACCATCCCGCGCTCCAGAAGCTGGAAGCGCTGTGGCGCGGCGTCGCCTGGCTGGCCGACAGCATCGACGATCCGGCGGTGCGTCTGCGCATCCTCGACGTGCGCTGGACAGAGATCGCCCGCGACCTCGAGCGCGCGCTCGACTTCGACCAGAGCACGCTGTTCGATCTCGTCTACAGCCAGGAGTTCGGCATGCCCGGCGGCAAGCCCTACGGCGTCGTCGTGGTGGACCATGCGATCTCCCACCGTCTGGGCCGCGGCAGCAAGGTGGACGACGTCGAGGTGCTGGAAGGGCTGATGTCGGTGGCCTCGGCAGCGTTCTGCCCGTTCGTCCTGGGGGTGGACCCTTCGCTCCTCTCGCTCGACGGGCTGGACGAGATCGACCTGCGGCAGGACCTCAGCGCCACCTTCGCCGACCCGTCCTTCGCCCGCTGGAACCGCATCCGCCTGCGCCCCGACAGCCGCTTCGTGGGCGCGGTCATCCCCCGCATGCTGGTGCGCACGCCCCACCGCGGCCGCGACCATCCGCGGCTGGGCTTCGTCTACGACGAGAAAGTCTCCGGTCCGCGCGATCTGCTGTGGCTGCATGGCGGCTTCGGCGTCGCCTACGTCACCGCCCGCGCCATGGCCCGGCACCGCTGGCCCGCCGCGATCCGCGGCACGCTGCCCGCGGGGGAAGCCGGGATCGTCGATGGCCCGGTCCGCCACTTCCTGCCCAGCGACCGCGCCGGCTTCGTCGCCCGCTTCGCCATCGAGAACGCCGTCTCCGAGGAGCAGGAGGTGGCGCTCAACGAGCAGGGCCTGCTGGTGCTGCGCCAGCTTCACCTCACCGGCAACAGCGCCTTCATGAACCTGCCCAGCCTGCACCGCCCGCCCGACTACGACGGGGAGGCGGCACGGATGAACGCCAAGATGGGCGCGATGCTCAACTACATCCTGTGCGTCGCGCGCTTCGCCCACTACGTGAAGGTGATCGCGCGCGACTGGGTCGGCAAGTACAACGACGCGGCCGAGTGCGAACGCCTGCTGCAGCGCTGGCTGCACAGCTACGTCACCGGCAACGACGACGCCTCGCCCGAGATGCGCGTGCGCTATCCCCTGCGCGAAGGCACCGTGAGCGTCCACGAGGTGCCGGGCAAGCCGGGCAGCTACGGCTGCGAGATCCACCTGCGGCCGCATTACCAGCTCGACCAGATCACCTCCGAGTTCCGCCTCACCACCGTGATCGGCAACGAGGGGGCCGGCTGATGGCGCGGATCATCACCCAGTCGCTGGTGGACCGCCTCATCGACGACGACCCGCAAGGCTCCGCCGACGCCCACGAGAGCGAGGAGGAGGCGATCGCCCGCTACAAGGTCGCGCTGCGCCGCGACCTGGAGAGCCTGCTCAACACCAAGCGGCCGTGGCTTCCCGCGACGAACCGCTACCCCGGGCTGGAGCGGACGGTGGTGGGCTATGGCATCCCCGATCTGTCGACCGAGGACATGTCCGTCGCTGCCGTGCGCGAACGGGTGCGCCGCGTGATCGCCCAGGTGATCCGCGAGCACGAGCCGCGCCTCTCGCAGATCGACATCGAGATGGACGAGGGACCGACGTCGCGCGGGATGCGCCTGCGCATCTCGGCGGTCCTCAACGTGGTGCAGAGCGAGGAGATGGTGGTCTACGAGGCGGCGGTGCGGCCGGGCGACCGGACCATAGAGGTGAACCTGTCCGGATGATCGACGACCTGATTGCCTACTACCAGCGCGAACTGGACTACCTCAAGCGGAACGCCGGAGCCTTTGCAGAGGCCTATCCGCGCTATGCGGCGCGCCTGAAGATCAGCCGCGACGCCATCGAGGACCCGCACGTCAGCCGGCTGATCGAATCGGTCGCCTTCCTCAACGGGCGGCTGCGGCACAAGCTGGACGAAGAGTACTCCGAGCTCTCCGACGCGCTGCTGCTCACGCTCTATCCGCATCTCATTCAGCCGCTGCCCTCGCTGATGGTCGTGCGCCTGGAGCCGGCGCCGGACATGGCGGAGCCGGTCACCGTGCCGGGGGGGACGACGATCACCACCGAGCCGATCGACGGCGTCGCCTGCCGCTACCGGCTCTGCGGCGACACCCGGCTGCTGCCGCTGCGGCTCGCCGAGGCCGCGATGGTCGGGCCGCCCTTCGAGGCACCTGCGGTCGGAGCGGGGGCGGCGCGCGGCATGCTGCGCCTCACCTTCGAGACGACCAAGCCCGAAGTGGACCTGGCCCGGCTCGAACTCGACACGCTGCGGCTGTTCATCAAGAGCGATGGGCGGCGGGCACAGATCCTGCTGGAACAGCTCGGCGCCAACTTCCTGGGCGCGGCGGTGGCCACGAGCCCGTCCGATCCCGGCGCCGTCGCGCTCGGCCCCGACAGCGTGCGCCTGCTCGGCCTGGACGAAGACGGGCTGCTGCTGCCGCAGCCCCGCACCGCGCGCAAGCCCTATGCGCTCCTGCAGGAGCACTTCGCCTATCCGCACAAGCACCTGTTCTTCGAGATCGCGGGGCTGGACCGCCGCCTCATCAACGCCAGCGGCAACCGCTTCGAGATCTTCCTGTTCTTCGACCGGATCGCCTCCGAGCTGGAGCGGGTGGTTCGCGCCGACGATTTCGAGCTGCACGCGGCGCCTGCGCTCAACCTGTTCCCGGTCGAGGCCGAGCCGATCCATCTCGATCACACCTCGGTGGAATATCGCATCGTGCCCAGTGCGCAGCACGAGGATGCGATCGAGGTGCACTCCGTCACCGGCGTGACCCTGCAGACCGCCAGCGGCGAGCGGATCGAGACGCCCGCGCTCTATTCGTTCCGCCGCGGCTCCACCGAGCTCGGATCGTTCTTCCATTCGACCGCGCGGCGTTCCAGCTTCAGCGTGGGCGGCGGCGACGACGTGTTCCTGACGATCGCCGACCTCAAGGCGCAGTTGCTCGCGGAGGACACCACGGTGGTCAACACCCACATCCTGGCGACGAACCGCGACCTTCCGGCGCGACTGCCGTTCGGCGGCGGGCGGCCTTACCTCGAAGTATCCGGAACGATCAACGGCCTGGCCGGCGTCGGCGCGCTGACCAAGCCGACCCCCACCCGCCGTCCGGCGCGGGGTGAGGCTGCGCACTGGAAGCTGATCGGCCAGCTCTCGCTCAACTACCTCACCCTGGTCGGGGACGAGCTTTCGGGCGAGGCGCTGCGCGAGGTGCTCGCCATCTACGACACCGGGAACACGCCCGACAGCGAGTATCTGCGCGAGAGGCTGATCTCCGTCAGCGCCGCGCCGGGCGTGGCGCGGCTGCGCTTCAAGGGCCACACCGCCATGTGCTCCGGCATCGACGTGACGCTGGAGATCGACGACGAGCGCCTGTCGGGCTCGGGCGCGTTCCTGCTCTGCGCCGTCATCGAGCGCTTCCTGGCGGGGGCCTGCGCGCTCAACAGCTTCGTGCGGGTCACCGCCCGGCTCCAGCGGGAGAGCGGTGCTTGGAAGACCTGGCCGCCGCGCATCGGCGACCGGCCGCTGGTATGAGGGCAGGGGCGCCATGATCGGCGGAGCGCTCCTCGACCGGCTGCGCCGCTCGACCTTCGTGCAGGCGGCGCGGACGATACAGGCGCGCGCGCGCGCCGGCGGAAGCCGCGCCGAGCTCGGCCGCGACGATCTCCCGGCGGCCGAGCCGGTGCGCTTCGGAGCGTCCGACCGCCTGCACGCCCCCGCCAACGACGTGGCCAACGCGGAACTGACGGATCAGGGGCAGGTGCGGGTGCTGGCCAATGTCATGGGCCTGGCCGGTTCCACCCCCGCCTTGCCGCCCCCCTACAGCGAGCTCCAGCTGCAGCGGCGCCGGGCCCGCGACTTCGCATTCGGGCACTTCCTCTCGATCTTCGACCACCGGGCCCTGTCGTTCTTCTGGCGCATCGCCGAGAAGTATTCCTGGCCGCTGATGGCCGAGCGCGCGGTCCGCGGCGATGGCGATCCGGTGCAGGCGATGCTCGTGACGCTGGCGGGCATCGGTTACGAAGGCGCGCGGGATCGACTCGACGTGCAGGACCGCTCGCTGGTCACGCTCGTCGCCCATCTGGCGGACGCGCGCCGCAGCGCCGCGAGCGTCGAGGCGGTGCTGCAGGTGATGACCGGACTGCCGCTGCGCTTGGTCCAGGCCACGCCCACCTGGATGGCGGTGCCGCCTTCCGAACAGACCCGAATCGGCGGCATCGCGGCCCAGTTTGCGCAGCTCGGGCAGCCCGGTGACACGGCGGAGACCGGCACCGGGGCCGCGGCGATGATCGGGGCGGCCGTGCTCGATGCCCAGCATCACTACGTGGTCGAGATCGGCCCGCTGGCGTACCACGAACTCCAGGCGTTCTGCCTCAGGCGCGAGGGGCGGCGCGAGGTGACGCAGCTCTGTGCGCTGGCCGCGGGAATCGAGCAGCGGCCCTCCATCCGCCTGCTCATCGCCACGCGCGACATACCGCCGCTGCGCCTGGGCGATGCGCAGGCGCCGGCGATGCTGGGGTGGACGACGTGGATGGGCATTCCGGAAAGATCCGGGGGTGTAGCTAACGATTGCCTCATTCCGGTCGATCCGACTGCAATGGTGCGAAAAATGAGTTGAGTGCAGACGCTCCCGTTACTAAGCAGGCTTCAGCAACGCGCAGGGCGATTTCTACGCCGATCCAAATTGCGACGGGCCGCAACATAACAGTCAAGATTAATTGACGAGGGGGAATTGCAGGTCATTGTGCGACCGGCATGAAGCCGGGCGGCGCGGAGCTTTGGGGGACGGGGCGTGGAGTTGAATCTCAAGAGTCTCATCGGCAAACTTGACGACACGTGTCGTCAGGCGCTGGAAGCTGCCGCTGGGCTGGCGCTGTCGCGCACGAACTACGACATCGAAGTCGAGCACTGGCTGAACCGCCTGCTGGACAGGCAGACCTCCGACATCGCCGTCATCGCCAACCACTTCGAGGTGGACGCCGGCCGGCTGGTGCAGGACATCAACCGCCAGATCGACGGGTTCAAGACCGGCAACGGACGCTCGCCGGCGATCGCGCCCAACCTGGTGAAGCTCGTCCGGGAAGCCTGGCTGGTCGGCTCGCTGGAGTACGGATCCAGCGTCGTGCGCTCGGGTCATCTGCTGCTGGCCTTGCTGACCAGCAGCGAACTCACCGGCACGGCACGCGACATCAGCGCGCAGTTCGCCAAGATCCCGGTCGAGACGCTGCGGACCGCCTTCGCCAAGATCACCGAAAGCTCGGAAGAGGCGAAGTCCGCGTCGTCCGCGGCGCCGCCGGCTGCTGCGGGCGCCGCTGCTGCGCCGCAGCCCGGCGCCGCGGGCGGGGGCGAAGCGCTCTCCAAGTACTGCATCGACCTGACCCAGCAGGCGCGCGACGGGAAGATCGACCCGATCTTCGGGCGCGATCCGGAAATCCGCCAGATCGTCGACATTCTGACCCGCCGTCGGCAGAACAACCCGATTCTCACCGGCGAGGCGGGCGTGGGCAAGACCGCGGTGGTCGAAGGCTTCGCGCTGCGCATCGTCCAGGGTGACGTGCCCGAGGCGCTGCGCAACATCCGCCTGCTCTCGCTCGATCTCGGGCTGCTCCAGGCGGGTGCCGGCATCAAGGGCGAGTTCGAGAACCGCCTGAAGTCGGTGATCGAGGAGGTGAAGAAAAGCCCGACGCCGATCATCATGTTCATCGACGAGGCGCATACCCTCATCGGCGCGGGCGGCGCGGAAGGTCAGAACGACGCGGCGAACCTGCTCAAGCCCGCCCTGGCGCGCGGGGAGATGCGCACGATCGCCGCGACGACCTGGGCCGAGTACAAGAAGTACTTCGAGAAGGATCCTGCGCTCACCCGCCGCTTCCAGGTGGTGAAGGTGGAGGAACCGAGCGAGACGCTGGCCGTCGCGATGCTGCGCGGCCTCGTGCCGGTGCTGGAGAAGCACCACGGCGTGCGCATCCTGGGTGAGGCGCTGGAGGCTGCGTCCAGCCTGTCGCATCGCTACATCACCGGACGCCAGCTGCCCGACAAGGCGATCTCGCTGCTGGACACCGCCTGTGCGCGGGTGGGGATCAGCCAGGCGGCGACACCGGCTGCGCTGGAGGACGTGCAGCGGCAGATCGGCCTGCTGGACTCCGAGGTGCGCATGCTCAAGCGCGAACAGGGCAGCGGCCTGGACAATGCCGCCGCGCTCCAGGCCTGCGTCGATCGCCGGGCGGAACTGGAAGCCGAGGCCGAAGTGCTGACCGGCCGGTGGAACGAGGAAAAGGCGCTCGTCCAGAAGGTCGCGGAAGCGCGTATGGCGTTCGACGACTTGCTCAATGACGAGGCGCCCGCCAAGTCCGCTGCCAGCGAAGCACCGGCGCCGGTGACGTCCGATGCCGCGACGGATGGCGAAGTGGCCGTGGCCGAAGCGCCGACGCAGGACATCTCGGCCAAGGTGAGCGAGGCGCGGGCGAACCTGAAGGCGGCACAGGACGAACTCTCCGCCAAGCGCAGCGACGACATCATGGTGTACGACGTCGTCGACCGCGACGTCGTCGCCGCCGTGTTGTCGGGGTGGACGGGAATTCCGGTCGGCAGGATGGGTGGCGACGAGATCCGCTCGGTTCTGACTGTCGCGGACCAGCTGGCCGAGCGGATCAAGGGCCAGCGCTACGCGCTCGACATGATCGCGCACACCGTCAAGACCGCCCGCGCCGGGCTGGCCGATCCCCGCAAGCCGCTGGGCATCTTCCTGTTCTGCGGCACCTCGGGCGTGGGCAAGACGGAGACCGCGCTGGCGCTGGCGGACCTGCTCTACGGCGGCGAGCAGAATATCACGACCATCAACATGAGCGAGTTCAAGGAGGAGCACAAGGTCTCCACCCTGGTCGGCGCCGCGCCCGGCTACGTCGGCTACGGCGAGGGCGGCGTGCTCACCGAGGCGGTGCGGCGCAAGCCCTATTCCGTGATCCTGCTCGACGAGATGGAGAAGGCCCACCCGGGCGTCCAGGACGTGTTCTACCAGGTCTTCGACAAGGGGATGATGAAGGACGGCCAGGGCCGCGACATCGACTTCAAGAACACGCTCATCATCATGACCTCCAACGCCGGCACCGACACGATCGAGGACCTGTGCCGCGCCAAGGGCAAGGACGACATGCCCGAGCCCGAGGCGCTGGCGCAGGAGCTGCGGCCCGCGCTGCTCGAATACTTCAAGCCGGCCTTCCTCGGCCGCGTCGCCACGGTGCCGTTCTTCCCGCTCGAGCCCGAGATCCTGAGGGAGATCGTGGTCATCAACCTCGAGCGCATCCGCAAGCGCATCGTCGCCAACTACGGCGCCCAGTTCACCTGGGACGATGCGCTGCTGGACCGGCTGGTGGCGCGATGCACCGAGGTCGAGAGCGGCGCGCGCAACATCGAGAACATCCTGAAGCGCGGATTGCTGGCCGACCTGGCCGGCCAGCTCCTGGAGATGCGCGCCGAGGGGAAGGCGGTCGACCGCGTGGAGGTCACCTCGGGCGAGGCCGCAGACTACGCATTTACGATAAGTTGAGCGAAGTGAACCCGGCCTTGTCCGTTTGGCCGGGTGGGTAAATCAAGTGGAAGGAGGCATGCAGTGGCTATTTTTCTCAAGATCGACAGCGTCAAGGGTAGTTCCACCGACAGCAAGTTTTCGGAGCAGATCGAGCTTCAGTCCTTCCAGTGGGGCGCCGGCCTCGGCGTAGGCAGCCCGCGCGGCGGCGACCGCACGACCAGCGAGCCCAGCGTCTCGGAAATCACCGCGACCAAGGTGCTGGACAAGTCGTCCGAGGGTCTGTTCAAGGCGCTGCTCAAGGGTGATCCGATCGGCAAGGGCACGATCTCGTTCGTCGCCGCCAGCAAGGGTGAATCGGTCGCCTTCGCCACCCTGGAACTCGAGGACATCATCGTGTCCGGCTATTCGATGTCGAGCGGTGGCCAGGACCTGCCGAGCGAATCGATCTCGCTGAACTTCACGAAGTTCGACTGGTCGTTCACCGGCCGCGACAAGAAGCAGGGCGGCAACCCGACCCACCTGATCTACGACCTCACCGAAAACAAGGTCGGCTGATCGGGACGGGCGCGGACGGCGTGCACGGTGCACGTCGTCCCCGCCGGACCGGTCGGCTTCGCGGCACGCGGCGATGGACAAGCACCTGCTCAATCTTCGCGTCCTGGCGGATGCGGCGATCGAGGATTATGCCCTCGTCGGCTTCGAGGGGCGGGAAGAGATATCCCAGCCTTTCGACTACTGGCTCGAGCTCATCACCAATGCCGAACCCGACCTGACGAGCTGGATCGGCAAGCTCGCCGAGTTCGACATCTATCCCGGATCGGGCCAGGAACGCGTCTTCGCGGGCCGGATCTACGCCGCCCGCCGCGTGGTAGGCGACGATATCGGCCGGATCTTCGTCCAGTTGCGCCCCGCCTACCACGCCTTGTCCTACGCCAGCGCCACGCACTTCGTACAGGACAAGACCAGCGTCCAGATCTTCGAGGGCATGACCGCCGATGTCACGGGGCTGGTGAAGACCCTGTCGGTCAGCCCCGCCCCGCCCAAGCGTGGCTACGCCGTCCGTTATGACGAGAGCGAGCTGGACTTCCTGGGTCGCCTGCTGGCGCAGGACGGCATCATGTACTTCTTCGTCTACGACCGCAGTGCGGGCGCCTACCGGCACAAGATGATCGTGACCAACAAGCCGGCCGACTACGTCGACATCGCCGCGGGCCCGGTGGAGTTCGTCGCGGGCAGCAAGAACGGCCATATCGACGTGCTGGAGCGGCACTATGCCGCCGCTGCGCGCCGGCACAAGCACGTCTCTTTCAACGTGAACAAGCTCGACGAGCCGTTCCTGAAGGACAGTTCCGCCGGGGACGGCTGGGGGGCGGTCTACAGCCACGAGTACGAGACCATCGGCTACGAGGCGCTGGCCGGGGGCGACGTGGAAAGCCGCCAGAAGGCCAGCGACGAACACGCGGCACAAAGCGCGGACCGGGTCGAGGGCAGGGCGCTGGAGCCGAGCTTCATGGCCGGCGGCCGGGTCGAGATCACCGGCGGCACGACGCTGGCGCCCAGGCGCATGGTGCTGACCCGCGTCATCCACTCCGCGTACGATCCCTGGATGTTCGAAGGCGCGGGAACGGCGCGCTATTCCAATCTTTTCACCGCGATCGACGCGACCAAGACGGTGCGGCCGCGCGTCGACACGCCCCCGCGGCAGGCGCCTGGTCCGATGCTGGGCGTGGTCGAGCTGGAGGGCGCGACCGCGGGCGAGATCAAAGTGGACGGCGAATGGCGCGTTCCGGTCGCCATCTCCAACGCGCGCGACTATTCCAAGGCCGGGTTCGCCAAGCAGGTGTGGTTGCCGGTGCAGCAACAGTGGGCGCATGCAACCCACGGCGCGCAGTTCTTCCCGCGCATCGGCACCCGCGTCATCATCGATTTTCTCTACGGCAACCCGGACCTGCCGATCATCACCGGCACCGTCTACACCCCGTCGCAGGCCTACCCGTTCGATCCCGCCAGCAAGGTGACGCAGACCGGCTGGCGATCGGTGACCGAAAAGAACGGCGGGGTGGTCCAGGAGTTCTTCTTCGAGGACAAGGACGGCAAGGAGGAAATCAAGCTCTACACCGGGCGCGACTATCGCCGGGAGATCGACCAGGACGACTGGGGCACGGTGAAGCGCGACCAGACGCTGGAGGTCAAGCGCGACCGCAAGCGCACCGTGGAGGGCAAGGAGACGGTGGACGTCAAGTCCACGCGCACGGTGACCGTCACCGACAAGAACCTGCTGGAGTCGCAGTCCGAGATCGAACTCAAGGTCGGCGGCTCGACGATCACCATGAAGCCGGACGGCATCACCATCAAGGCCATGCAGATCACCATCAAGGCCGACGTCAAGCTCGACATGTCGGGCGGGGCGACCGCCGCGCTCAAGGCGCCGAAGACGGATGTCAACGGGGACGCCATGCTGACCCTCAAGGGCGGCATGGTGATGATCAACTGATGGCGTCCTCCCCCTTGTCCATTCCCCTGCGGTTCCAGCGGTCCGAGTTAGAGGCCAAGGCCGATCTCACCGCCGCCGGAAAGGGGATGCTGGGCCGCATCGGACATCCCGAGAAGCTCGTCACCGCGCTGGTCGAGAACGGCAACGCGCGCGATGCCATCTATGCGCTGGCGATGATGCTGCCGCACCGCCAGGCCGTGTGGTGGGCCTGCCTGGCCGCGCGCGTGGTGCCGGATCTGGAGCGGCGCAGCCAGGACCTTGCGGCGGTCGCCGCGGCCGAGCGCTGGGTGCAGGGCGGCGGCGCGGGGGACGCGGAGCGCGCGGGCGAGATCGCGAACGCCTGCGATCCCGACTTCGCGCCCGCCTGGGTGGCGACTGCGGCTTACTGGGCCGGGCCCTCCATCGCACCGCGTGGGCAGCAGGCGGTGCCGCCGGCCCCGCACCTGCCGGGCGTCGCCGCGCGCATCGCGCTGCTTCTGCTGGCGCATGAACCGGCGCTGGCCGGCCGGATCGCCTTTGCCGACTGGCTCCCGGTCGGGCTGGCGCTGATGGCGGGCGGCAACGGGGCGCAGGCGCAGGCGGAACTGCGGGGCAGGCTGGCCGAACGCAAGCCTGGCTGACCATGTGGACTCTGCTTCTCTCGCGCCTGAACGACCCTCCGGGGAGCTTCTTCGACCGCCGCCAGATCGACGCCGGCCAGATCAAGGTGGGCCGCAGCGAGAAGATCTGCGATCTCGTCCTGCCCGACGACCAGGGCTTCGTCTCGCGCGAGCATTGCACGATCGCGGCGATGGGGCTCGACCTCACCGTCACCGACACCAGCAAGAACGGGGTGGCGCTGAACAATCCGGGGCAGCGGATCGTGCCCGGCCAGCCGGTGACGATCCGTCCCGGCGACCGGCTGGTGATCAACGACTTCGTCATCACCGTCAGCACGCCGGCAGACGCCCTGGGAGCCTCCTTCGTGCCACCGCCGGTCGCGCCGCTGCCGCTGGGCGCCAGCACGGCCGGAGACGACATCTGGAGCGCGGGTCCCGCCGATCCGTTCCTCGGCGACTTGGGCGGCGGCGAGGTGCACGACTTCCTCTCCGGCGGCAGCTTCCATGCGCCGCCCCCGAACGTCCCGGATTTCGCGCCCGCGCCGCCGCCGCTGGCAGACTTCGGCTTCAGCGAGCCGTTCGGCCAGGCCTTCGTGCCGCGCCCGATCCTGGCAGACCCCGTGCCGTTCGGAGGCAGCGTCGGCATTCCGGAGGACTGGGCGAGCCCCGGCAATGGTATCGGCGATGGCCAGCCCGTCCCCGAGTTCGAGCCGTTCCCGGCGCTGCCGATGCCCCCCTTGGGTCCGGATGCCGGCGGTGTCCCGCAGCGCAAGGACGATCTCTT
Organism: Novosphingobium soli; assembly: GCF_042432915.1. Taxonomy (NCBI): domain Bacteria; kingdom Pseudomonadati; phylum Pseudomonadota; class Alphaproteobacteria; order Sphingomonadales; family Sphingomonadaceae; genus Novosphingobium; species Novosphingobium soli. Next base: position 35,173 of record NZ_JBHLWK010000039.1, read on the forward strand.
CGCCGCCGCGCCGATGCCCGGCCCGGACGCGGCCGGCGATCCGTTCTTCCAGGCGAGCGCCGCGGGCGCTGGATCGCTGCCGTCCGCACCGTCGCCCGAAACATCGCCGCCATCGTCGCCCCCGCCGTCCGCGTCCGCAGGCCCGGGCAGCGATGCCGAGGGCTGGGCCGCGTTCTACGAAGGCGCCGGGTTCTCGCCCGAGGACATGCGGCTCCCGCCCGATGCCATGTACCGGCTCGGCGTGCTGTACCGGCAGGTCGTGCTGGGCCTGTGCGACATCCTGCAGGACCGCGCCACGTTCAAGGACGAGTTCCGGGTCGAGCGCACGCAGCTGAGCATGGGGCGCAACAACCCGCTCAAGCATCTGCCCGCCTTCGATGCCGCCCGGGTCGTGATCGGCCAGCCGCTGCCCGGGTTCATGGACGGGGAGGAGGCGGTGCGCAGTGCGTTCGAGGACATCAAGAAGCACCAGATGGCGATGCTCGCCGGCGTCCAGAACGCCTTGACGATCGCCTTCGCACGCCTCTCGCCCGCGGAGATGGACAAGCTCGTCGCCGCTGCCGAAGGCCAGAAGAAGGGCTTCCTCGGAAAGCGCGGCATCGATCGCTGGTCGCTGTACGTGACGGTCTATGAAAACCTGCGAAAAGATGCGACGTCCAATGCCAACGGAATCATGAGTGCGGCCTTCCGCGAAGGATACGAAAAGTTCATGAAGTCTACGCGTTAGAGTCATTCGGGGGACGTAGACTTGGGCAAGGGGGAATCGGGTCTGTGACGTGGGAGAACAAGCCTGTCTGGTCGGAAGGCATGTTCCTGCGGCCGCAGCATTTTCAGCAGTTTGAGCGCTTCGCCGTCGCGCAACTGGAATCGCGCGTCGCGCCGCTGGTGGCGCACGGCTACGGCGTACACCAGCTGGAGATCGGCGAGGGGCCGCTGCGCACCGGCAAGATCGTCGTCAACCGCTGCTCCGGCGTGTTCGAGGACGGCACCCCCTTCCGCATCCCCGAGCAGGCGGCGGCGCCCAAGCCGCTCGAGGTCATGCGCGACGTGCGCGACCAGGTCGTGCACCTATGCATCCCGGAGAGCCGCGCCGGCACCGCCGATGTCGCGCTCGATCGCAGCGCCCAGGCCGAGACGCGGTTCCTGGCGGAGGAGTTCGAAGCGGCGGACATCGTCTACGGCGCCAGTTCGCGGGTGGCGATGAACGTGGGCCGCCTGCAGCTGTCGCTGCGCACCGAGGCGGAGGGGCTGGAAGGCTACGTCACCCTGCCGATCGCCCGCGTGGTGGAGCGGCGCACCGACGACTCCGTGGTGCTCGACACCGGCTTCATCCCCTGCGCGGTGTCGGTCACTGCCAGTCCGGTGCTGTCCGGCTTCATCACCGAGCTCGAGGGCATGCTCCACCAGCGGGCCGAAGCGATCGCGGGGCGGCTGGGCACACCCGGTGCGAAGGCGGTGGCCGACATCACCGACTTCCTCATGCTGATGGTGGCGAACCGGGCGGAGGCGCTGCTCAAGCATCTCTCGGCGCTGCCCGCGATCCACCCCGCCGACTTCTACGGCATGCTGTGTGCCCTGGCCGGAGAGCTTTCGACCTTCACCCAGACGTCCAACCGGCCCACCTTCATGCCGCTCTACCAGCATCGCCAGCCGCGGCTTTGCTTCGATGCGGTGATGGCGGACCTGCGCCGCTCGCTCAGCAAGGTGTTCGAGCAGACGGCCGTGGCGATCGCGCTGACCCCGCGCGGCTACGGCATCCAGGTCGGGCAGATCGAGGATCGCTCGCTGTTCACCACCGCCTCGTTCGTGCTTGCGGTGCGCGCGGGCGTCGACACCGAGCAGCTGCGGGCCAACATGCCGCGGCTCACCAAGATCGGCTCGGTCGAGCACATCCGCGATCTGGTCAACCGGCACTTGCCGGGCGCGGACCTCTATCCCATGGCGGCGGAACCGCGGCAGATCCCGTTTCGGGCCAACACGGTCTACTTCAACATCAACGCGCGGCACGAACAGTGGCAGGCGGTGCGGACCTCGGGTGCAGTCGCGCTGCACGTCGCGGGCGAGATCCCGGGCCTCGAGCTGGAGATGTGGGCGATCCGGGGGCAGCAGCAATGATCGGCGACGACGACGGCGACGACGCGACCGTGTTCCGTCCGGCCGGGGGCGGGGGCGGGGGCACGCCGACACCCGCCGGCTTCCCGCCGCAGCCGCCGCAGGGCATCCCGCCGGCGCCGGCATCCGCGGCGCCCGGCATTCCGGTCTCCCCGCCGCCCGGCCAGCCGGTATCCGGCGGTGCCGCGCCGTGGGGCGCTCCGCCGCCGCCGCCATCGACCTCACAAGGCGGGGGCGGGCGCATCGACTTCGCGCCTGGCGAGCCCCATCTCTACGGACCCGAGCCCGTCGTCGCGGCGGCGGGTCGCCTGATCCTGCTGGCCAACCACATCAAGACCATGGCGGTCGGTCCCGACCTCGAGGCGCTGCGCCGCACCACCGTCGGCGAGCTGGACGCGTTCACCAAGCGCGCCCGGGCATTGGGGCTGGAGCCCAAGTCGGTGCAGCTGGCGCACTACATACTGTGCGCCTTCATCGACGATGCGGTGATGTCCACGCCCTGGGGCGGGCAGAGCCAGTGGTCCACGCAGAGCCTGCTGGTCGTCTACCACAAGGACGCGCGCGGCGGTGACCGCATGTTCCAGTTCGCCGAGCAGATGGAGCGCGATCCCGCTAGCGAGCCGCGGCTGATCGAGCTGCTGTACTTGTGCCTCTCGCTCGGGTTCGAGGGCCGCGCCGCGCTCGACCCGCGCGGGCAGAACATCCTCGCCCAGCGCCGCGCCGGCCTTGCCGCGCTGGTGCAGCGCCAGCGCGCGGCGCCGAGCGGGGAGATCTCTCCGCAATGGCACGGGCAGAAGATCGCGTCCGGCCGCTTCGGCTCTCAGGTCCCGCTCTGGGCCGTGCTCGCCGGCATCGGCGTCGTCGCCCTGCTGATCTTCGCGGCGCTGCTCATGCACCTGTCGAGCCGGGGCAACGCGGCGATCGAGGCGGTCGACCGCGCGGTCGGCACCGCCGCCGTGCCGCCCCCGCCGCCGCCCCCCGCGCAGGCGGAGACGCCGCTCTACGAGAAGTTCCAGGACATCCTGCGCCCCGACGTCGCCGCCGGTCGCCTCGAACTGACGCGCGAAGGCAACGAGATCGTCATCCGCCTGCACAACCAGGGCCTCTTCGCCTCCGCCCAAGCCGACGCATCGAGCGCGTGGAGCGACACCTTCGCGCATCTGGCGCAGGCCGCGAACCTCACCAAGGGCCCGGTCAAGGTCGAAGGCCACACCGACGACCAGGCGATCCACTCGCTGCAGTTCCCGTCGAACCAGGAGCTGTCGGAGGCGCGCGCGCAGTCGGTGGCGCAGGCGATCGAGGGCGCCGGCCTGGCGGACCCGGCGCGGCTGTCGATCGCCGGCTTCGGAGCGACCCAGCCGATCGGCGACAACGGCAGCGACGAAGGGCGGACCCGCAACCGCCGGGTCGAACTGCGCGTCGCCAACGACATCCACTGGCGCTGAGGGAGACAGGTGATGAAGGCACTCTTCCGCAACCGCTGGTTCTGGCGCGTGATCGGCGCAGTCGCGCTGGGCCTGCTGCTGTTCTTCGTCGGCCCCCTGGTGTCGATCGCGGGCTTTCGTCCGCTCGGCTGGTGGCCGGTGGCGAGCCTTGTCGCGCTGCTGCCGCTGCTCGTCGTGGGCGTCCTGTGGCTCCTGGCAGTGCGGGGGGAGAAGACGAAGAACGCCGCGATGATGGAGGCGCTCAAGCCCGAGCCCGGCGCCGCCGACCGTGACGAGATCTCCGCCAAGCTCACCCAGGCGCTCGACATGCTCAAGTCCGCCAAGGTGGGCTCGCGCGGGGCCTACGCCTATCAGCTGCCCTGGTACGCCATCATCGGCCCCTCGGGCGCGGGCAAGACCACCGCGCTGCTCAACTGCGGCCTCGATTTTCCCACCGCCGTGGCGGGGGAGTATCGCGCCCTGCGCGGCCAGCCCAAGACCCCGAACTGCGACTGGTGGTTCACCGACGAGGCGGTGCTGATCGACACCGCCGGCCGCTACGTGACGCAGGACGACGATGCCAGCGCGGATGCCGCGGGGTGGAAGTCCTTCCTGGACTTGCTCCAGCAGTACCGGCCGCTCCAGCCGCTCAACGGCGTCATCGTCGCGATCCCCGCCGCGGATTTCGTCGATCCGGCGAAGATGGCCGACCATGCGCGCCACATCCGCGCGCGCCTGGCCGAGATCGGCAAGGAGCTGGGACAGGACCTGCCCGTCTACGTGCTCGTCACCAAGGCGGACCTGCTCGCCGGCTTCCGCGAGTACTTCCGTTCCAGCACCGACAGCGAATCCGATCAGGTGTTCGGCGCGACGGCCAGGGGCGATCGGCCGGACAATGCCTCGGTGCTCGAAGGGTTCGAGGCACTGGTCACCTCGGTGTCCTCGCGCGTGGTCGAGCGGATGCAGAACGAGCCGCAGATGCACCTGCGCGCGCAGATCGCGGCCTTTCCGGCGCAGCTCGCCTCGCTGCAGGCTCCCATCGCCCGGCTGCTGGAGGCTCTCGGCCAGAAGAGCCGCTTCGACGAACCCGCACGCGTGCGCGGGGTCTATCTCGCCTCGTCGATCCAGACCGGCAACCCGGTCGATCGCATCCTGCTCAGCGTCGGCGCGCCGGCCACTCATTCGGCGCAGGCGGTCGGCGCCGGGCGCAGCTACTTCCTCAAGCGCTTCTTCTCCGACCTGCTGATCCCGGAGCAGGGCATGGCCGGGCGCAACCCGCTGGCGGAGAAGCGCGCCGGGCAGCGCTACACGGTGGCCATCGCCGCCAGCGTGGCGGCGCTGGCGATCTGCTGCGGCATCTGGACCTGGGGCTACTTCCGCAATCTTGCGCTCATCGACCAGGTCTTCGGCACCGCCGAGGCCTATGCCAACGTGCGCGCGAACGGCGGGGGCGGGGTGGACGAGGATGTCGCCGCACTCGGCATCCTGGGCGACGCGACGACGCAGATGGCGCAGGCGAGCGACTTCGGTCTGGGGCTGGGCCAGGGCGGACGCCTCTCTGCCGAGCTGGGCGGGATCTACGGGCGCGACCTCAAGCGCAGGCTCGCGCCGATTCTCGTCGGCCTTGCGGAGCAGCGCATGGCGGCGGACGGCCAGAACCCGACCGCGCTCTACGACGATCTCAAGTCCTACCTGATCCTCGGCGGGCAGGGCCCCGCCATGGGCGAGCACGTGGCGGGCTGGGTGCAACCGGCCTGGATGGAGCGCGGCGGCGGCAATGCCGAGAGCCAGGCGGGTGAACTCGCGCGCCACACCAAGGCCTTGTTCGACGGCAACTTCGCACCGCAGACCATCGACGCGGGCCGCGTCGAGGCGGCTCGCTCGGTCCTGCGCGCGCAGCCCGCGGCGGTGCGCGTCTACGGCCGCCTCAAGAGCAAGGCGCTCGAAACCGGGGAGGAGATGTGGACCGCGCGCGCCCATGCCGGTCCGCGGCCGGAGGCGTTCTTCGACACCAGCGGCGCCTTCGCGCCCGGCGCGGGCGTACCGGCGCTGTTCACCCGCAGCGGCTACGACAAGATCTTCCTGCCCATCGTCGCCAAGGGCGCGAGCTTGCTGGAGGAGGAGAAATGGGTCGTCGGCGACACCGGCGGCACGCAGCTCTCTCCGGCCGAGCTGGCCGGGCTGAAGTCGGACCTGGAGCGGCTCTACTTCGCCGAGTTCCTGGACCGGTGGCAGTCCTACACCGCTTCGATCCAGGTCAAGCCGGCGGCCTCCCTGGGCGAAAACGTCCAGCGCCTGCGCGACGGGGGCGGGCCGCTCTCGCCGATCAAGCCGCTCCTGGCGGCCATGGCCAAGGCCACCGACATGACCCCCGCCGCCGGGACGCCCAAGCCGGGCGGAAAGCTGGCGCAGGCGATGACCATGGCGGGGCAGGCGGGGGCGTTGCCGGCGGCGGGTGACGGTGGACGGCAGGCGGTGGTCGATGCCTTCCTGCCGCTGCGCATGTTCGTCGGCCAGGGCGAGGGTTCCCCGCTCGACGCCTGGCTGCAAGGGATGGTCCAGCTCGCCGACAAGCTGAACGTCATCGCGGTCCTGCCAGGCGGCGGCGGCGAGACCGGTTCGCAGCAGAGCATGGAGGCCAAGGCCGCCATCCTCCAGCTCGATCAGACGGGCAATTCGATGCCGGCGCCGGCCAGCCTCTGGGCCAAGGCGGTGGCCAGCGATGCCAACGTCGCGCTCGGCGGCGCGCGGCTGGCGCAGATGGGCGAGGCGATGAGCGGCAGCTTCGGGGAATCCTGCGCGAACGGCCTGGCCAAGGCCTATCCGGTGATGCCCGGCTCCAGCGTGGATCTGGCGGTGGCCGACTTCACGCGGTTCTTCTCGCCGCAGGGGCTGTTCGCCAACTTCGTCGCTACCGAGCTGGGCGGCTACGTCGACAAGACGCCGCCGTACTGGACGGCCAAGGAGAACGCCGGTGAAATCGGCCTGACCGCCGCCACCGTGCGCGCCATGCAGGCGGCGGACACGGTGACGCGGACGTTCTTCGGAACCGACCCGAACAGCCCGCGGCTCTCCTACCAGATCGAGCCGGTGGCGCTGTCCGGCGCGGAATCGCTGACGCTGCAGGTGGACGGCCAGACCTTGCGCTACGACGGCAAGGCGGCGATCCCGTCCACCTTCGACTGGCCGGGAGCGGGCGGCGCCTCGGTCAGTTTCGCGACGGCGGGCGGGGCACCGGCGCAGCGCACCTGGAACGGTCCCTGGGCCGTCTTTCGGATGATGAAGGTGGCCGCGATCAAGGGCGGGGCGTCGCCGGCAATCGGGGAGGGCAGCCTGACCCAGGGCGGCGCGCGGTTCGACTTTCGCATCCGTACCTTCGCGGGGGGCAATCCCTTCGTGGTCGACCCGTTCGTGAAGGTCGGCTGCCCCGCGATCGGCTCGGCCGCAGCGGTCGGTTAGCGCCGCGTTAGAGCGTGATCATCTTAGGCTGAAGCATAGCCG